>PBAO01000040.1 GCA_002715985.1 Lysobacterales bacterium | reverse complement strand
CGCCCGTCGGGGCATGGCGCAGCTTGGTAGCGCGTCTGCTTTGGGAGCAGAAGGTCACAGGTTCAAATCCTGTTGCCCCGACCATTCTTTTTCTTCTCGATATCGATCGGTCAGCGTGCCGGTGGCCAGTTCTTGAACGTCTTGGGCCGCGGCGGGGCATACGTGCGTGTCTTGGATGTCGACAAGCCCTGGGACACCAGGCCCTCGGCCAGTTTCACCGCGGCCGAGACGCCGTCGATGACGGGAACGCCGGTGCGTTCGATCACGGCCTGTGTCAGGCCGGCCATACCGCCACAGCCCAGACAGATGGCCTCGGCCCGGTCGTGCTCGACCGCGTAGGCGGCTTTTTCGACAATGATATCGATGGCGGCCTGTGGGTCGTGTTCGAGTTCGAGCACCGCCAGGCCGCTGGCATGCACCGAGGCCAGTCGATCGGCCAGGCCGGCCAGCTTGAGGCGGTCCTCGATCATCGGCACGGCGCGATCCAGCGTGGTGACGACCGAGTACTTGTGGGCCACGAACATCGCGGTGGCCGCGGCGGCCTCGGTGATATCCACCACCGGCACATCGAACAGCTCCTGCAGGCCTTCTCGGCCGTGCTCGCCGTAGCCGGCCTGCACGATGGCGTCATACGGGCCATCGTAGGCACGGATGGTTTCCATGACCGCGACGGCGGCCACATAGCTTTCATAATTGCCCTCGACCGATTCGGCGCCGAACATCGGCGTGATCGGCACGATCCGGGTATCGGGCAGGGCGACCCGGCGGGCCTGCCGGGCAATGGCCCGGGTCATCGATTCGGTCGTATTGACGTTGGCTAACAGAATACGCATGGAGTCCGTCTTATAAGTGGTGGGCGTCAGACGCCGTCGCGCGCGATGGCTTCGCCGTCTTGCTGGCGATAGCGCGTCCCGCGGGGCATGAGACAGGCATGAAGCAGGCCGGCGATCACGGCGCCGATGAACCAAGAGAAGCCGGCCGCGGCGGCGAACATCGGCAACAGGCCGATCGCCACCGCGATCAGAGCGGCGGGTATGAGGGCCGCCAGTGCACGCAAATTGATGCCGCTACGATAATGATAGTCGCCGCTGGTCGCGGTGCTGTAGAGGTCGGGCACGTTCACGCGGGCCCGGCGCACCCACCAGTAGTCGGTCATGATCACGCCGAAAAACGGGCCCAGGATCGCGCCCAGGCCGCCCAGGAAATACTCGATGACCAGCGGGCTGTCGTACAGATTCCACGGCAGAATCACCACGCCGAGGACTGCACTCAGCAGCCCGGCGCGCTTGAAGTCGAGAATGCGCGGGGCCAGATCGGCCAGCATATAAATGGGGGCGATGAAATTGGCCACCAGGTTGACCGCGATCGTGAGCACGATCAGCGACAACGAGGCCGCGATACGCCAGCCGGTATCCGGAATGCTCGCCACGATATCGGCCGGGCTGGCGATGATGCGCCCGTCGATGGCGAACTGGGCGCCGGCCAGCACGACCACGATGGCCGCAAAGACCATCATGTTGAGCAGAATGCCCACGAGATTGCCGCGCACGATGGCCGCGGGGCTTGCCGCACAGCGGGTAAAATCACAGAAGTTGAGCGCGAACGTGCCATAGATGACCACCCAGAGCGCGGCCCCGGCGCCGATCTTCTGCCACATGGCCATGCCGGTGAGCGGCGCGTCGATCGAGGTCGCGATCGTGAAATCGGCCTCGACGAACACCCAGGCGGCCAGCGAGAGCATGGTCACGAGAATGATCGGCCCGGCAAAGGCCACGTAGCGGCGCACCATGGCCATGCCGCGTGCCACGATGGCCACCTGGACCAGCCACAGCAGCGCGAACGAGGCCCAGCCCAGCAGCGAAAGCCCCAGCACCTCGCGTGCCTCGAGGGCCGCAAGCGTCGGGAACAACGTCAACAAGAGCGCGCTGAGCACGGCCGCGGCCAGATAGGTCTGGATACCGAACCAGACGATGGCCACCACGCCACGGGCGATCGCCGGAAGACGCCCACCGCGGATGCCGAAGGCGATACGCCCGAGCACCGGAAAGGGCACCCCCGTGCGTTCGCCGACAAAGCCCGAGAGCGTGAGCATCACGAACAGGGCAGCGGCGCCGAGAGCGAAGGTCAGCAGGATCTGCCAGGCGCCCAGGCCCAGCGCAAACAGGCCGATGGCAAAGGTGTAATTGCCCAGGCTGTGGACATCGTTGGCCCAGAGCGTGAACACGTGATAAGCCTGCCACGGCCGGTTGTGGCGCGAGACCGGCGCGAGATCGTTGTTGTAAAGCCGGGGGCTGGGGAACTCATCGGCGCCTGCTTGGGGCCGGGCGTCGGCCGGGGAGGCATCAAGGCGGGTCGCACTCATGTCGCGCGCTCCGCGGCCACGGCCACTTTCAGGCCGACGGGCAGACCGTGTTCGTCACAGTTGGCTCCGGGCCCGCCGCGATGAACCTCGACGAAGCGACAATCGCGATCCAGCGCGATCATCGGGTGATGCCAGACGCCGGCGTGGTAATTGATGCCCTGATCGCCGGTGGCCAGAAACACCGCCAGATCGTCGGGGCCGGGAGGCGCACCGGCGCGTGCGACCACGACCAGATAACGCTGGCCGGCCAGCGGAACGAACGCCTGGCTGGACAGCGGATGGCGTTCCATCAGGCGCAGCGTGACCGGGGTCGGTTCGGCGATACAGTCCACAAGACTGATGGCCGGGCGGCCGCCCTCGCGGGTTAGGGCCGGTGTGGCCAGCTCCAGATGCCGAGCGCCCATGCCCTGATTGATCGCCAACGGCGTATCGCCGGCCTCGATCACATCGCCATAGGGTGCAAAAGCGTGGCGCGTGAGTGGGCGGCCGGTGAATGTCGTCGTCTTCTTTTCGAGACGTGTGTTCGACATGATGATCTCCTCCGAAAGACCGGCGCGCGTCAGCGCACCGGGTGATGGGCGCGCCAGTGCCGTGCGATCTCGTCGCGCCGACAGACCCAGACATCGTCGTGGGCCTGTACGTAATCCAAGAATCGCGCCAGCGCGGCGGCCCGCCCCGGGCGCCCGGCGATACGACAGTGCAAACCGATCGAGAGCATCTTCGGCGTGGTTGCCCCCTCGGCATAGAGCACGTCGAAGGCATCGCGCAGGTAGTCGTAGAACTGGGTGCCGCTATTGAAGCCTTGCGGCGCCACGAAGCGCATATCGTTGGTATCCAGCGTGTAGGGCACGATCAGCTGGTCCATCGGGTTCTCGGCCGAGCCGAGCGTCTCCCAGTAGGGCAGGTCGTCGGCGTAGGAGTCCGCGTCGTAGAGGAAACCGCCGTGCTCGGCGACCAGGCGCCGGGTATTGGGCCCGCAGCGCCCGGTGTACCAGCCCACCGGCGTCTGGCCGGTGGCGTTCTCGATCGCCGCGACGGCCTTGTCGATATGCGCGCGCTCGGTGGCGGCGTCCACGTATTGATAATCGATCCAGCGCCAGCCGTGACAGGCGATTTCGAAGCCGGCGTCGGCCATGGCGCGCACGGCCTCGGGGTGGCGCTCCACGGCCATGCCCACGGCGAACACCGTGGCCGTCATCCGGCGCTCGGAAAACAGCCGCAGCAGGCGCCAGACGCCTGCGCGGCTGCCGTATTCATAAAGCCATTCCATGCTCATGTGGCGCACGCCGGGGCGGGCATCGGTGCCGACCATCTCCGAGAGAAAGCTCTCCGAGGCGTCGTCCCCGTGCAGGATGTTGTTCTCGGCCCCTTCTTCGTAGTTGATGACGAACTGCACGGCCAGACGCGCGCCGCCCGGCCAGGCGGCCTGGGGGGGCGTGGCGCCGTAGCCGATCATGTCGCGGGGATAGTCATTCATGGACAGGTCTCGTAATGGGTAACGGGGTCAGGCTCGGCGCGGGCGGTGCAAAAGATCGGCCAGAGCCGGCGTTTCAGCGCTCGGTGCATCAAGCACCAGTCGGTTCTGGCAATCGCGCAGATGCTCGGCCAGCGCGGCCTGGGCGCGGGCCACGTCGCCGGTCGCAATCTCGGCCAGCAGGGCCTGGTGATCGTGATGAGAGCAGGGCGCGGCATCGCGGGCTTCGTAAAGTGCAATGATCAACGACGAGCGCCCGATGAGCTCGTCGAGAAAGGCCAGCAGCACGCTGTTGTTCGCCGGTGCAGCCAGGCGTCGATGAAAATCGCCCGAGGCACGGATCATCGCCTGGCGGTCACCGGCCTCGTGGGCGGCGATGTCTGCGGCCAGGATCCGGTCAAGCGCTGCATGATCGGTCTCCGTCATTCGTGCCAGGCCTTCGGCCAGCAGGCTGGTCTCGAGTACGCGCCGGGCAACGAACACCTCATGCGCCTCGGCCGGGCTCGGCTGCCAGACGATCGCCCCGCGGTTGGGCCGGATATCCACCAGCTTGTCGGCCGCCAGATGAAACAGGGCCTTGCGCACCACGGTGCGCGATACGCCGTAGATTTCGCCGAGGCCGGCTTCGGACAGACGGGTGCCGGGGGCCATGCGCTGGTCGAAGATCGCCTCGGCGATATCGGCACGCATGCGTTGATCGATCGATACGGCGCATGTCTCGCTCATGAGGACGCGCCGCCTAGTGACAGCGACGGATGCCGATTCACATCCTTGTAGAGCAGATACCGAAACGCCCCCGGCCCGGCCGCGTAGCAGGCTTGCGGGCAGAAGGCACGCAGCCAGAGAAAATCACCGGCCTCGACCTCGACCCAGTCGTCGTTGAGCTGGTACAGCGCCCGGCCCTGTAGCACATAGATGCCGTGCTCCATGACGTGGGTTTCGGAAAACGGAATCACGCCGCCCGGCTGAAAGGTCACGATATTGACGTGCATGTCGTGCGATAGGTCGTCGGGCGAGACGAAACGGGTCGTTGCCCAGACGCCGTCACAGTCGGGCATTGGCTCGGGCGTCACGTTCTGATCGTGGCTGACGAAACTGGCCGGCGCAGCCACGTCCGGAGCCGGCTCGTAGCGCTTGCGGATCCACTGCAGGCACGTCGGGGTATCGGTGTCGTTGGCGATCGACCATGCGCTGTTCGGGCCGATGAAGACATAGCTGCCGGGCGTCAGCGTATGTTGCGCGCCGTCGAGCGCGAGCGTGGGCGTGCCGGCCAGCACGAACAACACGCCCTCGGCGCCGTGCTCCGGCTCGGGCGTATCGCTGCCGCCCCCCGGGCCGATCTCCAACACAAGCTGGGCAAAGGTTTCGGCAAAGCCGCTCAGCGGACGGGCCAGTATCCAGGCCTGCGTGTTCTGCCAGCCCGGCAGCCGGCTGGTCACGATATCGCGCATGACCGAATTCGGGATCACGGCATAGGCCGGCGTGAACACGGCGCGATCGCGGGTGCGCTGGGTCTGCGGGGGCAGACCACCGCGCGGCGTGGCATAGACAGGGCGGTCGGTCATGACGACTCGGGCACGAATGACGTGTCCCATCTGGCCCGCTCGGCCAATTGGATACAATTCGACCTTCGTGTTGTATCCAAGAAATTGTTATATGATAACTAAATCGAGCACCAGAGCGCCGTTGCCTGCCGGAACTCTCTCGTGCTTGATATGTCGTAATTGAGACGCATTCTCAAAAAGACCGGGTGTTGTCGTATAGTGATGCCCGGCGCACGGCTCGGCGTGTGTGTTTCGTTCGGTTTCGATGTGTTGTTTTGATGCCTGTAAGCCCTGGTTCTGAATGAGCGACGACACTCTCTATCCTCGATCGGCCGATACCGGCGAGCGCCGTCTGCGCGGTTGGGAGATCGCGGCCCTGATCGCCGGCTCGCTGGCCGTGCACGTCGGGCTGTGGTGGTGGTTGTCGCACCAGGACATCACCCCGGCCAGCACCCGGCCGATCGGGGGGCCGCCGCCGGTAGAGATCACGCTGCAGGCCCCCGAACCCGAGACAACGCCCAAGCCCGAACCCGCGAACCAGCCCCCCGTGGTCGATGACAACGCGGTCGAGCCGGCCAAGGAAGAACCGCAAGAACAAGAGCCCGAGCCTAAGCCGGAACCGAAACCCGACCCCAAACCGAAACCGGAGCCGAAGCCCGAGCCGGAACCAGAACCCAAGCCGGAACCGGAGCCAGAGCCCCAGCCGGAACCGGAACCAGAACCCCAGCCTGAGCCGAAGCCTGAACCCAAGCCCGAGCCGAAGCCTCAGCCCGAGCCGTCGCCGAGCAGCAGCCAGAGCGCGAGCCAACCGTCCGAGACGGCGCGTACCCGCCGCGAGGCCTCGGCAAGCGGTCAGCCGAGCCAGAGCCAGACGGTCACGCCGGCCCGGTCGGGCATTCAGAGCCTGAATAATCCGCCGCCGAAATACCCGGCTCGGGCCCGGCGTCGGCGCGAGGAGGGCACGGTCACGCTGCTGATTCTGGTTCAGCCCAACGGCCGGGCCGGCCGGATCCAGGTCGAGACCTCCAGCGGCTATCCGGAGCTGGATCAGCGCGCGGTCGAGACTGCCCGGGACTACGACTATGTCCCGGCCAAGCGCGGGGGGACGCCGGTGGCCGGCTATGCCCGGCAATCGTTCAAGTTTTCGTTATCCAATTGATTCGTGTCAGCTAAGAGAATTCGATCATGGTGAGCACCCAACTGAGTTGGCTCGTCGTCCCGGCCGTGCTGTGGACGCTCGTGATCCTGTCGATCATCACCTGGGCGTTGCTCGTGGCCAAGCTCGTGCAATATGCGCGTGGCCGGCGGGCCGACAAACGCTTTCAGAAGGCGTTCTGGCAGGCCACCGATCTGGCGGCCGGCGAGCGGGTCGTCGAGGCCCACCGCGGGCCGATGGCCGCGATCGCGCGGGCCGGTTTTGCCGTGGTCTCCGGGCGAGACATCGCGCCGGCCAATCGCGACCTGGCCCATCAGATCGACCGGGGCGAGCGTCTCGAGCGAGTGCTCAAACAACAGATCGAGCGCGAGCGGCGTGGCCTGGAAGGCGGGCTGGCCGTGCTTGCCAGTTTTGGCAGCACCGCGCCGTTCATCGGCCTGTTCGGCACCGTCTGGGGCATCATGGAAGCCTTGGTCGGCATCGGTGAGACAGGGGCGACCGGGCTCGAGGCCGTGGCCGGGCCGGTCGGCCACGCCCTGATCGCCACGGGTCTGGGGATCGCCGTGGCCGTGCCCGCGGTGCTGATCTACAACTTTCTGGTGCGCCGCATGAAGACCGGCGTACATCACATGAACGACTTCGCCCAGGACTTCTACGCCCTGTGTCAGCAGAGCGGGTTCGCCAAGCGCGAGACGGGGGCCTGGTCCGATGAAGTGGCCGCCGACACCGCCACCGTCGGCCAGACAACCACCGCAGCGCCCACGCGCTGATCACGAGGTATCCCCATGGCCATGACGCCCAGCGACGACGACAACGAAGTGCTTTCCGAGATGAACGTCACGCCCCTGGTGGACGTCATGCTGGTTCTGCTGGTGATGTTCATCATCACGGCCTCGGCGGCCACCACCGCGGTGAAGGTCAACCTGCCCGAGACCGATGCCGTGGCTCCGCCCGATGCCACCGAACCCCTGCACTTGACCATTGACGCCAGCGGTGCCTACTTCCTCGACGACAAGCGTCTGGCGCTGCCTGAGCTCAAGGCAGCGCTGGCCAAGGCCCACGAAGCCAATCCCGATCAGGCTGCCCAGCTCCAGGCGGATCAGGGCGTGGCCTATGGTCGCGTCGGCAAGGCGATGGCTGCACTGCAGAAAGCCGGCATTCAGAAAATCGCCGTGCTCAGTGATCCCAACGGCTAGACGCTGATCGGTTTGATGCCGGGCGGCAGGTCGCGCAGACGCCCCGGTTTCAACCAGAACTGATCGGGGCTGTGAAAATCGCTCCCGCGTGAGCCGGTCAGATGAAGCGCGCGGGCATCGCGTGCGATCTGGGCCTCCTGCTGCGGCGTCGTGGTGCCGGTCACGACTTCCACGCTCTGGCCGCCGGCCACGACGAACGCCTCCAGCGCGCGGCGACGCCAGGCGCCGGTGAACCCGTAGCCGAACGGATGGGCGAATACCGCAATGCCACCGGCGGCCCGTATCCAGGCCACCGCCGTATCCAGCGCCGCCCATTCGGCACGCACGTGAGCCGGGCGCCCCGGGGCCAGATAGCGTTTGAAGGCATCGGCGGCGCGATGGGCGCGCCCCTCGGCCACGAGCAGGCGCGCGAAATGCGCCCGTGTGACCTGGCCCGTACCGGCCATGGCCCTGATACGCGGGCCCACCTCGGCGATGCCCAGGGCAGCCACCCGATCCACCAGTGCCGCGGCACGGCGCGCGCGCTCGGCCTGCTGGGCGGCGATGCCGGCGAGCAGGTCGGCGTGTGTATCGTCGAATGCCAGCCCCACGATATGCAGGGTGCGTGCGCGCCAGCTCACCGACAGCTCGATCCCGTTGATCAGACGAACCCCGTGTGTCGCAGCCGCCGCTCTGGCCTCGGCCAGGCCGGCCACGGTGTCGTGATCGGTCAATGCCAGGGTCGTCACGCCGTGATCGGCCGCGTGGGCGACAAGCGCGCTCGGGCTGAGCCGGCCGTCCGAGGCCGTTGAATGGCTATGCAGATCAAAGGACATGACGCGCCGGCAATCGGGCAGGAAAGACGACAGGGTAGCGCGATGCCGGTCTCGATCGGCGTTTGAGTGCCGGGTCGGTGGCGCGCGCGGGATCATCCCGCGCGTGCAGCTGTCGTATGATGAGACAACCTGAAAGTTGCGCCGTGGCCGATGTCGATATTGCCGCATGTCCTTAAAACAACGCGTCGCCTGGCCGGATACAAGCCGGAGGCGTCGCCTCATCCGCCCGACTGGCACGCGCTGCCCGCGCTGGAGGATAGGCCGGCGGCATTCGATATCATTCATCGGCGTGCCGGTGCGGCACTGCGTCACTACCCGCGGCATTCGGGGCTGGGGGCTCGCGCCCCGCGCACGCCGCTGGTGCTCGTGCCGCCGTTGTCGATCGCCCTGGGGGTGTACGACCTGAGCGGCGAGCGCAGTCTGGTGCGTTATCTGACCGGCCGCGGCTTCGATCTGTATCTGATTGATTGGGGCCGGCCCAGCCGAGCCGACGATCGGCGCCGGCTGGCCGATTATTTCTCGGGCCTGTTGCCCGAGATGCTGGCCCGGGTGCGGGTGCACTCGGGGCGGACCCGGTTGAGCCTGCACGGCTGGGGCGGCGGTGGGCACTTCGCGCTGTGTCATGCCGCGATGAGCGCGCCCGAGCTGGTGGCCAATCTGGTGCTCGTGGCCACGCCCGTCGACTATCACCACGACGGGGCGGTGGGCGCGCGCGTTCGCCGGCTGGCCGCCCGCGGGCGCCGGCTGCGCCGGGCCACGGGCATGACGTTGTCGCGCCTGCCGCCGGTCTTGCTCCATGCCCCCGGCTGGATGAGCGAGCTGGCCCTGCGCTGGGGCCCGATGGATGCTGCCGGCGGCGGTGAGGACGACGGCCACGAGGAAGAAAACGCACTGCGGGCCCGGGCCGTGGGCACCATCGCCAACGACGGCATCGCCGCTTATCCGGGCGGTTTCGTAGCGGATGTGATCGATCATTTCTGGATCGACAACGCCCTGGCCACGGGGCGCCTGCCCATGGCGGGTGCGAGCGTCGGGCTCGAGGCCGTTCGGGTGCCGATCCTGGCGGTGGTCGGTCAACGCGATCAACAGGCCACACCGGCCTCGGCGCGACGCCTGGCCGATGTCGTCGCCAGCGGCGATGTGATGTTCGACGAGCTGCCCTGTGGTCATGTCGGGGCCCTGACCGGCGATGCCGCGGCCCGTTACAGCTGGCCGCGGATCGCCGATTGGCTGATCGCCCACGACCAATGATCAGTGGTCGGCGCCCGGCGTGGGCCTTAGTGTGACAGCATGAGCACCCGGGAGCCAGGCCGTGCAGACCGACTGTGATGCGTTGATCGTGGGCGCAGGGCTGGCCGGGCTCGTGGCCGCCTGCGAGTTGGCCGATGCCGGCCGGACGGTCTGGCTGGTCGAGCAGGAGGGCGCCAACAGTATCGGTGGCCAGGCGCCCTGGTCACTGGGCGGGCTGTTCATGATCGACACCCCCGAACAGCGGCGCTGGCGGATCAAGGATTCGCCGGAGCTGGCTCTGAACGACTGGCTGGGCTCGGCGGCCTTCGACCGGCCTGAGGATGCCTGGCCGAAAGCCGTGGCCGAGGCGTTCGTGGATTTCGCCAGCGGGCCCATGCGGGCCTGGCTGCATGCCATGGGCATGCGCTGGTTCCCGGTTGTGGGCTGGGCCGAGCGGGGCGGCGGGCATGCCGGGGGCCACGGCAACTCGGTGCCGCGCTTTCATCTGACCTGGGGCACGGGGCCCGGCGTGGTGGCCCCCTTCGCTGCTCGTCTGGCCGAGCACGAAGCCCGTGGCCGCGTGGTCTTTCGTTTTCGGCATCAGGTGGATGCGTTGCTCACCACGAGCGGGGCCGTGGTCGGTGTCGCCGGCAGCCGTCTGGCCGAGGATCACGTGGTGCGCGGGGCACGCTCGTCGCGCGAAGTGGTCGGGGACTTTGCCTATCGCGCCGGCTGCGTGATCGTGGCCGCCGGCGGTATCGGCGGTGACCACGACAAGGTGCGGGCGCACTGGCCCGTCGAGCGTCTGGGCGCGCCGCCCGAGCATATGCTTTCCGGCGTGCCGCACCACGTGGATGGCCGGATGATCGATATCACCGCCCGCGACGGGCAGGCCGCCATCATCAACGCCGATCGGATGTGGCACTACACCGAAGGCATCACCAACTGGGATCCGATCTGGCCGGCCCACGGCATCCGCATCATTCCCGGGCCGTCCTCGCTGTGGCTGGATGCCGACGGGGCGCGCTTCGACGCCCCGTGCCTGCCGGGTTTCGATACTCTGGCCACGCTCACGGCGATCCGTGCCCGCGGACACGCGTATTCGTGGTTCGTGCTCGATCAGAAGATCATCGAGAAAGAGTTCGCCTTGTCCGGCTCGGAGCAGAATCCGGACATGACGGCGGCCAGCTGGCGCGCGGTGCTGGCCAATCGGCTGTCCAAGGGCGCCCCGCCGCCGGTCGAGGCCTTCAAGCAACACGGCGCGGATTTCATCGTGGCCGATACCGTCGATGAGCTGGCCGCCGGCATGAATCGGATAACGGGCGAGGGCCGGATCGAGGTCGCGGCCCTGAGACGCACGCTGGCCGATCGCGATGGACAAATCGAAAACGGCTATGGCAAGGATGCCCAGATGGCGGCCATCAACAACGCCCGGGGCTACGCCGGCGACCGGTTGTTTCGCGTGGCCAGGCCACACCGTATGCTCGAGCCGGCCAACGGGCCGTTGATCGCCGTGCGCCTGCATATCCTCACGCGCAAGACGCTGGGCGGCCTGCACGCCGACCTCGACGGACGCGCGCTCGACGCCGCAGGCCAGCCTGTGCCCGGGCTGTATGCCGTGGGCGAGGCCGCCGGCTTTGGCGGTGGCGGTTATCATGGTTACAACGCGCTGGAAGGCACGTTTCTGGGCGGCTGTCTGTTCACCGGGCGCCGCGCCGGCCAACATGCAGCCACGGTATGCTGAATCATCTGATCTTCGACCTCGACGGCACGCTCACGGATCCGTTCGAGGGCATCACGCGGTGTGTGGCCCACGCACTGGCCCGCTTTGATATTCGTGTGGCCGATCGGCGCGCGCTGGCCTGTTATATCGGGCCGCCGCTCAAGCAGGGCTTCATGGCATTCCACGGGCTGTCGGCCGACGAGGCCGAGACCGCTGTCGCGGCCTATCGTGAACGCTTTGCCGAGGTAGGGCTCTACGAAAACACGGTCTATCCCGGTATCGAGGACGTGCTGGCCGCACGCGTGGCCGAGGGCCAGCATTTGTTTGTGGCCACGTCCAAGCCCTGGTGTTTCGCCACCGGTATTCTCGATCATTTCGGCCTGTCGCAATACTTTGTGCATATCCACGGCAGCGAGCTGGATGGCACGCGAAGCGACAAGACGGATCTGCTGGCCTATGTGCTGGACAAGCACGGCCTGGCGGCCGGCCGGGCCTTGATGATCGGAGACCGGCGTTACGATGTCGTCGGAGCGACAGCCAACGGCATGGCGGCCTGCGGCGTGAGCTACGGCTACGGCGGGCGGGCCGAACTGCTGGCCGCCGGGGCCACGACTATCTGTGAGTCACCGGCCGCACTGGCCGATACGCTGGCCAGGCTCACAGCCCGTGATCAGGGGCAGTAGTGCGGGCAGGGCACAATACGCTAACGTATGGAAACGCTCTGTGCCGGAAACCTGCATGTCCGAGTCTGTATCCAACGCCCATGATCGCACCCCGCTGTCGCGCCTGCTCGCCGAAATAACGGCCGCCGGGCCCGGTCCCAGCGAGCTTCTGATTCCCGAGGACTGGCTCCAGGGCCGGGCCATCTACGGCGGCCTGTCGGCTGCACTGTGTCTGCAATCGGCGTTGTCATACGTGCCCGAGGCCGGGCCGCTGCGCAGCGCCCAGCTGGCATTCGTTTCACCCGCGGGGCCGGGCGTGCGCCTGGTGCCCAACGTATTGCGCTACGGCAAATCGGCGGTGTTTGCCGGGGCCGATCTGCTGCGCGATGACGCCGGCGTGGCCTCACGGGCGACGTTCTGCTTCGGCAAGACACGTGAATCGCGGCTGGCCGTCGATCGGCTGCCGGCACCGGACGTGCCCGACGCTGCCGACTGCCCGGGCTTTTTCGAAGACGAGGCAGGCCACAACCGTGGGCCGAACTTCGCCCGGCATTTTGATAGCCGGCGCGCCGCGGATGCGCTGCCCATGTCGAGCGCCGAGGCGCCCGTGTTCACGGCCTGGATGCGTCATCGCGACCGGGCCATCGAATCCACGATCGTCGCACTGGCTGCCATCGGCGATGCATTGCCACCGGCCTCGATGGCGCTGTTCGACGGCCCTGCGCCGGTCAGTAGCATGACCTGGCAGTTCGAGCTGCTGGACGAGACGCCGACCACCACCAACGGCTGGTGGCTTTGCCAGTCGCGCGCCGAGACGATCGGTGACGGCTATTCCAGCCAGAGTATGACGATCTGGAACCACGACCGACAGCCGATCCTCGTCGGTCGACAGAACGTGGCTGTTTTCTACTAGCGCCTGTTCGTGTTGCGACCCTCTCGTCGCGCCCCGGAGCGTTTTCCCGGCGTCTGATCGCGCGGCTGCCCCGGCTTCGGGAAGAAGGCCGGGGCGCTCGTAATCGCTCGCCCCGAGCCGGGCGCTCGTCTTCTTATTGCAAATACGAATTGTTCTCATTTAGAATCCGATTGGCCGATCGGATGATTCGATCGGGTCGTGGTTTCTATTGAGGGAGAGGGGTATGACGAACGCAGGCGGTGTGACGGCACACAGACATCTTTGGCCGATCGCGTTTCTTATTGCGGCCGGCCTGCCGGCAACAGCCGTGGCTCAAGTGCCGGCGGCACCGGCAGAGAGCCAGCCGTTGGATGAAAACACGGTGCCGGCACGCGGGGCCGTATCGGCCGAGACGACCGATCTTTCGCCGGTCTCGGTGACCACCACGGCCATCCGGCCCGGCGAAGGCTATACCCGACTGTCCACTGATGTAGCGACCAAGACCGATACGCCGCTGATTCGTACGCCGCAGACGGTGGATATCGTCCAGCGCGAGCAGATCAACGATCAGGGCTCACGCACGATCAACGATGCACTGCGTTATACCCCGGGTGTCTTCACCGGCCTGTCGGGGTCGTCCACGCGCCAGACCGTGGCCGCACTCCGCGGTTTTCCCGGCGGCGACGTCAACAACACGTTCATGAACGGGCTGCGCCTGCAGAGCGATCCCGGGGCCTACAGCAATGTCCAGATCGACCCGTTCTTCATCGACAGCATCGAAGTGGTCAAGGGGCCGAGCTCGGTGACCTATGGCCGCGTGCAGCCCGGTGGCCTGATCAATTACTCGATGAAGCGTCCGAGCCGGGAAAGCCGGCGTCACGTGCGTCTTTATGGCGGCAACTACGACACGTTCGGTGGCGGGCTGGATGTGCAGGGCGCGCTGCCCGACGAGTCACTCGGCGCCTATCGTCTGGTGGTGGGTGGCGAGACCACCAGCACGCAGTACGACGTGGTCGAGCGCCAGCGGTTCACGATCATGCCGGAGTTGAGCCTGGATCTGTCCGAGGATACGAATCTGCTGCTCTATGCCTATATCCAGCGCGATCCCGAGGGCGGCTTTCATGGTTCCGTCCCCTACGATCTGAGCGTGAACAGTTCGCGTTTCGGTCGCACGGTCGACGATGAGTTCGTCGATACGGCCGAAAACTTCGAAAAGTTCGACCGCGATACGGATATCTATTCCTACGAGCTCACACATCGCGTCAACGACCAGATCAAGCTGACTTCCAAGGCCCAGTACACCGATCTGGATGTGGATTTCCAGCAGACCTATCAGACCGGGTTTCTCAATGGCGCCACCGATCCCGCCGATCCCACGCTGCGACGCACGGCCGGGGAGGCCGATGAACATCTCTCGGCGATCGCGCTGGACAACCATGCCCAGTTCGATTTCGATACCGGGGTGATCGGCCATACGCTGCTGGCCGGCATCGGTTACCAGAAGCGCGATACCCGCGCGCGTGAAGCCTACGGCACGGCCACCGCGCTGGACCCGTTCGATCCGAATTATTTCGAGGACGAGCCGGTGACCTCGGCGCTGGTCAAGGGCGGCTGGAACGCGCGCGAGACCACACAACTTGGCGTGTATCTGCAGGACCAGCTCGAATGGCAGGGGCTCAACGTGGTTCTCAGCGGGCGCCAGGACTATCTGGACCGACAGATCGTGCCGGCCGGCGGCGAGATCGCCTCGCGCAGCGACGACAAGTTCACCTGGCGCGGCGCGGTGTTGTACGAGTCGAAGATCGGGCTCAGCCCGTATTTCGCTTATAGCGAAGGGTTTTCGCCGGGCGCGTTCTCGGCCGACCAGACCGGCAATATTTCTGATCCGGTCGAAAGCGACCAGTACGAAATCGGCGTCAAGTACAAGCCCACCGGTATCGATGCGCTGTTCACCGTCGCGCTGTATGACCTGACGCAGAAAAACATCCAGCAACGCGCCACGGTGACCAACCCGGTGTTCGTGGGTGTGGGCGATATCCAGTCACGCGGCGTCGAGTTCTCGGCCGAGGGCGATATCAACGACAAGCTGCACGTCATCGCGGGCTACAGCTACTCGGACGTGGAATACCAGCAGAACATCAACGCACAGGCGCTGACAGCCCGCAAGGGCGCTACGCCGGCTCGCACGCCCGAGCAGCTGGCCTCGCTCTGGGTGCGGTACGACTTCCCGCGTCATGTTCAGGCCGGCGTCGGCGCCAATTACACCGGCAAGAGCTATGCCGATGGCACCGAAACCCTCGAAGTCGACGGCTACACCACGGCAGATGCCATGTTGCGAACCGATCTGGGCGAATGGGCCAGGCAGCTGGACGGCGCGAGCCTGCAGCTCAACGTCAACAACGTCTTCAACAAGGAATACGTGGCGGCCTGTTTCAGCGAAACCTATTGCTATTACGGCAACGCGCGGCGTGTGACCGCCCAGCTGGATTACCGGTTCTAAGTACTCGCCGACACGACAACAACCCAACGAGCGTTGTGTCGTGAGTATTCCGCAACGCGATGCAACACGTGTTCCGGGTCTGAAACAGAGCCCGGCCCCGGCCACGCCCCAGGAGTGATCATGGCGCTATCTTTCAGTCAGGACGTTGACCGCGACCACGCCATCGAAGAGGCGACATTGGTCAATCGGCGAGGCTGCCGGCAACTGCTCGAGCAGTCGCACGCCGCGCTCGATACCGTGGCCGCGGCAATCGAGCAGGCGCGCCGGCCGTGTACCGGGGCGACGCCGAGTGCGCTTCGCCCGGCGGTGGAGCGTATCGGTCTGGATGGCCCGGGCATCGGCTTTTCCCGGGCACTGGATGAGCTCGGCCCGCTGTATCTCGACCCGGCGATCTATTTTCATCATCCGCGGTATGTGGCGCATCTGAATTGCCCGGTGCTCACCAGCGCGGCCGCGGCGGAGATGGTGGCCGCGGCGATCAATACCTCGATGGACACCTGGGACCAGAGCGCCGGGGCCACGCTGATCGAGCAGAAGGTGATCGCCTGGACGGCCCAGCGCGCGCATCTGCCGAACGGCGCCGACGGCATATTCACCAGCGGCGGGACCCAGTCCAATCTCATGGCGCTGTTGCTGGCGCGCGAGCACTACAGCACCCGTCACTACGGGCCCGGTTTCGTATCGATGAACGGGCTGCCGCCCGAGGCATCGCGCTGGCGAATCTTTGCCTCGGAGATGAGCCATTTCTCCAGCGTCAAGGCGGCTTCCTTGCTCGGGCTGGGCCAGAAGGCCGTGGTGCCCGTGGCCGTGGACAGTGCCTGGCGCATGGATATCCAGGCCCTGGAAACAGCCATGGACAGGGCGCGGGCGGCCGGCGAGATTCCCATCGCGGTGGTGGCCACCTTCGGCACGACCGATTTCGGCAGTCTGGACGATGTATCCGGGGCGGCGCGGGTGGCCCGGCGGCATCAGGCCTGGCTCCATGTCGATGCCGCCTATGGCTGCGGGCTGCTCGTTTCACCCACGCGAGGACATGAAACCCGGGTGCTGGCCCAGGCGGACTCGATCACCGTGGATTACCACAAGGCCTTCTTCCAGCCGGTGGCCTGTAGCGCGCTGCTCGTTGCCCGCGGGGCCGATCTGGGCCACGTAACGCATCACGCAGACTATCTGAACCCGGTCGAGGCCGCCGAGGCGGGCACGCCCGATCAAGTCAACAAATCACTCCAGACCACACGCCGTTTCGATGCGCTCAAACTCTGGATGAGCCTGCGAAGCGTCGGTGCCGAGGCCATCGGCCGGCTGTTCGATGCCGGCTGTGCGCTGGCACGCACCACCTATCAACGCATGCTGGCCGAGCCGCGGCTGGATCTGCTGCATGCCCCCGAACTGGGCACGATCGTGTTTCGCTTCCGGCCGAGCCTGGGCCTGGCCCCCGAGGTACTGGACGAACTCAACGAGGCCATCCGCGCCGATCTGGCCGCGCGCGGCGAGGCCATGCTGGCAGCCACGCGTGTGCGTGGGCGGCGCTATCTGAAGTTCACGCTCCTGAACGCCGAGACCACACCCGCCCAGATGGACGAGATCGTCACGCGGGTGCTGGGCACCGGAGAGCGCCTGGCCGCGGATCGCGTGCCGGCACTGGCCGTCGTAGGCGGTCGGGAGCTCTGCGATGTCGGATAGCCCGGCCATGCCTTCCCATATTCACGACGTGATCGCCATCGGCGTCGGCCCGTTCAACCTCGGCCTGGCGGCACTGGCCGAACCGGTGGCCGATCTGGATCTCATCTGCCTGGACGAAAACACGGGCTTCGACTGGCACCCCGGGCTGCTGCTCGAGGGCGCCACGCTGCAGACGCCGTTTCTGGCGGATCTGGTCACGCTGGCCGATCCGACCAGCCCGTACAGTTTTCTCAACTACCTGAAAGCCACGGGCCGTATCTACGCGTTCTATATACGCGAACAGTTCTTCATGCTGCGCGCCGAGTACAACCAGTACTGTCGCTGGGTGGTCGAGCAGCTGACCAGCATCGTCTTTGATCGCTGTGTCACGCGGGTGAGCCACGACGCGGCCAGCGACACATATCTCGTGACCACGCGGGCCCCCAGCAACGGCGCTGTCCACGTGTATCGCGCCCGGCATCTGGTGCTGGGCACCGGGCCAGAGCGGTTCGTACCGGACTGCTGCCAGGACCTCGACGGCCCGGTGTTCCACGCCGTGGATTATCTCGACCATCAGGACGCGCTGGCCGGCGCTCGTTCCGTGGCGATCGTGGGTTCGGGCCAGAGCGCGGCCGAGATCTTTCATGACCGATTGGTCCGTCTTGGCGCCGATGATCGTCTGGACTGGTTCACCCGCTCGCCGCGATTTTTCGCGATGGCCTACGACAAGCTCACACTGGAGCTGACCTCGCCGGAATATATCGATTATTTTCACGCGCTGCCCGAGCACACGCGCCAGCGCCTGTCAGTGGCCCAGAAGCCGCTCTACAAGGGCATCGATCGCGATCTGTCGGCGGCCATCTACGACACGCTGTATGAAAAACAGGTCCACGGCATCACCGGCGTTGGCCTGCAGGCCAACGCCAGCCTGACCGACGTACAGCAGGATGCGGCGGGGCGCTTTCATCTGTCGTTGACCCAGACCGAGCAGGGCCAGGCGTTCACGCATGTGGCCGATGCGCTTGTTCTGGCCACCGGCTTTTCGCATCGGGTGCCCGACTATCTCGCGCCCATCGCCGACCGGCTGCGCTGGGATGGCCAGAACCGTTTCGATGTCACGCGCCGCTATGCCATCGATCAGGCCGAGCGCGCGGTGTTCGTGCAGAACGCCGAGCTGCACACTCACGGTTTCACGGCCTCGGACCTGGGCATGGCCTGTTATCGCAACGCCGTGATCCTGGCCGAGATCACCGGACGCGAGGTCTATGCCATCGAGCAGGCCATTGCGTTCCAGACGTTCGATGCGCGCCACCAGCCCCGGGCGACGCCCGACGAGAGTCTGCGTCGTGAAGGCTGAGCGCGCCCCGACCCCGCCCACAGGCCGGCTGGCCCTGCGCGATTTCGAGGTGGCTGGCGATGTGCCCACCGCCCATGCCTGGCTGACCGATCCGCATGCCCGTTTCTGGGGCATGGGCAGTAACACGCCAAGCGAGACACACGACTATTTCGCACGGATCGCGGCCTCCCGGACGCACGAGGCCTGGCTCGGCACCCATGACGACAGGCCGACGTTTCTTGTCGAATGCTATGCCCCGGCGGCCGATGTCATCGGGCGTTTCTACGACGTGGCCGCCGGTGATCTCGGCATGCATATTCTCATCGCCCCGCCCACAACGCGCCGGCGCGGATTCACCTGGGCGGTCTTTTCGTTCGTGGTGGACACGATCTTTGCCTGCACCGCGGCCGAGCGCATCGTCGTCGAGCCGGATATCGACAACACCGGTATTCATCGCCTGAACGCTCGCGCCGGGTTCGTGGTCGAACGCGCAATCGACACCGGTGAAAAAACGGCCCTGCTTTCGTATCTCACGCGTGCCCGCCACGCGCAATGGCCCCCATCCGGAGACCCGTCATGACCGGCCAACCGATCACCGCAGCGGCCCGCTGTATTGCGCATATCCAGCCCGCACACTGGCAGGCCGCCGATCGCGGGCTCGTGGCCAAGATACTGTCCGAGTTCACTCACGAGGGCCTGTTCGAGCCGGTCGCGCTTGGTGACGAGGTCTACGCGCTGACAAGTGACGACGGCACCCGGAGTTATCGCTTCAGTGCCCGGCGCTTTGCTCTCTGGCACTGGGATATACGGCCCGAGTCGGTGGTCTGTACCGACCACGACTCGCCCGCGCCCGTGGATGCCGCCCGGCTGCTGATCGATTTTCGCGACACCTTGGGCATGGCCGACGGTGTGCTATCGCTCTATCTCGAAGAGATTGCCTCGACGCGGTACAGCGCGGCTTACAAGCGAGCCAACGCCCATTTGAAAGCGGCCGATTTCCCCGGCGCCGATTTTCAGGCGATCGAAGCCGCGATGACCGAAGGGCATCCGGCGTTCGTGGCCAACAACGGGCGCATGGGCTTTTCCGGCAGCGATTTTCTGGCCTTTGCCCCCGAGGCCGCCACGCCGATCCGCCTGATCTGGGTGGCCGCACATCGCAGCCGGCTCAGCGTGGCCGCCGCGGCAGACCGCACGATCGAGGGGCATCTGGCAAGCGAGCTCGATGCCTGTACCCGCGAGCGGTTTGCCCACCAACTGAGCGAGCAGGGGCTCGACGGCGACGCCTATCTGTATATGCCGGTCCATCCCTGGCAATGGCAGAACAAGCTGGTCTTCGCCTTCGCCGACGAGCTGGCCAGCGGGCACCTG
>PBAO01000039.1 GCA_002715985.1 Lysobacterales bacterium | reverse complement strand
TGGGAACACCTACGTCAGACGAATCAGCGCCTGACCCGCATCACTCGACCTCCATGGGTCGAACTGCGAGACCTTGCTGCTTCTTGTCCAGCAAGATCATGAGTTGTGGGGAACCCTCAGGTACGGAGTCGAGGTTTTTTATACACGATAGTAACTCGGTTTATGAACGAACGCGGTAGTAACGCATCATGCCGTTATCCTCGTGTTCCATGTTGTGGCAGTGATACAAATAAAGCCCCTCGAAGTCGGCGAAGGTCAACGCGACACGCACGCGTTCGCCCGGCAACACAAGCACCGTGTCGTGTAGCCCGGAATCGACCAGTCCGGCCGCCAGACCGCTCCAGCCCCGGCGGCCGCCGATTTGCTCTCGCCCGACGACCGCGAACTGCAGCCCGTGCACGTGCATGGGATGCGGCATCATGGAGTCATTGACAAATTCCCAGACCTCGGTGTGTCCCAGGGGCACGATTTCGTGGTCGGCCACGGTGGCGCCTTCGAACCGGCGGCCGTTGATGGCGAAGCCGCGCATCATGACCATGCCCAACTTGAAGCGGCGCAACGGGGTGTCGCGCTCGACCGGTGGCGTCTGCAAATCCTCGGCGAGACGTTCAGGCAGTCGTTCCTTGCCGCGTTCGCGCCGTGTTACGCGCAAGGCGAGTAACGGGACGCGTGTGCCTGCGGGGAGGTCTGCGCCGCCCATCATGCCGCTACCCATCATTCCGCCGCCCATCATGTTGTCCATCATCCCGGCCTGGTAGCTGTCGCTGAGCAGGCGCAGTTCATCGCCGGGGTCGTTTGCGGATAAATCCACCCACAGATCGATGCGCTGGGCCGGCGCCAGGGCCACGAAGGGATATTGGCGCGGCGCCGCCAGCAGGCCACCGTCGGTGCCGAGCACAGTCATGGGCCGGCCGTCGCTCCAGGCCAGTTTGTAGATGCGCGAGTTGGAGCCATTGAGTATTCGTAGACGGTACGGCCGGGTGGCGACTTCGCGTGCGCTATCCGGTTGTCCGTTGACCAGGATGCGGTCGCCGAGAAAGCCGCGCATGCGGGTCATCATGGTGCCCATGCCGCTGCCGATATAGGTCAACTCGTTGTCGCCGGCGAAGCGGCGGTCTTGCAGAACCAGGATCATTTCCTGATCCCCGGCCGGCAGCCCCAGGGCGCGCTCGGCCTCGTCCTCGATGACCAGCGGGCCGGCCAAACCCGCATAGCTTTGAAAGCCCACCCGGCCGCCGTCCGGTCCATGCGGGTGCGGGTGGTACCAATACAGCCCGGCGCGGTCGCGCACATCGAAGGCTACGGTCATGGCTTCGTCGGGCTTGATCGGCAGCCGTGGCTGGCCGTCCACATCCGGCGGCACGTGCAGCCCGTGCCAATGCACGGTGGTGTCCTCCGGCAGGCTGTTCTCCAACCGGGCGTGGAAACGCTGGCCGCGGCGCAGCCGGATCAGCGGCCCGGTGTAGCTGTCGCCCACCGGGGTGATGGTATCCGCGGGGCCATTACGCAGTTCGGCCGTGTAGCGCCAGACTTCGCTTGGCGTGCCGGGCAAAATGGGCACGGTATCCGGACGCGCGCGCAGCCGAATGTCGACGTCGAAGGGGCCATTTTCGAGGCCGTAATGGCCCGCGCCTTCGCGTTTCGTACCCGCGGCCGCGTTGTCTTTACACGCCGTCAACAGAGCTGTGGGCGTCAAAGCGGTGATACCCGCAAGGCCGCCCACGCAACGCAATAGCATGCGGCGTCTGGGGTCGATAGTCGTCATCAGCTACGCAGGTATTTGATCAGCGCCACCACGGCGAGCACCAATACGCTCAACACGAGAAGTGCAAACAGCACCCACGCGGCCATCATCGGGCCACCCATCATGCCGCATTGCATCATTGATCCGTTCATCAGACCGCCGTCGCCCATGCGGCCCGGGCCGGTCTGTCCCGCGGCAGGGGCGATCCCGATAATGGAGCCAAGCAGGCTCAACAGCAATGCTACGAATAGCTTCATGGTGTTTTCCATGCTTTTGGTCGGTAGAGATTCAGGTATCGAGCCGTACTTGTCATTCAAAATTACTCTAGCGTGCCCGGCCAGCGGTGGGGATTCGGGCAGCCCGAGCCGGGACTCAGCGATCGGGCCGATACGCTCACTCGCGGTATCTTGCATGTGCCCACATCAGTGATGCAGCGCCGGTTGTGATCCAGACGTCGGCCAGGTTGAATGCCGGCCAGTGGTACTGTGCGAAATGGAAATCGAGAAAGTCCACGACGTAGCCGCGTAGCAGGCGATCCGTCAAGTTGCCCAGCGCACCGCCTAAAATCGCACTGAGCGCGATCCCTTGACCTTGCGAAGTCACCCCGCGCCACAGCCAGCGCAACAGAAAGGCCGATATGACAACGGCGACACCGATCAGGAATGCCCGTTGCCACCCACCCGCATCGGCCAGAAAGCTGAATGCGGCACCCGTATTATGTAGATGTGTCCAGCTAAAAAACTCTGTGACGGCTCTGCGCTCACCATAGTCAAGATAGGTGCTGGCCGCGTACTTGGCTGCTTGATCTACGAGCAGCAGCGCAAGAGACAACCCCAGCCACCGCAGCTTGTCGGTCGGGCTAGCACTTTTCAGCGTGCCGCCTATCGACCCCGTAGACACGAGCTGTGACTCCTGTTCGCAGTGCACGTATATATCGCCACGTCAAAGGGCTCCCGTGGGCGACGATGCCTGAAGTTCGTCTCGCGTTTTGCGCGCGTCCTTCAGGATGCGGACACCGCCGCGTAGGACGATGAAACCAACGACCAGACCGATAATGAGGTCGGGGTAACGCGTGTCGAAGTAGTAGACAAGCGCGCCGCCGACAATGACGCCAACATTGGCGATCACATCGTTGGCCGAAAAGATCCAACTCGCGCGCATATGGACGCCGCCTTCCCGATGGCGGGCGATGATGAGCAAACACGTGATATTCGCGACAAGTGCCGCCAAGCCCATCGCTATCATGTAGGCGGGCTCGGGATCGCTGCCCATAACGGTCCGCCGGACCACTTCGCCCAAGGCGAACAAAGCGAGCAATATCTGCACAACGCCGCCAATGGAAGCCGCGCGCGCCTTGTGATGGACGGCGCGCCCCACCGCATACAGCCCGGCAGAACAAACCGCCGCATCGGCGAAGTTGTCGAGTGAATCGGCGATCAGCGCGGTGGAGCCGCCCAGCAAACCAATCCCGCATTCAGCCAGAAACATGACGCCATTGATCGCCAGCAGCCAGTAGAGCGCCTTTTGTTGGGCCTGGTCTTCGGCCTCGAATTCACAGCCGCAATCGGCCATCGCGTGTTACCTCCACCGGCGCAATCGTGCACCGACTCTGTTGAACATATAGCGACGATAAAACCTCTAGCAACTAAAGGGTCAAGCAGTCAGCGCGAAGAATCCCTTTGCCTTTTCCCTGCCCAAACGAGCATGCTCAGCGCGATCCCAATGAAAGCCAGTACCGGCTTGTCCCGCCAGCGGACGTAGGGCGTGGTCCCCGTGCGCGGTGTAACCTCTGCCGGCAAAACAGTCGACTCGAACTGTGGCGCGCGGGCCAGCGCTTGACCGTTGTGGTCGATCATGGCCGTGAGGCCGGTGTTGGTTGAACGTAAGAGCGGACGCCCAGTCTCAATGGCGCGCATTTGCGCAATTTGCAGATGTTGATGCGGCCCGAGGGAATCCCCGAACCAGGCGTCGTTACTCAGGTTGACCAACAACTGCGCGGCCGGGAGCAGGTCGGCGACTTCAGCGCCGAACGCCACATCAAAGCAAATCAATGCACCGATGGGCACGCCGGAGGCATATAGCAGTCGCGGTCGCTGGCCTGCACTGAAGTCTTCTACCGGCGCGCCCAGGATATTGAGCCATGGGCCGACGAGTCCGCGCAGTGGGACGTATTCACCGAAGGGCACCAGATGGCGCTTGTAATAGAACCGACGCGGACGAGCCAAACTGACGGCGGCATTGTATGCCTGGCCTTGGTCGGTGCGCACGGGAATCCCGAGTATCAGGGTCGATCCGCGTGCGCCGAGGCGTGTTTGGAATCGGTCTAAATATTCAGAGGCTTGACCGAACCACGCCGGCACGGCGGTTTCCGGCCAGACGATAAGGTCGGTTCCCGCGTAGGGTTGGGTAAGCGCTCGATAGCGCCTCAAGGTGAACGCGAGCGCCTCCGGCTTCCACTTCCTGTCTTGTTCCACATTCCCCTGCACGAGTGCGATGGACAGTGGCTTGGCTACCGGCTCGGTCCATTCACGATCAAGCAGTCTTGCGCCGATCAATAGCGCGACCAGTGCGCCGCTGGCGATGGCCAGGCGCCGCAAACTGAAACGAAGCGCCGTCCACGCCAGAGCCCCTGCCATCACGGCCACCACAAAGCTCACGCCCAGCACGCCAAACACCGGTGCGATTGCGGCAAGCGGTGTGCCGATCTGGCTGTAACCTAGAAAGAGCCAAGGAAAGCCGGTCAGGAACCAGAGCCGGGCCCATTCGCTCAATACCCATGCCGCCGGCAATCCAAGCCACAGTGCGAAACCACCCATCCGCGGGCATAAGGTGCGCACGAGAAACACCGCTGACCACGGGAACAAGGCCAACAAGGCCACAAAGCCCACAGTGACGAGCATGGCAGTCACAGGTCCGCTGCCGTAGCGACTGATGCTGATAAACACCCAGGACACGCCTACGCCGAAGTAACCCAGACCGAAGAAATAGCTCGCCCAGAGCGCCTGGCGTTTCGGTAGACGGGCGGCCAGTAGGAATAGAACAGCCGGCGACAGCACGGCTAGCCAATACCAACCCAACGGCGCGAAAGCCAGCGGCAGGACGGCGCCAACAAGCAACGCCAAGGCATACACCGCGCACATGCCCGAAAATACTGTCGCGTTGCGCGCCGACACATGGCTGATCAAGGCTTGCTTGCACACGCGATCTTCCTACGCTTGATTTGCCAGCGGATGACAGAAACCGCACAGTGAATCCTCTAGTTGCTAGAGCTTCAAGCGCGAGGTATTCATGACGCAATCCGATCTGCGTATCGGCGATCTGGCTCGACGCACAGGCGTGGGGGCGGCCACGATCCGTTACTATGGCGATATAGGTTTGCTGCCGGAAGCGGGCCGCAGTGAGGGTGGCCAGCGCCACTACGGCCCGTCACACGTCGAACGGCTCACGTTCATCAAGCGTTGCCGGGAACTAGGGTTCAGCCAAGACGATGTACGCGCGCTGCTGACCCATGCGGATCAGAGTGACGCTTCCTGTGAAGACGTGGCCCAACTTGCGAAAAAGCACCTTGAAGTCGTACGCGCCAAGCTTGCGACCTTGCAAGTGTTGGAAAATTCATTGGAGTATATGGTCCATGCCTGCCATGGGGGGCGGATCGAAGATTGCCGCATCGTCAAGGCGCTGGCGAATCACGACTAGCGTTGCCGATACGCTGCGGACAAGCGTCGCAGTTAGCGTACGATTTTGCCGTTTCGTGAGTTGACTCCCGTGTCCTTTGACGTGATTCGCGATCAATGTCTGAGTTGAAAATGCGGCCTCGCAGACATCAACAGCTATACGCCGCATTCCGCGTCACAAGGCGGCCCGCCGTAGCCGCAGCGCGTTGAGATCACCGATACCGACGACACATTCATCGCCGCGGCTGCGAGCATGCGCCGGCATCGACCGCGGCATCAATTTCATGGACAACAGTTGGGACCACCACCACGGCCGCAGCGAAAAACTGATGGGCCGGGCATTGGCGCAGGACAACTACCGCGACAAGGTCTTTTTGATGACCAAGATCGACGGCCGCACCAAGTAAAGCGGCCACCGACCAGCTCGAGACCTCGTTGCAACGCCTGCAAACCGAGCACATCGATCTCGTCCAGCACCACGAACTCCAGCGCTATGAAGAC
The DNA here is from genome assembly GCA_002715985.1 of Lysobacterales bacterium. Lineage (GTDB taxonomy): Bacteria > Pseudomonadota > Gammaproteobacteria > Nevskiales > Salinisphaeraceae > Salinisphaera. Next base: position 10,317 of record PBAO01000039.1, on the reverse strand, counting down.
CCCGATCGCGTCTTTTCAGGGACGACTCCATGGCCCGCTCTGGTGGAGGCCCAAAAGGCCGCAAGATCCGCTACATCGGCTTTATCGGCCACTAAGATCCGCATTTCCATCTGTATATGCTCAAGGCCGCGGCCGAGATCGGCTTCCATTTCGATACCATGCAAATGCCGCTGACGTCCGGCACGGCCGCTTCGAGCTGTTCAAGACCACGAGCTTTTTCGATGGCACGGTCCAGCACCCGGGCTGGCTGGGCGGCTACCCGCCCCTGGGGTCGAAAAGCTCAAGCCACCGACCTGGATACGAAGCCGTCTGCGTTCACGGAAAGATTTGAAGTGCAGGCGTTTGCCGGGGCCGATTCCTGGCAGGTCACGGCGTCACGGTAACAAGCTAGCGTAGCCCAGCGCGGCTAATAAATTCTCGGCGCCGATGCCGAGCGCCACAATCAGCAGGCTGGCGGTTACTAGCCCGCTCGTGGCCCAGCGTCCCAGTATCGCCACGGGCGCCGGGCTTTCGTGGAAATACATGGGCGCGAGTACGCGCAGATAATAGACCAGCGAGACGACGGTATTGATCACCGCGACCACCGCCAGCCAAGCATAGCCGGCGTCGATCGTGGCCACGAACAGGGTGAGTTTGCCGACGAATCCCGCCAGCGGCGGGATGCCCACCAGCGACAGGAAGCTCAGCACCAGCACTGCGCTGATCAAGGGCCGCTCGCCGGCCAAACCGCGGTAGTGGGCCAGATCGGTGCGCCCGCGCAGCTGGGTGACCACGGCGAACGCGGCCAGGTTGGCGACCGCGTAACCGGCCAGAAAGAACAGCAGTGCCGGCAGTGCCCGTTCGCTTAAGCCGATTACGGTCACCGCCATCAGCGCGTAGCCGGACTGCGAGACCGACGACCAGCCCAGCAGCCGGCGCACGTCGTTCTGCCCCAGAGCGCCGAGGTTGCCGAGCGTCATGGTCGCCACCGCCAGCGCGGCGATCAGCGGCCGCCAGGCGATGGTCTCGGCCGGGAAGACGCTCAGAATGCGGGCCAGGGCGATGGCGGCGCCGATCTTGGGCGCGATCGTGAGAAACGCCGCGGCCGGCGGCGGCGCGCCCTCGGCCACGTCGGGCATCCAGGCGTGGGCCGGCACCGCGGCGAGCTTGAATGCCACCCCGACCACGATCAAAGCCAGCGCGAGCAGCGTCATCCCTTGTACCGGCGCAGCGGTGGCGGCGGCCAGGGCCGCGTAATCGGTGGTGCCGAACAGCCCGAACAGCAGGGTGACGCCGATCATCAGCAGGGTGTTGGTGAGCGCGCCGAGCAGGAAATACTTCATGCCGGCCTCGACCGACAGCGCCCAGCCCCGATGGTAGGCTGCCAGGGTATAGCCGGTCACCGACGACAGCAGCACGCCCACCACCAACTCCAGCGTATCGGCCGCGCCGGCCAGGGCCATCGCCCCGAGCGTGGATAGCAGCAGCATGGTGTAGTACTCGCCGTGGCGACGGTCGCGGTGCAGCCATTCCGGCGTCAACGTCACGGCGATCGCGGCTGTGGCGAGGATGAACAGGCGCGCCCAGATGCTCGCGCCGTCCAGCGCCCAGACGCCCGAGAACGTCAGCCGCGGGATTTCGGCCAACTGCGCGCTGCAGAGCCCGGCCGCCACGGCCAGCCCGACCAGCGCCAGCGGTGCGCCCAGCCACTGACGGCGCTGATCGACGAAGGAGGCGCCCAACAAGATAACTGCGGCCGTGATCAGCACGGCGATCTCGGGAACGATGTCGCCGATCGGCATGTCAGCCACCGCCGCCGGTCAGGAGGGCCGAGGCGTGGTCGATGAGGGTCAGCAGCCAGGCCGGGTAAATGCCGATCGCCACGATCAGCAGGCCCATGACTGTCAGTGCGCCCACTTCCACGCGGCCGAGATCGCTGAAATCCGCCCAGCGCCGCGGCAGATCGCCGAAAAACAGTTGTTGCAGCATCTGCAGGAACAGCGCCGCGGTGATCAGGATGCCGAGCAGGCCGATCGCGGCCAGCCAGGGATAGACGCCGAAGGTGCCGACGAAAATCTGCAGCTCGGCGACGAAACCGGCCAGCCCCGGCAACCCGAGGCTCGCGAACGACGCGAGTATCGTTAGGCCGGTGAGCCGGGGCGCGACCCGGGCGAGGCCGCCATAGGCCTGAAGGTCGTATTCCCGGGCGCGCTGCCAGAAGGCGCCGCTGATCAAAAACAGCGAACCCGTGATCAGCCCGTGCGCGACCATCTCGACGGTCGCCCCGGTCAGCGCCAGCTGCCGCGCCGTCTGGTCGCCGGCCAGTAACGCGCCGGCGGCGGCGATGCCGAGCACGGTATAACCCATGTGGTTAACCGACGTATAGGCGATCCGGCGTTTGAGGTCGCGCTGGGCCATCGCCACCAGCGCGCCCCACAGAATCGAGACGACGGCGAGGACGCCCAGCGCCAGCGCGTAGCGGGAAAAGGTGGCGCTCATCATCGAATAGGGGATACGGATCAGGCCATAGGTGCCCATTTTCAGCAGCACGCCGGCCAGAATCGCCGAGGCCGGCCCCGGCGCATCGACGTGCGCCGGCGGCAGCCAGGTGTGCAGGGGCACCAGCGGGGTCTTGATACCGAAGCCGACGACAAAGCCCAGCAGCACCAGCGCGGCGCGCACGTCCATGCCGGCCAGCGGCTGGCGCGCGATCAGTTCGCGCATGTCGAAGGTCAACGGGTCCGTGGCCAGCACCAGGCTGATGATCGCGAGCAAAATCGCGAGCGAGCCGGCAAAGGTATAGACGAAGAACTTGAAGGCCGCCCGGCGCGCGTCGCCGTGGCCCCAGCGCCCGATCAGAAAGAACAGCCCGACCAGGCTCAGGTCGAAAAAGACATAGAACAGCAGCAGATCGAGGGTGACGAAGACGCCGAGCGAGACGCCTTCGAGAAATAAAAACCAGGCATAGTACGAGCGCGCCCGACCCTGAGTATCGGCGGGCCAGGCGATGGCGACGACGAACAGCAACGCGCTCATGGTGGCGACCGCCAGGGCGATGCCGTCGATGCCCATGCGCCAGCCGATGCCCAGCGAGGGGATCCATGGGGCGTTCTCCACCCACTGGAACTGCGGCGCGCCGGCCGCCGTGTCGAAGCCGAGCCAGACCGCCAGCAGTAGGATCAGCGGCACCGTGCCTGCGGCCGCCGCCAGACTGCGGCAGGTCCGCTCGCCGGGGTTCGGCCAGAAGGCCAGCGCCAGCGCGCCCAGTAACGGAACCAGAATCGTTGCGGTAAGCATCTAACTCCCCAGAATCAGATATACGGCCAGCAGCGCGGCGCCGACCGCGATCATGGCGTAGTAGTGGTGGGACAACCCGGTCTGCAGGCGGCGCGTGTCCTCGCCGCCGAGCGCCACCCAACGCGCCGAACCCTCCGGTAGGCCGTCGGCGAGTGTTTCCACGAAGTGCTGGCCGGCGCGCGCCAGCGCCAGGCCGAGTGCCGCGACGCGCTGCACGGCGGCATCGATTACATGGTCGTCGAGCCACGCGACATGCAGGGCCAGAGCCTGGATCGGCCGTATTGCGATGCGCTCGATCAGCGCCGGCAGGCCCAGCCAGTCGGCGCAGCCGGCCAGCACCCCGGCCGCGCCCAGGTCAGCATAGCGGCGCGCGACGACCACGCCGGCATACAAGCCGGCGGCGATCGCGAGCAGCGAAGCGATGGTCTCCCAACGCTTGAAAGCCGGCAGCGCGCCGCCCAGCCACGGCTCGAGAACGCCGCGCGCGCCGGGGAGCCAAAGCATGCCGAGTATTAGGCTCGCGAGCGCAAGCGCGGCCAGTGCGATCGTTTCCGGCTTGTGCGCAAGGCGCGCATCGATCTTCTGTTCGCCGCCCGGGCCGAAGGCGGCGTACTGAAAGCGGGCGGCATAGGCGGCGCTGAGCCCACCGGCGAGGATCACCGCGCCGGCCAGCCAGGGGCTCATATGCCCGGCTGCGGTCACGACCGCCTCCTTGGTCCAGGCGCCGCCGAGCGGCGGCACGCCCGCCAGCGCCAGTGTACCGATGGCGCTCGAAGCCGCCGCATACGGTAAGGCGCGCCCCAGACGCCTGTGCGTGAGATCGAAATCGCCCGCACGCTCGCCGTAGAGGCCGGCTGCTAAAAACATCAGCGCCTTGAAGGCGGCGTGGGTAACCAGATGCAGCAGCGCGACCGCCGGATAGCCGGCGCCGACGGCCACGAACATGAAGCCGTAATGAGCCGAGGTGGAGGCGGCCAGCAGCTTCTTGGCGTGGGGCTGCAGCAGGGCGACCAAGCCGCCGGCCAGCGCCGTGGCCAGGCCGAGGCCGGCGGCCGCGGGCGCGAACCAGGCGACCCGGTCCAGCACCGGCTGCAGCCGGATCAGCAGATAAGCGCCGGCGGCGACCATGGTGGCCGCGTGCAGCAAGGCCGAAACCGAGGTCGGCCCCGCCATCGCGCGGAACAGCCACGGCGCGAACGGCAGCTGGCCGGACTTGGCCGCGGCCGATAGCAGCACGCCGAAGACCAGCAGATGGAGCAACGCACCGTCGAGCTGTGCTAGTCCCGCATAGGTGAAGGTGCCGGTGCCGGCGAACGCGGCCATCGCCGCCAGGAACAGGCCCAGATCGCCGCAGCGGGTCATGACGAAGGCGTATTGGCCGGCGCGCGGGTTATCGGCGTCGCGCCAGCGGTGACCGATCAAGGCCCAGGAGCAGGCGCCCACCAATTCCCAGCCGATCAGCAGGGTCAGCAGGTCGGCGGCGACGACCAGCAGCTCCATCGCGCCGACGAAGGCCAGCAGTAGGGCGATCAGCCGGCCCAATCCGCGGCTGTCTTCGTGGGCGGCGGCGTAGCCGAGCACCGGCAGCGCCACCGCCGGCACCAGCACCGCCACCACCGCGGACAAACGCGTCAGCCCGGCCTGGAGCTGGAGCGCCGCGTTCCAGGACAGCGTGCCGGTCCAGCCGCCGGCCGCCGCCCACAGCGCCAGCATCAACGTGAGCGCCAGCGTGCCGCAGGTCAGCGCCGCGAGCGCGCCGCGCCGCTTGGGGAGCGTGCAGACGAGCAGCGCGGCGAGGGCGGGCAGGACGGCGAGCGACCAGAGCATCAGTGTTTCATCGTGTCGAGGCTTTCGGTCATGTCGGCCTGGCGGTTGCGATAGACGGCGGCGATCAGGGCGAAGCCCACCGCCATCTCCACCGCCATCACCGCCATGGTGATGATGACCAGCAGCTGCCCGGCAGGGGCGCCGCCGGCGGCTAGCGACCAGAAGCCGACCGCGGCCAGCAATACGCCGTTGAGCATCAGCTCCAGGCCCATCATCAGCATCACGAACGATTGCTGCGACAGGGCGCCGTACAGGCCGATGCCGATGAGCGCGGCGGCGACGAGCAGAAGGGCGGTCAGCGTCATGGAATCTCGCGGTTAGTGATGATGATGGGCATGGCCGCCGCCCTCGTCATCCGGCCTGCGCCCCGCGGGTTCGCCGCCGGGCTCCAGCGGCGGCGGCACCGAGCCTTCGTCGGCGGCACCGAAGCGCCCGCTGCGGCTGGACAGGATGACGCTGGCGACCATCGTCGCCAGCAGGGTGACGCCGGCCGATTCAAAGATCAGCATCGACGGCCCCAGCAGCTCGCGGCCCAGGTCGTGGATGACCGGCCGGCCGGCGGCGACCGGATCGTGGGGAAAACCAGTCGTGAATATGGCGATCGCCAGGCCGACGAAGGCGGCGGCGCCGGCGGCGATCGAGAAGCGGTGCTGGTGCACCATCATCATCGGGTTCAGGCCGGCCGGATTCATCATGAACATGACCATGAACAGCGCCATGACCATCATTTCCACGCCCATCATGAAAATGGTCGCGAACCCGAGATAGGGGGCGTTGAGCAGCAGCATGATCGCGCCGACCGCGATAAACGAGACCAGCAGCAAAAACGAAGCGCGCACCATCGAATCGGTGCAAAAGACCCGCCAGCCGGCCACGACCGCGACCGCGCTGAACACCCAAAAGACCACATCGACTGCGCTCACAACGCCACCACACCGGCCCAGAGGAGATCGACGAACGCCAGCGGTAGCAGCACCACCCAAAGCAAGGTCAGCATACGCGCCGGCGACAGGCGGGCGAACAGGTGGCTGGCGGCGACCAGCACGATCAGCAGAGCGGCGGTCTTGAGCAGCAGCCATAACGGCCCGGGCAGCACCGGCCCGAGATAGCCGCCCAGAAAAACGGTGCTGGCCATCGCCGCGACCGCCGCCAGCATGGCCAGGCGCGCGAATTCCCACAACAGCCGAGATGCGCCCGACACCTCGGCCGCGGTGCCGCCCGCCAGATCCGCGGAATCGGCATAGTTGAAGGGCCCGCGAAAACTCAGCGACAGCCCCAGCAGCAAAAACAGCGGCAGGCCCAGCGGCTGGCGCACGACGTTCCACAGCGACCGCTGCGACTCCACGATCGCCGATACCGCCAAGGATTCGGCCGGCAGTGCCGCTGCGATCAGCACGAACATGCTCAGCAGCATCACCGGCAGCCCGATGGCGACATAGCGATAGGCGCCGATCAGCGCCAGCATCGAATTGGCCGACCAGCCGTGCAGGAACACGACCACCACGGTCAGCGCTTCCACTGCGCCCCAGAGCACGATCCCGGCCTGCAGGTCGGCGAGGATATCACCGGGCGCCAGCGGCACCACCGCAACCCCCGCCGCGGCCAGCCCCAGATACAGGGCCGGCGCGAGCTTCCAGTTGAGCAGGTCGGGTGCCTCCGTGCGGTTTTGCTGTTGGCGCAACAGGGCCGCCGCGCCATACAATGGCGCGGTCAGCGCGCCGGCCGCGGACCGGCGTTCGATCAGCGCTAGCGCGAGATTATCGAGCACGGCTACGCACCAGGCCCCGAACAGCAGCACCGCAATCCAGCTCGCGATCAACAGCGTCATGGGTTTTCGATTCCCAGCGGCGCCATGCGGCACACCGCAGCCGCGTCGAAACTGGCGATGGTCAACAAGGCCTCGCCCCATTCGAGCCCTGGCAGCATATCGGTCAACCGGTACACCGACGGCGGCGCCCGGTGCCCCCACGGGGTTTCGACCGGCGCGCCTTTTTCGATGGCCGCGTCGCCCGCCGCGCGGGCCAGCGCCAAGGCCTGCTCGGCCTCGTCGAGCCATTGGGTGAAGCGGGCCCGCACGTCGCCGCCGCTCTGGCACAGCGTGCGAAAATCCAGGTTCCGATAGGCGGGCGCGGTCTCGCGCCGGTCTCGCGCCTGGTCGGCCGCGCGCGCCGCCGGACCGCCCAGCTCGGCGGCCCACGCGGCATCGATCGGGCCCAGGCCTGCGGGGATCGCGGCGAACGCGCCGGCGCGCCGGAGTGTTTTGCGTAGCGGCGCGAGGTCGATCGATCCGCCGCGCTCGATCTTCAGCGCCGTGCGGCGACAGCGTGCCGCCTGCGGCGCCAACTGGAGTATGCCCAGCAGCCGCGCCACGCAACGTAGATGATGGGCGGCGCGCGCGCGTTCGATGGCGGCCACGGGTGTAGCCTCGTGCAGCACGCGGTCGAATGGCGCGCTGGCGTCGCGGCCGGGCAGAAAGGGCGGGCGCACGACAGCCGCCGACTGAATCACATCGCCCTGCAGCGTGATCTCGAGGACCAGCCCCGGCGGCAGCTGCGGCAGGAAGGGGCCGAACTGCGCGGTATAGACATCCAGCGCCAGCCCGTCGCGCAGATCCGGCGTGGGCGGCATCGGCATCATGCGGCCGTAGGGTACGCCGCCCATCATGCCTTCCCCGCCCTGGCCGTGGTCGCCGCGCCCGCGCCACGGGTTGGGCGGCTCGTCGGCCAGCCAGTGGGTCTCGGAAGTGTGCCCGCCGGTGAGCAGCCGCCGGTAGAGATCGCGCAACGCGGTTTCGGGCGATTCGGCGGCGGCGACCGTCAGCGCAGCGCCGGTGTCCGCACGCGGCTGCGTGCCCCACCAAAGAGTGGCGCGCGGATGCGCCAGCTGGTCGTGCACCCGCGCCAGCGAATCGCGATCGGCGGTACGGATATCTCCCGAAACCAGCAGGATGCTGGCGTGGCGGGGGCTATCCACCACGCGCAGCGCCGGTGCGAGCGACAGTACGTCGAGGCGTACCTCACCGTCGCGGCCGACAGCCGGAAACACCGGCACCGGAGCGCGCGCCGCGAAACGGCCTAATAGGCTCATTGCCATCGAAAAATGCCCTCGCGCCAGCCGTAGAGGATGCCGATCGACAGAATTGTCAGGAACATGCCCATTTCCACCAGCGCCTTGATGCCTTCGGCCACGTAGACGACCGCCCACGGATACATGAACATCATTTCCATCTCGAAGGCGATGAACAGCAGGGTCATCGAGTAGTAGCGCACGTGATAACGCTGCCAAGCGTGGACCTGAGGGCTGCCGCCGCCGAGAAAGGGAACTTTTTGCGGTTCGGACACGCGATGATCATCGGCGCGCGCCAGCCACTGCAGCGCAAGGCCGGCGGCCACGGCGATCACGCCGATCGCAGCCAGGCCGAGCAGCTCAATCATGCCTAGCTCTCCCTGATGAACCGTTATGGAATAAGCTAGCATTTTCCTATAAGTCGTAGTATTGGGGGAAACCCTTGCTTTTCGATAATATTGCGTTTTTCATATTGAACGGCCTCGAAAGCCCACACAGTATCAATCCATGGCAAGAGAGTGCAAGAGGTTGCTTCCAGGCTACATTTTTTCCTTGACCCCAATCCGGATCAGCCACCAGTTCACTGGATAACTGCTCGCAAATCCGAACAGCATCGCGATTTGCATCATGAACCAGAATTCGAAGGTGTTGGTCTCGAGCTTGTGCTGGAGTAGGTGTTCAAAGATCCAGAAGTGGGCGACGGCCATGAAGCCATACATGCCGAACTGCCAGGCGGTCAGCGACAAGGTGTCGGCCTTGACGGCCTGGATCAGTCCCTGCATCGGGCCGATGTCGCGCATGGGCTTGATCGTGAAATACTGGAACGCGATGCCGAAGCCGTACGCGAATATGTAGTCGAGCACCCAGACCGCGAACATCTCGGTTTCGAAAGGGTACGCCATCCCAGCCAAGCGGCGATTGCCGGTATCGTGAATGCCAGCCACTCGGCGCAGATGTCACCCAACGTGCAGCCGCTGCCACAATGGTACGTGCCCTTGCCGACCAGTACGGGGTACGGCGTCGCGGCGGCGTGATCGTCGACACCGTCTTGCGCCGCCAGCCGTCCATACCGGTAATAACCCCAGAGCGTAACCAAGGAGCCAAATAGTGCCGTCACTGGCCAGACCACGTTCATGATCCACATTTTCTGCGGATGCCGTCGCTCGTCCAGCGCGATCACGACGGCACAGATCGCCGCGATCAGAAGAGAAAGATGGATAACCAGGTCAGCCAAATGGGAATCATGAGGCGCTCCTAAGTTCGTAGTGTTTTGATCTAGAAAGTTTGATCTTCGTGAAGTCGATGCCGGGCCGGCAGCCTGCGTCTCGGTCTGCCGGCCCGGGTGACGATCAGTACCAGGCTCTAATACCCACCACGAACGCGGTCGATGAGGTCGACTCGCCCGCGGCCTGAGCCATGTCTTTGGTGTCGCCGTATTTCTGGGTCCAGCTGACCCCGATATAGGGTGCGAACTCGCGCCGAATTTCGTAACGCAGACGCAGCCCCATTTCGGTGCTGTTGAGTCCTCGACCGAGCCCGTACTCGGGTACATCCCGGGCATTTGCGGTGAATTCAGCGCGCGGCTGCAATATCAACCGCTGGGTCAGCAGCAGTTCGTACTCGTATTCGCCGTTTATGCTGACATCGCCGTCCTCGCTCACGTATAGCGAAGTATCGGTTTCAAACCAGTAGGGTGCGAGACCGGTGAGGTTGAATACGGCAAAACCCCGGTCGGGGCCGGGATTCGTGTCATAGCGTAGACCCACTTGGGCGCTGAAAAAGGGCGATATCGTGCGCCCGTAGCGGGCCTCAAACTGGGTGGATTCCGGTGAACCGCCGTTGGTCGGCCCTTCGCCCTCGGTCTCGAACCAGAACTTATTGTAGTCGCCGCCGACCCAGCCAGTAGCGTCCCAAAGGTAGCCGTTGGTACCGCCCGGGTCGCGATATTCCAACCGGTCGAGCAGGAAAAAGTGGCGCAGTTGATCGTCGGAAACGGCCTCACCCGGCCATTCGGCCGGCGCGCCGCTATTGGGGTTCAACGGTCCTGCAGGCACCACGGTATCCACATCGACGGAACCGGGCGGTTTTCCGGCGTGCGCGAGACCGGCGGCCGCGAGTGCGGCAATAGCCGTAAGGTTGAAGATGTAT
>PBAO01000038.1 GCA_002715985.1 Lysobacterales bacterium | reverse complement strand
CGATGCCTTTCGCGACCAGCTGGCCACGGCGATGTTCAACGGCATCATGGCGTATTTCAAGGAACACCCGCCCGAGCGCATGGCCCCGACCGGCGGCTCGCTGTATACGGTGAAATCCGGCGATACGTTGTCCGAGATCGCTGTGCGCCAGAATATCAGCGTCGACACGCTGATGAGCATCAACCACCTGCACGATCGCGCGCTGGTCGCCGGGCAGAAACTGGAGTTGCCGCACAGGCGCTGACCGGCGGTCCGGCCGGGTTGATACGATAACGCCATCGTCCCGTCCCAAGGCCCCGACTCATGCGCGAATCCGTACAGACCTATTACGGCCAGACCCTGCAGTCCTCGGCCGATCTGGCCACCAACGCCTGCTGTGATCAGGCGCCGCCCGAGCACCTCAAGCCGCTGCTGGCCAATATTCACGATGATGTGCTGGCCCGTTACTACGGCTGTGGCCTGGTCGTGCCCGACGAGCTGGCCGGCGCGCGCGTGCTGGACCTGGGCTGTGGCGCCGGCCGCGATGTCTATCTGCTGGCCCAGCTCGTCGGTGAGGCCGGCGAGGTCGTGGGCATCGACATGACCGACGAACAGCTGGCCGTGGCGCGCGAGCACGCCGAATATCACCGCCAGGCCTTCGGCTACGCGGCCTCGAACGTGCGTTTCGAAAAAGGCTATCTCGAAGCGCTCGACACGCTGGATCTGGCGCCCGGCAGTTTCGATGTCGTCATCTCCAACTGCGTGATCAATCTATGCACCGACAAGCCCAAAGTGCTGGCCGACGTGGCGCGCCTGTTGAAGCCGGGGGGCGAGTTCTACTTCTCTGACGTCTATGCCGATCGCCGCCTGCCCGAGGCCGTGGCCACGGATCCCGTGCTCTACGGCGAATGCCTGGGCGGCGCACTTTACTGGAATGACTTCGAGCATCTGGCGGCGCGCGTGGGCTTTGGCGACCCGCGCCTGGTCGAATCCCGTCGGCTGACGGTCGATAACAAAACGCTGGAAGCCAAGCTCGGCAACGCCCGGTTCTATTCCGCCACCTATCGGCTGTTCAATATCGACGGGCTGGAGCCGGCCTGCGAAGACTATGGCCAGGCCGTGGTCTATCGCGGCACGATCCGCACGGCGCCGCATGCCGTCACCCTCGACGGCCATCACGTCATCGAAGCCGGGCGCGTTTTTCCCGTCTGCGGCAACACCTGGCGCATGCTCGCCGAATCGCGGTTCGCGCCGCATTTCGACTTTATCGGTGATTTTTCGACGCATTACGGGGTGTTTTCGGGCTGCGGGGCGTCGCTGCCGTTCGACGAGGGGCATGGTGAGGTTGTCAGCGGGTCGGCGGTTGCCTCCGGCGGGTGTTGTTGAGGCACCGAGTCGGACAACGCTTGCCGCGGAGGGCTCGCCGTCGCGCCGGGCGCCGTTCCGGCCTGTACGATGGCCGGCAAGCGGTTGAGCGGTACGGGGCGGCCAACGCCCGGAATGCCTGACAGGACCGTGGCCGCTGACGCCGAACGATGTCGGCGCTCGATACGCTGCGTCATTCAATGATGATGAAGCACAAAAGCACCGGCCTCGGAGCGTGCCTTTCAGTCGATTCGGTTTAACCGGGCGTCTCGGCTCGGCTGGCTCAGCTTTTCAAAGCTGCTGCACAGGCCGCACACAGGCCGTCGACCTCGATCGTCTGGTGATCGACCACGAAGCCGGCTTCCTCGGCCTCGTTGGCGATCACATCATCGATCTGGCTGCTCTGGATCTCGGCGGCACGCCCACAGGTGCGGCAGATGAAGAACTTCGGCTGATTGCGGTCATGATCCACGGCACAGCCGATGAACGCGTTCTGGGATTCGATCTTGTGAATCAGTCCGGCGTCGAGCAGAAAATCCAGTGCGCGATAGACCGTGGGCGGGGCCGCGTTGCCGCGCTCGGCGTTGATCTGGGCCAGCAGGTCATAGGCCTTGGTGGGCTGATGATTGGCCCAGATCAGCTCCAGCACCCGCCGGCGAATGGCCGTCAGACGCAGCCCCCGCTGGCGGCACAACGCGTCCGCTCGCGTGAGTGCGTCGGCAATACAGGCGTCGTGGTCGTGTGCCGAATGGCTCAGCGCGACGTTCGTGGCAGGCTGGACCATGGTCTTCATCCCTCGTAAAGCGCTTCAGATCACCTATTGTGGCCTGATCGAGCCAGCGGCGCGAACACCGGGATCCGCTGACGACGTTGCCGGCGCATGCAGGCATCGACGATGGGCGCGGCGTTTATCGCGCATGGCGCGCGCATTGAACGTGTGCGCGGCCGCCAGAATCAGCGCGCCGGCCACCGTGATCCAGCGCTCGGCCGTCTCTGCGGTCACGGTGGGGCCGATATGGGCATGCGGGTGAACCAGCAGGGCAGCCGTTGCTAATAGAGCCACGCCCAGCACGCCGAAAAACGCCACGCGCGCGCGCCGATGGACGATATAGCCACGCCCGAGTGAGATCATGGCGACGGGCACGACCACGAGCAGCATGAGCTGATGAAAGAAGGCGTGCCCGTGCTCGGCCAGCCCGAGCACCGGCACCACGGCGATCACCAGGGGAAGGGCCAGACAGTGCAACAGACACAGCCCGGAAAGCTGGACTGCGATGCGGTCGAGTTTGACGGTACGATGATGCATTAAATCGCTCGATACTGAGCAAGACGCGGTATCGTTATCATATAACATTAAGGAGCTGGGATGCGGTCCTTTTCGAACGTCGCGTATATCGCGCTGGGCACGGCGGTGCTGGTGTCGGGCCTGGCCGGCTGTGGGGCCTCCGGCGCGGCCAGCGATTGTGGCGCGCTGACGGCCTCGGGCGCCTGGGTCACACCCGCAAGCGCCGGCTCGCGCGAGATGCTGGGTTATATGACGCTCGAAAACACCGGCGATCGTGATGTGGTTGTTCGCGGCGTGGCCAGCCAGCAGTTCAACAAGGCCCTGTTTCAGGACAAAGCCGCGGCCGCGACGGCCGGCGACGGTCAGAACGGCGGGGCTCAGCCCTTGGCCCCGTTCACCGTGGGCGCCGACAGCCGGATGACGCTGCGGCCCAACGAGCGCGAAATCGCGTTGTTCTCGCCGACCCGCGCTTATGAAAACGGCGACAAGATCCAGCTTGTGCTGGCCTGTGGTGCCAACGAGGCCGACCTGCCCGTGACAGCCACCGTGCGTAGCGGCCAGCCGGCCAACATGGATCTGCCGCCGACGGATGCCGAAACCACCGAGACCGAAGAAGCGCTCACGGACGGTCAGTCTCCCACGGGGGTCTCGGGCACCGACGACTCCAAGACCGCCGGCTAGCCTTATGCAGTTGTCGTTTACCAAGATGCACGGGCTGGGCAATGATTTCGTGGTGCTCGAGGCCATCAATGCGCCCATCGAGCTGTCCCCGGCACAGGCACGGCGCATCGCCGACCGGCGTTTCGGCGTGGGCTGTGACCAGATACTGATTGTGGGTCCGCCGCGGGCCGGCAACGCCGATTTCAGCTATCGCATCCTGAATGCCGACGGCAGCGAATCCGGCCAGTGCGGCAACGGTGCGCGCTGTTTCGTGCGCTATGTGCGCGAAACCGGGCTCACCGACAAGAACGCGGTCGTGGTGGATATCCGCGACGGCCAGATGACGCTCGAAGCACTCGATGACGATACGTTTTGTGTCGCGCTCGGCGTGCCGGCCTTTGCGCCGGCCGACGTCCCGCTGGCCGGGCTGGCAGCGGCCGAGCGCTACACGCTGGACGACGTGCCCGGCGGCCCGGTGACGTTCGCGGCTGTCTCTTTTGGCAACCCGCACGCCGTCCTGGACGTGGCCGATATCGACACGGCCCCGGTGGCCACGCTGGGCCCGGCGCTCGAGTGTCACGGTGTGTTCCCCGAGCGTGTGAACGTCGGCTTTCGTCAGATCGTGGCACGCGATCATATCCGCCTGCGGGTTTTCGAGCGCGGCGCCGGGGAAACCCTGGCCTGCGGCAGCGGAGCCGCGGCCGCCGTGGTCACGGCGATTCTCGCCGGCACGCTGGATCGTGATGTCCGGGTGGATCTGGCCGGCGGCACGGCCCGGGTGGTCTGGGACGGGCCCGGCACGCCGGCTTATCTCATCGGTCCCGCCGAGCGCGTGTTCGAGGGCCGGCTGGCGGTTGCCGGCTGATGGCCGGGCCGGCAGTGCTGGTAATCTGAGAACTGGCCTGAATAGTCATCGTCTGCGAGCCGCCATGAGCGATACCCAATCCGAGCCCTTGTCATCCGTTCCCGCGCTGGATGAAGAGCAGGTCGCAGCCTGGCTGGTCGCGCATCCTGATTTCGTCTCGCGTCATCCCGAAGCCTTCGAGGCCCAGGCCATCGGCCACGACACTCAGGGGGCGGCCTCGCTCATCGAGCGTCAGGTGGCCCGGCTGCGCCAGACCAATCGCGAACTGGCCGCGCGTTTCGAAGAACTGGTGCGCACCGCGCGTGCCAACGAAGACCGCGTGGTCCAGCTCAACCGCGTGGCCCGTATCATGGTGGGCGCCACCGAGGCCGATGCCCTGATCGCAGCGTTGAGCGATTCGTTGCAAACGCACTTCGGGGTGGACGTCACCGGTGTGTTTCTGGAGGGCTCGGCACAGGCCGGCATCAACCGGATTTGCTGGCTGGACGATGCGCCGGCGGCCGATGAAGCGCTGACCCATGTCCGTCGGCGCGGCAAGCCGATCTGCGGCGAGCTGACTGCGGCCCAGGCCGAGGCGCTGTTCGCTGATGCCGATGATGATGCGGTCTTCACGAGTGCGGCGTTCATCCCGCTGGGCCGCAGCCAGGTACGCGGAGCGATCGTTCTGGCCAGCCGCGACCCGCAGCGCTTCACCCCCGACATGGGCACGCTGTTCGTCGAGCTGTTCGGTGCGTTGCTGACGGCTACGTTGGCCCGCCTGATCGGCGACGACGCCGTGGTATAGCGCGGTGGACATGACACCGGCCGATCCGGCCGTCCAGGCGCATCGCATGTGGCTGGGCGATACGCTGGATGCCTATCTCGACCATCTGATCCAGGTTCGTCGGGCCTCGACGCATACCGTGGCCGCGTATCGCCGGGATCTGGGGGCCGCCGCCGATTGGCTGGCGGCCCGCGGGCATGCGGCCTGGGCCTCTGTCGCCATCGCCGATCTGCGCGATTATCTGGCCCATCGGCATCGCGCGGGTGCCAAGCCGGCCAGCCTGTCACGCCTGGCCTCGGCCCTGCGCAGCTTCTATACCTGGCAGATGCGCCAGGGCCGTGCCGACACCAACCCGGCCACGGATCTGCGCGCACCGAAGAAACCGGCCAAGCTGCCTGAAACCATCGACGTCGACGATCTGGCACGCGTGCTGGACGCCGCGCCGGAAGACACTCTGGAAACACGCGACCTGGCCCTGCTGGAGCTGTTCTATAGCGCCGGGGCACGGCTGGCCGAGGTCGCCGACCTCGATCTGGCCGATATCGATCTCGCCGAAGGCGAGGCACGCGTCATCGGCAAGGGCAACAAGGAACGTCGGGTGCCGATGGGCACCAAGGCCGTGGCCGCCCTTCAGCGCTGGCTGGCCGTGCGGAACACGCTGGCTGCGCCGGGTACCACGGCGCTGTTCGTCTCTCGGCGTGGCACCCGGCTGTCACGCCGCTCGATTGCCGCGCGCATGGAGCGCTGGGCGCTTGCCCACGGCCTGCCGGTGCATCTGCATCCACACAAGCTGCGTCATTCCTTTGCCACCCATCTGCTGGAATCCTCGGCCGATCTGCGCGCGGTGCAGGAGCTGCTGGGCCATGCCCATATCAGCACCACGCAGATCTATACCCACCTGGATTTCGCGCATCTGTCGCGGGTCTACGACGCTGCCCATCCACGCGCACACGCCGGTATCGACGACGACTGAGCGCCATCGCCCCCACGGGTGGCATGTCCGCGGCCAACCCCCTGTCTTGAATCGCTCATGGCGTGGCCCCACAACGTCGGGAACACGAAACGCAACGAGTGTTAGCTGTGAAGCAATTCGACGGTACGACCATCCTGTCCGTACGCCGCGATGGCCAGGTCGCCATCGCCGGCGACGGGCAGGTGTCCATGGGCGACACGATGTTCAAGGGCAACGCCCGCAAGGTGCGTCGGCTGTATGACGAAAAAGTGCTGGCCGGTTTTGCCGGTGGCACGGCCGATGCCTTCACGCTGTTCGAGCGCTTCGAGGGCAAGCTGTCGCAGCATAACGGCCAGCTCGTGAAATCCGCGGTCGACATGGCCAAGGACTGGCGTACCGATCGCGCGCTGCGTCGTCTGGAAGCGCTGCTGCTGGTGGCGGACTCCACCGCAACGCTCATGCTCTCGGGCAACGGCGACGTCATGGAGCCCGAGTTCGGCTGCATGGCCATCGGCTCGGGCGGCTCCTATGCCCAGGCCGCGGCCCGTGCGCTGATCGAAAACACCGATATGACAGCCGCCGAGATTGCCGAGAAAGCCATGCATATCGCGGCCGATACCTGTATCTACACCAACCATTACATCACCGTCGAGGTGCTCGACCATGAGTGACACCGCCACCGAACAGCTGGGCACCGACAACGCGCAGACCGCACTGCCCCGTGCCCAGATGACCCCGCGCGAGATCGTCGCCGAGCTGGACCGCCATATCGTGGGCCAGGCCGAGGCCAAGCGCTCGGTCGCCATCGCGCTGCGTAACCGCTGGCGGCGCATGCAGCTGGATGAAACCATCCGCGGCGAGATCACGCCCAAGAACATTCTCATGATCGGCCCGACCGGCGTCGGCAAGACCGAGATCGCGCGCCGGTTGGCCAAGCTGGCCAAGGCGCCGTTCACCAAGGTCGAGGCCACCAAGTTCACCGAAGTGGGCTATGTCGGCAAGGAAGTCGACTCGATCATCAAGGATCTGGTCGAAACCGGCATGAAGATGACGCGTGAGGAGGCCAAGAAGCGCGTGCACAACGACGCCGAGCTGGCGGCCGAAGAGCGTATCCTCGATTCCCTGCTGCCCAAGCCCAAGCATGACGACTGGGACGATTCCGGCAAAGCGACCGAATCCACGGCCACCCGCGAGGTTTTCCGCAAGCGCCTGCGCGAAGGCAAGCTCGACGACAAGGAAGTCGAGCTGGAGCTGTCGCAGAATCAGAGCATGGAAATCATGGCCCCGCCCGGCATGGAGGAGATGACCAACCAGCTCCAATCCATGTTCCAGAACATGGGCAACAACCAGAAATCCAAGCGGGCCAAGATCAAGATCCGTGATGCCTATCGTCAGCTCGTGGATGAAGAAGCCGCCAAGCTGGTCGACGAAGAACAGATCAAGACCCAGGCCATCCACGAAGTCGAGAACAACGGCATCGTCTTCCTCGACGAGATCGACAAGGTCTGCAAACGCTCGGATGCCGGCGGCGGCTCCGGCGGCGATGTCTCGCGTGAAGGCGTGCAGCGCGATCTGCTGCCGCTGGTCGAAGGCTCCACGATCTCGACCAAGTACGGCATGGTCCGGACCGATCACATCCTGTTCATCGCCTCCGGCGCCTTCCATGTAGCCAAGCCTTCGGACCTGATCCCGGAACTTCAGGGCCGTTTGCCGATCCGCGTCGAGCTCAACGCTCTCAAGGCCGAGGATTTCGTGCGGATCCTCACCGAGCCGCACTGCTCGCTGACCGAGCAATACGCCGAGCTCATGAACGTCGAAGGCGTGACAATCGATTTCACCGAAGACGGCGTGCATCGCATCGCCGAGATGGCCTTCAACGTCAACGAAGGCACCGAGAACATCGGCGCCCGTCGGCTGCACACCATCATGGAACGCCTGATGGAGGAAATCTCCTTCGAAGGCCCCGACAAATCCGGTGAAACGCTGACGATCGATGCCGCCTACGTTGACGGCAAGCTGAAGGATCTGGCCGCCGACGAAGACCTGTCGCGCTATATCCTGTAACGCAGCCGCGCTATATTGAAGTGCTGACAGGCCGGAAAGTCGAGCTCTTGAACCAGGATCAGGGGCTCGAATCAGCCGGGGCGGGTCCACCCGCTCCGGCTTTTTCATGTGCACGACCCAGGAGTCCGTCATGGCCGATGCCCCCACCGACATCACCCTCCACCAGAAATCCAAGGTGCTGGAAGTCGTCTTCGAAGACGGCATAGCCTACAACCTCCCGCTGGAATACCTGCGCGTCTACTCCCCGTCAGCCGAAGTCCGCGGCCACGGCGGCCCCATGCAGTTGGTGACGGGTAAAAAAGACGTCGGCGTCGACAAGATCGAACCCGTCGGCAACTACGCCATCCAGCTTCACTTCGACGACGGCCACAACACCGGGATCTTCTCCTGGCAGACCCTGCGCGAGATGGGCGAGCAGTACGAGGCCAACTGGAACGACTACCTCAAACGCTTGGAAGACGCGGGCGCGAGCCGCGACAAACTCTGGCACTAAAAAGATCCCCTCGTTTCGTGCCCCCGAACTGCCTGAAGCCGCCGAGCGCTGGACGAGAAGGTCGTCTCGTTTGACAAAGCAGGCGAGGGCGCGTTCTTCGAAGGCCGCGACATAGCGTCGATCGCGGCTCTGGTCGTTCAGCTTCCGGCTCGATGCCTTGTCGAGACCACCGCCCGGGCGTCGTGATCGATCGGTTCGGCTCTTTGGCATAGGGTGTCCAACGAATGTCTGCCTGAAGTGGTCGCGGCCAGCATTCGGATGGGGTCGCCGGCCCCTGAAAATCGGGCAGGCCCTGAGTTTGACGAGTCGGTGCTCGACATGTCTCGAGGCATGCCGTGCTCGTTGCGTCGGTCGGCCACGGTTTGAAGATACGCCGCGGTCACCGCCAGGCCGCTCGATGATGCGCCGGCGTGCAGGCTGCCTGTTCGCCCGAGCAGTCACGCCAGCTTTCGTCATGCGCTGCCCCGTCTTGCTCGGCCCACTTGTCGTTCGCCGCGATCAGCACGAGTGCACTATGTTCGTGGAAAGACCGAACGAATGATTTCGATGACGAACCGGCGCGGTCGCTTTCTGATCTGTCGTCCATTGCCATGTCGGGTGGCCTGTGATGTCTAGCCGCCTGTATCACTGGCTGCGACTGGCGCCGGGCGAGGCCGGGCCGGTGGTCGGGTCGTTCTTTTATTTCTTCTTCTTGCTGGCCGGTTATTTCGTGCTGCGGCCGGTACGGGATGAGATGGGGATTCAGGGCGGCGTTGATCAGCTGGCCTGGGTGTTCACGGCCACGTTCGTGACGATGTTGGCGATCGTGCCGGCGTTTGGCTGGGCGGTACGGCGCTTTGCGCGGCGGGCGTTGGTGATGGTGTGTTACGGCGTCTCGATCGGCGTGATCGCGTTGTTCTTTGTGTTGATGCAGGCGGATGTGGCGCCGGCCTGGACGGCGCGGGCGTTTTTCGTCTGGACGAGTGTGTTCAATCTGTTCGTCATCTCGCTGTTCTGGAGCGTGATGAACGATGTGTTCGACAAGCACCAGGCGCTGCGCTTGTTCGGCGTGATCTCGGCCGGGGGCAGTGCAGGGGCCATCGTGGGCCCGGCCTTGACGGCCGCATTGGCCGAGCGCTTGGGTACGGTCGATCTGTTGTTGATTTCGATCGGGCTGTTGATCGCCGCCACGGGCTGTGCGTTGGCAGTGATGTCGTCGGCGGCGGGCTCGGCCAGTCGGGCGCGGCCGGGCGGGGCCGCGCGTACCGGCTCGATCTGGGCCGGGGCGGTGCATGTGTTTCGCTCGCCTTATCTGTTGGCGATCTGTGTCTTCATCATGGCCTACGCCTCGTTGTCGACGTTTCTGTATTTCGAGCAGGCCCATATCGTGGCGGCCGCTTTTGATGACTCGGCCACGCGTACGCGGGTGTTTGCCGGCATGGATCTGGCCACCAACACGCTCACACTCGGCCTGCAGTTCTTTGCCACCGCGCGACTGGTGGCCTGGCTGGGGCTGCCGATCGCGCTGGCAATGATTCCTGTGGCGGTTGCCGCGGGTTTTGGCGCTCTGGGGCTGGCGCCCACGCTGGTGGTTCTGGTCGTTTTCCAGGTGGTTCGTCGAGCGGGGAACTATGCGCTGACCAAGCCGGCGCGCGAGATGCTGTTCGGCGTGGTACCGCGAGAGGACAAATACAAGGCCAAGAATTTCATCGATACGGTGGTGTATCGCTTCGGCGATGCTGTAAGCGGCTGGGTGTATACCGGGCTTGGCATGCTGGGTCTGGGATTGGCCGGTCTGGCATTGGTGGCCGCTCCGCTGGCGCTGGCCTGGGCCGCGCTGGGTTTCAGGCTGGGCCAAACACGTGAGCGCCGTGCACGCCCTGGTGTGACCGGGATACAACAATAGAACAGGAGATGCGAGATGAGCCCATTTCGAAGTGCCGATCCCACGTCGCGGATTCGTCGTCGCCTGTTGGCGGCAGGGGCCGCAGCCGGGGCGAGTACGTTCTTGCCAAGCGCGCTGTGGGCGGCGACGACTAAGAACGATGCGGCCCAGGGCGCGCCCTCGGCCGCCACCTCGGCTATGCGAACGCGGGCCATTCCATCCACCGGCGAGCAGTTGGCGGTGATGGGGCTCGGCTCGTCGGGCACTTTTTCTTACGCCAGCGGCCAGCGGGACGCACTGCGCCAGGTGCTCGAGCAATTCGTGGCCCACGGCGGCGAGATGGTCGATACGTCGCCCACCTACGGCAACGCCGAAACCGTGATCGGCGAGCTGGCACGCGATACGGATCTGCGCGACGAGTTGTTCATGGCCACGAAGGTGCATATCCGCGGACGGGCCGAAGGTAAGCAACAGATGGCTACCTCGGCCGAGCGGCTGGGACACCCCATCGATCTGATGCAGATCCACAACTTCGTGGACCTGGAGACCCAGTGGGCCACGCTCAAGGCCCGCAAGGCTGCGGGCCGGTATCGCTATATCGGCATCACGCACTATCTGACCCGGGCCTTCGAGCGCCTGGAGCAAGAGATGCGCGACAAGGCGCTGGATTTTGTCCAGTTCAACTACTCGATCATGACGCCCGAGGCCGAGCAACGCCTGTTGCCGTTGGCGGCTGACCGTGGCATCGCCGTGATCGTGAACCGCGCGTTCAACGACGGCCGATTCTTCCGGGCGGTCAAGGGCCAGGCGTTGCCGGGCTATGCCAAGGAGATCGGCATTGAGAGCTGGGCCCAGTTCGCCCTGAAATACGTACTGGCCGAGCCCGCCGTGAACGTGGTCATACCGGCCACGAGCGATCCGAACCACCTGATCGACAACATGGGGGCCGGCACCGGGCCGCTGCCGGATGAAGCAATGCGTCGGCGCATGCGCCGTACCGTGGCCGAGCTGGCCTGACGCGCGGCCGGGCGGCGCGATTATCCCGTGGGGTTGGATCGATCGATACCGTCAAGTTTCGGCCCGCGTTCAACCGGGTTGTCGCTAGGGCGTGTCGTCATAAGATAAGTCGGCGCACCGGTGGCCACGCCGTGGCAAGACAAGGCATCGCGCGTGCAGCATGGTTATGCCACCTAAACGAGCCCCTAAAAATCAACTATGGCGCAGGATTGCCGGGGCTTGGCCACCGGCCCATTCGGGTTGCCCGCGCCGGGCGCGCCATGCCGCGTTACGGACCTTGACCGTGGCCGGCCACGCTCGGCGGCCCGCGCCTTGCCTGACACACCCGGCGCGAGCAATGCGACGTCGTATCTTATGACGACGCGCCCTGACGCATCTGCGTACACTCGATGACCCGCACAGAGGGTTTGTCGCGTGATCAAGCGGGAGTCGTTTGGGCCGGGCCGAACCACGCGCTGCTTGTATCCCGGGGCGAAGAACGCGGGCCGAGGTTCAGGGGGCTGGCCTGGATTGCGGCCTTGATGACCGATCAATCCGAGCCGGCGATCACGGCGCGGGGCCGGGTGCAATGCATTGTGTTGTAAGCGCGACGGCTGGCGGCACTAGAAGTTGTAGCGCAACAGCACGCCGGTCTGGCCATCGCCGGCCGTTTTTTGCCCATCGATATCCCGGTCATCGGTTTCTGTGTGCTCGAAGGCGACGATGGCGCGGGCATCGAAGAACACCCAGCGGATGCCTTGGATATAAGTGACGTTGCGGGCCGCACTGTGTCCGTCGAACAGCGCGTTGACGCCGGCATAAAACTGTACGCTTCCCGGGGCGATGTTCTCGAGGCGGTAAGCAGCCACGCTTTCGGTGCCGTGTGCGGTATCGAGTGCGCGATCACGGGTATGGCCGGCGAATGAGGGCGCGCGGATGAGGTTGTGATACGTGCCGCCGATGGCAGCCAGATACCAGTGCCCGGGCGTCCAGCGCAGGCCGAGCAGGCCGGCGGTCATATCGGCATCCACGCGTGTGCCGGGGGTCTCGTCATAATCGTCGATATCGCTGTGGGCGATCGCGCCGGCCACGGACAGGCTGGGGGCGAAATGCCATGCCGCGGCGGCCTGCAGCGTGCGGTTGCGTTGTACGCCGCGGGTTTGTGTGCCGGCCGCATTCGTTTCTTCGCGTCGTGCATCGCGCGGCGCTTGCCACATGACGCCCAGGGTGATGTTGTCGAACCGGTTGCGATAGGACACAGCGCGGTCGGCCCGCCCGACGCCCTCGAAGGCACCGGCCGGCCGACGACCGCCAAAGGTCCCCTGAGCAGCCAGGCCGTTGATCGAGAAATAATCGGTCCAGCTGGCCACCAGGTCGTACCACACGCTGTAATGCTTGCCGGCCAGCACGGTGCCGTAACGCGGGTGGCTCAGGCCGGCGTATTGTTCGCGCTTGAAGCGGTTGCGGGTGGCGTTGTCTTGATAGACGTCAAAGGCCCATTCGCTGAGCAGAAGCCCCGACCAGCCGTTGGCGAAAACATGCTCGGCGATGGCTCGGATACGCGAGCCATAGTCGCGCGGGTCATGATCATCCCTGGGCACATCGTGGCGCCAAATGCTGGCCGTCGCCAAGCGGCCACTGACGATCAAGCGGTTTTCGGTTGATTCATACACGATGGCCGCATCCGCCGCGCTCGAGGCGCCGCTGATCATGGCGATCGCGAAGCCGCATTGATAGAGCCGGGCTGAAATACAGGCGACGAGCCGCTTCATGGCGCGCGATGGTGCAGAAACTCGGTGGCCGAGATCCGGTCGTTGCCGTCGATGTCCAGTACGTCGGCCCGCCCGCCCAGACGGGCACGGGCCTCGCCGCGGTCGATCACACCGTTGTCATCGGCATCGGCGGCATGGAAGGCCGCGACGTCGGCCGGCGCCGCCGAACGCTCGATCGCCGTACGGTCGAAGCCGCCCGGCCCGAACCAGGGACCGCTGCAGCCGGCCACCGCCAGCGCGAGGGTCGCGGCCCAGCCGCCACCACGAACAAAACGCGTGCAAAGGACGAAGTGATCGGTTGGACGCATTGAATACAGATCGTTGCCGGGGGCGTGTGAGGGCGGGGCGATCACAACGAGCGCCGAAAACCTGTGCCCGCTGAGCGCCCCGCGCGTCGATGGCTGCTGATGACATCGCCCGGATCATGCTAGGCAGACCAGCTGTCATGAACCTGTCGGAACCGGGCCGATTTGCGCCGACTTTAGTCGCATGCACCTGCCGCCGATCAAAGACGAGCCGCTCATTAGGTCACTGATAACGACCGCAAAGTCCGTCGCTTGTTTCTGGCTGCGCCTCGATGACCGACTGCCACAGCGGGAGTTGCGTCTGACCATCAATCTGTTGTGGCGTGGTCAGCAGATCGTCGCGTGCCAGGATGAAGGGAGATGTATTCGATTTGACTTGCTTATCCGGGGCCAGTGCCGGATAAGCAAGCCCCGCCGAAGGCGTGCGTACGGTCATCCGAAATGTCTTCGAGGCTTGGCTTTTGGCAACCCTGGCTGGATCTCTACGGCATGGAGGGCATGCGCGTGGCTGGCGGTCCAACTCTGCTGTTTGATCGCAACAGTTATGCGGCCGGCGTCGCCGAGGCTGTAGTTCGTCAGGGGCCGGCCCTAGTCAGCGAGACGCCCGGCGACGCGTCATAGTCGAAATAAATCATTTCGAGAGAAAGATAGCGGTCAACACATTCACCGTGTGGCAAAGCGCAGCGGTGCTGGGCTCCCCGCGTCAGAAGTAACGCTTTTACCAAGTACGTTCGCTAGACTGGATGCAGACGACTTGGCGGATTTATCGATCTCGTGTGCGCGAAGCTCGGCGAGATGCTTTTGATATCCAGTCGCCGAAGAAACCGTTAGCGCGCTTGCACGAACGATATTCATCGGCGCCCGGTTTCTAGCTAAAAAACCGAAACTCTGTGTTCACGGCCGAGCTAAATTCTTATATGGGCCACGTTGATGAAATAGACGGCATGCGAGCCATTGCGGTAGCAGCTGTTCTGGCTTTCCATGCGTTTCCGGGTCTTGTGCCAGGCGGGTATATCGGAGTCGATATATTTTTCGTGATTTCGGGCTTCATAATAACCAGGATCTACTACGACAAACTCATCACTAAGCGCACGTCGCTCAGCGAGTTCTATGCTCGAAGAATAAGACGGCTGATGCCTGTCTATCTTTTTGTCATCTTATTTTCAACAATCGGGGCTTATTTCGTCCTGGACCCGCCGCTTCTTAAAAACTACAGCGAGAGCCTGGCCGCTCAGGTCGTCTATCTTCAGAATTTCGCGTTCTGGGTGCAGGGAAGTTACTTCGCTGTTCCGCTATCCAAACCTTTGCTGCATACGTGGAGCCTTGCGGTTGAGGAGCAGTTCTATCTTATTTATGCGATCCCGGTGCTTCTGGCGCGGTGGTGGCCGAAGGCGGCACTTGTGCTGATCCTTCTGATAGCTAGCCTGTCGTATGCAGTGGGCGACGTTCTGGCAGTTGTGTCGCCGAAAACCAATTTCTTTCTTCTGCCGGCGCGGATATGGGAGTTCGCGCTAGGGTTTGGTGTTGCGCGTCTTGCCGCCGCGCGGCTGTGTAGTTTCGGTGGTTACTCGGTGACTGCTGGACTGGCCATGGCGTTCGCCGCCATTTTTCTTTTTGAGGAGTCCACGCTTTTCCCGGGGCCCCAGGCCTTGCTGGCATGCCTCGGCACGTGTTTCGTGATCCTCGGGTGTGATTCGCCAAGCCTCCCCAACCGTCTTCTTTGCAGCACGCCGCTGCGCTACGTAGGCCAGCGGTCGTATTCGTTGTATCTGTGGCACTGGCCGATCATTTCGCTTGTCGCGACCTATCTAGGTCATACGTTGAGCCCTGAGCTAGGGGCTCTTGCATTGCTGTTGTCGCTCGTTCTTGCGCATTTTTCATATGCTTATATCGAGCAACCGTTTCAGCAGAGACAGATTCTAGGAGAACTCCTGCCGATGCTTGCCAGCGTGGCCGCCGCGAGTTTGATGCTCGTGGGGGCGGCCTCAATCATGTATTTCACGCATGGGGCGACTTTTCGTTACGCGCCGCTGGTTTCGCGTCTATACGTTGCTGAACAGACGCGATCGCCATATCGATGCGGCTACTGGAAACGCATTACCGGGTTCCCGAGTGAGATGTGCTCGATCGCAAATCCAGACCAAGCACGGCCGGATTCGGTTCTAGTGCTCGGTGATTCGCATGCTGATCAGCTCGATGAAATGATCGGTTCGATAGGTATGGCGGATCAATACGATGTCTATCTGACAACTCGCAATTGCACACTCGACAGCTACGGCTCAACCGACTATTGCAGCTGGAGTGTACTTGAACACATTGTGCAGGAAATAAAAGAAAAGCGAATCAAGTACGTAATCGCGGTCGCTTATATGGACGACGACATTAATGCGAAAGCTGTCAAAAAAAGTGTCAAAGCTCTCAAGAGGAACGAGCTGGAACAGATTTTCATAATGAATACCGTGCCTAGCGGGCCTTATTTTTCGCCCGAAACGAGAATACAAGAGGTTGAAACCGGTAAAAACATCGCAACGAGTTATAGCACGGCACGCTACTTGAGAGACTCTGCTGGTTCACGCAAGCTTTATTCAGCGCTGGCGCGAAAAAGCGACCAAGTATCGGTTATCGATCCATTACCCTATATTTGCCCTGACGACCAGTGCCGATTTCAGATTAACGGGAAGCCGCTTTATTTCGACGAGCATCATTTGTCGCCGACTGGCGCAAAAGTTGTTCGTCCGCTCTTTGAAAGGGTATTTGAATCATTCGATGACTTGAATAATAAAGGAAGCGGGATTTGAACGTATTTTTCGCGGGTTCTATTGATGGTTTGAAAGAATATAATTAGGAAATAAATTGGAAGGCTGATTTTTTCGCAGTTATTATCCAAAAATTTTTTAAATTGGCTGAATAACGTAATTGATGACCAAGCTGCGGTTTCTTAAATTTTATGGCGCAACCCGAGCCGTAATAGATTGCTTTTCTCGGATCCCTCGAAATCAAAGAAGTCACCGATAGCGGCTATCGAATTGAATTTTCGAGAATGTGTAAACGCTCATCGACTGTTGGCCAGTCACCATAAAGATGGATGCTGGAGGCGGCGAGTCTGACTTGCTTGAAGTCTAGTCAGGCCTGTTTAAAGAGCTCAACTTGGTTTGAGCGACCGTCGAAGTGAATGAGATGAGCTGTCAGTGGTTCAATAACTTCGGGAACGCACTCTGCGCGTTCATCCATGTAAATCATTTTGTATTAAAACGCCACGAAAGAAGATATTTTCGTTTTTGAAGGGGTGTTCCACCGGAAAAATTATCAGCGCGGTGATGAGCCGGTAGCCGCGTCGAGATTATGCGCTCACTGGCACAATACTGATGGATGCCGGTTTTCCTGCGCGGTGGTGCGGCCTCGATCGAGGTGTTGCGGGCGGGCCATGTTCAGTCGATAGAGTCGGGTTTCATCACTTATCGGGTGAGGCTTGGGATGGGACGTCGGTGTCTTCTTTCGATCTTATCGGTCGATTGGCGGTCGGCTGGAGTCGGACAGCGGCCGTCAATTAGGCACGCTCGCTCGAGGTCGTACTCGGCCGCCTGGCGGCGTTTGGCCATCACGGCGATAGTTTTATATCGTTTTCAAGCGAGCCCGATCTCTTGTAAAAAAGCGGACCTTGTTGGCCGTTTGGAGCCTGTTCTGCAACGTTCTGTTTCGATCGCGCTGGGCGGCGCGTTGGCCACGGCGATCGCCTTCGGTCCGGCCCGGGTCGGTTTCGGTTTGTTCCTGTCGCAGTTTCGGGATGCATTCGCGTTGTCGTCGTCGATGGCCGGATTTATCGCCAGTTCGGCGTTCGCAAGCTTTTTCGCCAGTCTGTTGATCGCCGGTGCGCTCACCCCGCGCTTTGGGCCACGGATGCCGGTGGTTCTGGGGCTGATGGCGGCCGTCATCGGCATGGTTACGGTCGTGCTGGCCGATCAGGTGCTCTGGCTGGCCGTGGGCGTCGCGCTGGCCGCGACCAGTGCCGGATTGTGTTGGTCACCGTTCAATACGGCTGCCGAGCGGGGCGTGCCGGCCGAGCTGCGCGGTCGAGCCTTGTCGATCGTGAGCACCGGTACGACCGGCGGTATTGTTCTGGCCGGTGTTCTGGCGCTGGCCCTGGCAAGCATGGCCTACAACTGGCGTGTGGCCTGGGTCGCGTTTGCCGGCTGTGCACTGGTCGCCGGGGCTTACAATCTCTGGGTTCTGGGCCTAGTGCTGCGCGCGCCGGGGGATGATTCCGGTCCGGGCCTGATGCACTCGGCAACGCGCCTGGTCCATCGTCGGGCCTGGCCGCTTTACGGGGTGGCCGTTTCGTTCGGGGTGACCAGCGGCGTGTATCTGTCGTTCGTGGCGGGTTACGTCGAAAGCTCAGGCGGATTGCCCGGCCTGTCGGCGGGCCTGTCGTCGCCAGTGCTGTATATCGCGATCGGTATCGGCGGGCTGGTGGGCCTGGCCACCGCCGAGTTCGAGGCGAGGATCGGCCTGGTCTGGCTGATGCGGGCTATTTTCACGGCGTCGATGCTGTCGTTGCTGGCCGCGGCTTATGTCCCGGCATCGTGGCTGGGCCTGGGGGTATCGGGTGCCTTGCAGGGGGCCTGCATCATGATGCAGAGCTCGATCTTTGCCTTCTGGAGCGATCGGCTGTTTCCGGATCTGGCCTCGGTCAGTCTGACCGTGGTGCTGATGTTCTACGCTGCCGGTAACGTGATCGGCCCGGCGCTGGCGGGCACGGCGGCCGATGCCTGGAGCATGCAGCTTGTGTTCGTTGTCTCGGCCGGGGTATCGCTGGCCACGGCGCTGTTGTTCCCCTCGCGCGCGGGTTAGCCGGACGCGCCCGCCGGCGCGGCAGCAGACACGGGCCGGCCGTATCCGGCCGGCCGGTGCGGTATTCAGCGCTGGATCACGGTGCCGTCGTCGTCGAGCAGCGGATAGCTGCCCTGCTCGTCGTGGTCTTCCGGGCCGACCAGCGAGGGCGAGAAGGCACAAATCACGGTCATGCCGTTCTCGCTCGAGAGAATATGCTGCTGGTGCTTGTCCAGGGCATACAGCACGCCGGGCTTGAGCTCCCAGGTGCCGCCTTCGGTCAGATCCTCGATCTGGCCCTCACCCTCGACGCACAGTACGGTTTCCTTGTGGTTCTTGTACCACATGTGCAGGTGCTGGCCGGGTTTGATATAGGTTTCGTGCATGGAATGGCCCATGCCGTCGGCGCGCAGGGTATAGCGCCGGCTGATCCACTTGTCGTCTTCGACAGCGTCGTTCTTGGCATCTTCGTGGGTGCGAATGATCATCGCTTGTGTCCTCGTTTTGGCATATGAATACTGAGATCCTCAGACGGTCTCAGTGGGATCAACGACAGCGTGCGAATTCGCTGCCCTGGAACGGAAATCGTTATCAGCAGGCCGCGCCGGCTCGGTTGTCGGCATCGTGTGGCCTCGGTGCGTTCGAATAGCGCCGCTATAGGAAACCACCGGCCGTGGCGTGACAAAATCCGTATCATCACTTAGTTGTAGATACCATCGATTGCCCGGTCGTGCGTTTGTGTCCTGTCATGCCTCTGACAAAGTGCGGCCATGACGTGACCGCATTGACAAAAGCGTGCCCATGACCGACGACACCCTATCGACCGACGGACGCTATGCCCGGCTGTGTCGCCGATTGCCGCTATGGCAGCAGATTCTGGTCGGGCTCGTTCTGGG
>PBAO01000037.1 GCA_002715985.1 Lysobacterales bacterium | reverse complement strand
GCGTCCTGCGGCGTTGCGAGTCTTGATCGTGGCACGCCACGACGCGGCGACTCGCGCCTTGCAGGACACGATTTGCGGTTTCCAACGCGGCGCTCGCATGAAACGGCAACAGGCCCTGAGACCCGCGTGCCGCCGGCTCATGTCGTCGTCGGCACATACACATCGGCGACCTCGGCCTTGTGCTCGGGCTCGACGTGAATGGTCACCGTGCAATCGGCGAACTCGTTTTCGAGCGCGGTTTCCAGCCGGTCACAGATTTCATGCGCCCGCTCGACGGGCATGTCACCGGCCACCACCAGATGAAAATCGATGAATGTGCGCCGCCCGGCGTGGCGTGTACGCAGGTCATGCGATTGGTACGCGCCTTTCGAGTTCTCGAAGATCACGGTCCGGATCCGGTCCAGCTCGTCCTCGGGCACGGCCTCGTCCATCAGCCCGCCCAGCGAGGCGCGCACGAGCTGCCAGCCCGACCAGAGGATATTGAGCGCCACGGCCGCCGCGATCAGCGGATCCAGCCAGAGCCAGCCCGTCAGGGCCACCAGCGCCACACCGGCGAACACGCCGATCGATGTCACGACATCGGTATACAGATGCTTGCCGTCCGCGGTCAGCGCCGGCGAGCGCAGACGCTGGCCTTGGCGTACCAGCACCGCGGCCCAGAGACCGTTCAAGACCGTGGCCGCTGCGTTCAGCGCCAGACCCTCGATGGGGGCAGCGATCGCGTGCAGATCGAACAGCGTTTGTACCGCATCGTAGAGAATCGTCCCGGCCGCGCCCACGATGAGCACGCCCTCGGCCACGGCCGAGAAATACTCGGCCTTGGTATGGCCATAGGGATGATTGGCATCGGCCGGGATCGCGCTCACGCGCAGCGCAGCCACCGCCGCGCCGGCCGCCACGATATTGATGATCGATTCCAGCGCGTCGGAATACAGCGCGGTACTGCCCGTCAGCCAGTAGGCCAGATATTTCAGCGCAAAGACGGCCACGCCGATGAGCATGCTGCCCAGCGCATAGCGAACGGTCGTGATCATGAAAAGCGTGTCGCCGGCGGATCGACGCGGATCATAGAAGCTCGGCGCCGTGCCGGCAATTCATGGCCCGGTGTCGATCATCGGGGCCGCGGATCAAAAGTTCAGCCCAGGGTTAGGCCTTAGCGTGAATCCTGCCCGCTGAGCCAGTCGGTCAGCCAGCGTCCCAGTGACGTATGGCCGGCCAGATAGGCCACATAGGCGCCGAGCGCACCGCGTTGGCTGGCCTGGACGGTGACCGCCCGCGCCACCGCGAACAGACAGGCCGCGCTGGCCCCGATCAGCAGAAACGCCCAGGCCCAGATCGAGCGTACCGGCATGACGAGCGACAGAGCCGCGAGCGTTCCCACCCAGGGCACGAGAAACAGCGGCTTGATCGCGGTGTCCGCGGCGATCAGCAGATAACCTGCCCAGGACGGCATGCGCTGGCTGCGGCGGCGGTCGTCGTTGTCGTCTGTCATGCGAAGGCGGCCGGTGAGAAAACGATCAATATGCAATACGATGCTGGCCGCGGATGTGTTTCACAAGGCCGCGGCCGGCTTATTCCGGCCCTCTACCCTCGACAGGCCCGCCAAACGGCTGGGACACAGCGATCGGCAGGCTCGGCGTCAGGGCGAGCGGGGGCAGCAATGTGGCCTGATACGCATGATAGAGATCGGCCTTGAGATGGCCCTCGTCGGCGTGGGGCGCCAGAGTGGCGTCCAGCTCCTGAACCCAGCTGCCGTGCACGGTATCGATATAGACATCACGCACATGATCCCAGATCCGCCGATACCAGGCCTCGTAGCGGGCCTCGCCGGTGCGTGTCGCCAGTGCCGCCGCCGCGGCCAGTGCTTCGGCCTGTACCCAGTGACGCCGCCGCGTGGCACAGGGCCGGGCCTGCCAGTCCACGGTATAGACCATGCCGGGCGCGCCGTCGGTTTCCCAGCCCACGGCCACCGCGCGATCGAATAGCGCCTTGGCATCATAGAACAGCCAGTTCGGCGCCTCGCGATCGACGGCCCCGAGACCGGCTTCGAGGCTGATCAGCAGGCGCGCCCACTCGCAGCTGTGGCCGGGCGTGGCGCCAAAGGGGTAGAACCCGTCTTCGATGGCTTCGGCGTTGCACTCGCGCCATTCGCGCCAGTCGCCATGAAAATGCTCGATGACCAAGTGATCGTTCTCGGCGGCGTGTCGATGAATGATGCGCTCACCGATCGCCAGTGCCCGGTCGTACCACGTGGGATCATCCAGCACGTCGGCCAGCACCAGGCACAGCTCGACGGCGTGCATGTTGCTGTTGGCCCCGCGATAGTCGGCGCGCACGTTCCAGGCGCGGTCGTAGGATTCACAATAAGTCTGTGTCTCGGCCGACCAGAAATGCTGCTCCAGGACGGCCAGCACTGCCGCCAGCAGGTTATGTGCCCCGGGAATGCCGGCCTGGGTGGCGCTGGCCGCCCCGAGGGCGACAAAGATCTGGATATAACACTGCTTGGAATCATCGTGTCCGGGCGCCGGTGCGCGCTGATACCAGCCGCCGTGCTCGGCGTCGCGCAGCAGATCGGTCAGTGCGACCATCCCGTGGGCGGCCATCGAGGCCGCGCCGGGCACCCCGGCCATTGCGGCCAGGCTGTAACAGTGCGTGTGACGAGCCGTGACCAACGTATCGGCCACGGCATCCTCGGCCAGCCGGCCGTGGCTGTCCAACGGCGCGAAGCCGCCACCCGGCAGCGCGGCCGCCCGGTAGAAATGCAGCAGCCGCAGGCCTTCCTGATCCAGCCACAGTCGATGGACAGGCTGATCGATCCAGCGCGCCCCGGGGGCCGGGTTGGATTGTTCTAACGGGTCGATGACGGACACGCACACTCCCTGAGCAGGACACACCGACGACGATCGTAACGGTGTTAAAAAAGCTAACCGTTCACGACAATACCGCCGTTGGGATGTAGTGTCTGCCCGCTCATGAACGAGGCATCCGCACTGGCCAGAAACACAAAGCACGGGCCCAACTCACTGGGCTGTCCGCAGCGCCCCATGGGCGTGTTGGCGCCGAAATTCTCGACCATCTTCGGGTCGTGTGCGCCGAGTGTGGCCGGCTGCAAGGGCGTCCAGACCGGCCCGGGGGCCACCGCGTTCACGCGAATGCCGCGGTTGACCACCTGATTCGACAGGCTCCGGGTGAAGGCAATGATCGCGCCCTTCGTGGCCGAATAATCGACCAGAAAATCCGGGCCGATATAGGCATTCACGGAGGCGTTGTTGATGATGGCATCGCCGGCTTGCATATGTGCCAATGCGGCCTTGGCCAGATAGAACTGGCTGTGCATGTTGGCTGCAAAGGTGTCTTGCCACTGGGCATCGGGCAGAGTGGTCAGGTCGGTGTTGACCCATTGCGTGCCGGCGTTGTTGACCAGGATGTTGAGCCCGCCCAGCACCTCGACCGTCTCGGCCACGGCAGCCCGGCAGGTCTGGGCATCGGCCAGATCGCCGGCCATCAGATGACAGCGTGCCCCCTCGGCCTCGACCCGGCGTTTCGTCTCCTGGGCGTCCTCGGTCTCACTGAGATAGGCCACGGCCACATCCGCGCCCTCGCGCGCGAAATGGATCGCCACCGAGCGCCCGATGCCCGAATCCGCCCCGGTCACCAGTGCCACCTTGCCGGTGAGCTTGTCCGCGCCTTTATAGCCGTCGCGGATCATCTCGGCGGCCGGCTGCAAGGCGGCCTCGCAGCCGGGTAGTTCTTGGGATTGTGCGGGGATATTGGGTTGGTCGGTCATGACGGTCTGCAAAGCGCTGGAAACAGGCGCTCAGTCTGCCCGGTTCGTGGGCTATGCAGCCATTGGTAGAACTACCCGACCGACGCGGCCACCCGGGCGATGGCCCGCTCCAGGCGTGCCATGCCCTCGACGATATCGGCTTCGGGAATGATCAGGCTGGGCGCAAAGCGCAGCACGCCCGGCCCGGCCACCAGCAGCATCACGCCTTCATCGATGCCGGCTGCCAGCGTATCGCGCCCGGCCTCGCCGAAACGGGCGTTGAACTCGGCCCCTATCAAAAGCCCCAGGCCCCGGATCTCGGCAAAGCAGTCGTACTTGGCATCGATGGCTTCCAGGTGCTCGCGAAACAGCGCGTGACGCTCGGCGACCCCGTCGAGCACCTCGGGCGTGTTGATGGTCGACACCGCGGCCTGGCCCACCGCACAGGCCAGCGGATTGCCGCCGTAGGTCGAGCCGTGCGTGCCCACCACGAACACCTCGGCCACACGCTCGGTGGTGAGCATCGCGCCGATCGGGAAGCCGCCGCCCAGCGCCTTGGCACTGGTCAGGATGTCCGGCGTCACGTCGTAATGCATATAGCCGTAGAGATGCCCGGTCCGGCCCACGCCGCACTGTACCTCGTCGAAGATCAACAGCGCGTTGTGCGCGTCCGCCAACGCTCGCAGGCCTTCCAGGAACGCCGGCGTGGCCGGTGTCACGCCGCCTTCGCCCTGCATGGGCTCCACGATGATCGCGCAGGTATTCTCATCGACCAGCTCGCGCGCCGAGTCCAGATCGTTGTACTCGCCGTGGACGATACCGCCCGGGATCGGCCCGAAGCCTTCGGTGTACTTCGGCTGGCCGCCGACCGACACCGTGAACCACGTCCGCCCGTGGAAGGACTGGCGAAACGACACGATCTTGTCCTTGGCCGGGCCGTAATGATCGTGGCCATAGCGCCGCGCCAGCTTCAGGGCGGCCTCGTTGGCTTCGCCGCCGGAGTTGCAGAAGAACGCCTTGTCGGCGAACGTCGCTTCCACCAGCGTTCTGGCCAGGCGCAGCGCCGGCTCGTTGGCATAGACGTTGGACAGATGCCAGAGCTGCTCGCCCTGGGTCTTCAACGCCTCCACGAGGGCCGGATGCGCATGCCCCAACGCATTCACCGCAATGCCGCCGGCAAAATCCACGAACTCACGCCCGTCCTGATCCCACAGCCGGCTGCCCTCGCCGCGCACCGGAATGGTCGCCTGCGGGTTGTAGTTGGGCAGCATGTAGGTGTTGAAATCGTCGCGGGTCGGGGTCCAGGTCATGGTCTTCGTCCAATGGGCAGACAAGTGTGCGCGGGCGGTATTGTGGCGCGTCCGAGGCGCGCGGTCACGGAACACCCTCGAGCTGTTATCGGGATCGGCACTCAAGGTCTGCCCGAATCGGCTCGAGCGCCATGTCCGGCGGATGGATCCGCACGAGATCACGCCGAGCGACTGGAGCCGGAACCTCTCGCGCGGTGTCAGCACGGCGAAGCCGGAGCCCGAGATCGATCTGGCCGGCGTGCAGGAGAAACTGATGTCGATCGAGCGCGACATCGCCGACGCAGTGGCCCGGCACAACGCATTTCTCGAAGCGATTGGGGGCTGCGGCTACCGGGGCTGCAGATACCAACTGGTCTTGTCAGGATGCCTAACGATTCGACGTGGCGCGGCGTTTTCAGGTTGGGGAGTCGTCGACCGGGGGGCGGTCAGCCTGAGCCGCGGGTTGAAGCGACGAACTGGGCTTCGGGCGTGGTGTTTCGTCGCATGGGGCCAGCCAGCCGCTCGGTGAAAAGACACAGACCGACAAGATGACAGACCGCCTATGAGCGATCGGATCGGGCCACGGCGGCGGGCGGTGAGCGCACGCGTGGAAAACGGCGTGCCGAACACCTGTAGGGACCGCAGGTGATGGCGTCGGCACGCCGGGGAAGCGTTCAGCCGGCCTGCCTGCCGAGCGACGCGGCAGACAGGCGGTTGAAGCAGGCGCTCAATCAGTTGAGGAAGCCGGCCTCGTTGAACATGTTCCACTCGTTGTCGTTCCAGATGCCGTCGTCGTTGGCATCGTATGACGTGTAAACGCCGTCGTAGAGCTCGTACGAGTCGAGATAGCCGTCGTTGTTGTAGTCGTAATAGGTATAGGTCCCGTCGAACGGCCCGTCGTCGAATTCGGACTCGTCGATCAGGCCATCGCCATTGACGTCCCAGTCGCTGTACGTGCCCCAGTCGCTAATGCTGCCGAAGTATTCGTCCTTCGTGATCGTGTTGTCGCCGTTGTTATCCAACTGATCGAAAGACGCGGCGAATACGGTCGTTGCGCTCAGCGCGAGCATACCGGTCAGAACCAATTTCTTGAGCATTTTCATGACTCCAGTTTGAAACGAGCACCAGGCGTCGTGCCCGGTAACCAGCACCCTGTGCATGGTTTATTAACCGAATCTTAGTGCAGTGGTCGTGCCGGGATGTGGTTCAATACTCGGGCGGTTCAGGCTCGGTGTCTTATGCGCATACTGTTGATCGAGGATGACGAGGTGTTGGGCGAAGGACTGTCGGCCGCGCTAGCGTTGGACGGCCATCGTGTGGATTGGCTTGTCGACGGACGCGCGGCCTGTCAGGCGTTCGATGCCGATGCGTTCGACGGTGTGATTCTCGATCTGGCGCTGCCGGATATCGACGGTGAGCGTATTCTTTCTCATTGGCGTGATCGCGGTGTGGCGGCGCCCGTGCTGGTGTTGACGGCGCACGCCGCGAGTCGGGACTGCGTGGATGTTCTGAATGCCGGCGCGGATGACTATGTGGCCAAGCCGGCTCGATCGGCAGAGATCGAGGCCCGCCTGAGAGCGCTGGTGCGCCGCTCGACCGGCTATGCCGACGAACGGCGCGAGGTCGGGGATTTGTGCATGGATATCGGCCGGCGGTCCGTGACCTGCGCCGGGCAGCCCGTCGTGTTGTCGGCCTATGAGTTCGTGGTGCTCCAGGCGTTGCTGGACCGGGCTGGCGGCCCGGTGCCGCGCGAGCGGCTGCAGTCATTGCTGTATGGCTGGTCGGATGGCCCGGAGAGCAACAGTCTCGAGGTGCTGATTCATCGTCTACGCCAGAAAATCGGCAGCGCGCGGATCGCCACGGTGCGTAACATCGGTTATCGAGTCGTCGCGTGAAGATCGCGGCCATAAGTCTTCATGTTCGTCTTGCCGGGTTATTGTTTCTCATGCTGTGTGTGGCGGCCGCGATCCTGTTCGTGGACGCACGACACAATGCGCGCGAGCTGGCCGCCATGGACATCGACTCGCGCTTGCAGCAGACGGCCATCACGCTGGCCTCGGCCAGCAGCGGTTTGCTCGAGCGCTTTCAGAACTCCGGCCGGCTCCACGACACGCGTATCTCCGGGCTGATCGTCGACGACTCGCCCGGACGCTCGGTGAATACGCCCGTATTCGCCTTGCGACGAAACGATGGCGAACTCGTTCTTCGCAGTATCGGCTTTCCCGAGCAGCTCGAGCCGGCTCGGCCCGGATTTTCCAGGCGTACCCTGGACGGGCAGCGCTGGCGGATCTTCTCCACGCCGATCGATACGGCCGATCTGATCATTCAGGTGGCGATCGACCCGGTCGCCGAACGGAATCGGGCGGAGGTTTTCGAAAAACGGCTTCAGCAGTATTTGTTCTGGCTCTTTCTGGCGCTGGCGATCGTGGGATTGCTCATGCTCTGGCGCGGCCTGGCGCCGATCCGTCAATTACAGCGTGTGCTCGGCCAGATCGATGTCCATCATCCATCGCCAACCGGCTTGTCGCCCGCGGCTCTGCCCAGAGAATTGGCCGGGCTCGTCAGGGTGATCGATGCGTTGCTGTCGCGTCTGGGGCGCGTTGTCGAGCGTCAGCGTGTCTTTGCAGCTGCGGCCAACCACGAGTTCCGGACGCCGCTGGCCGGCTGCCAGAGCCAGGTCGACTTTCTGCGTCGAACGCACGACCCGAGCCATCGCGAGGCCGCGCTGGACCGCATCGATGAGCGTATTACGCACATGACGCATCTGGCCGCGCAATTACAGCAGCTGGCCGAAGCCAGCCAGCTGGGTATCGATACACGCGATGTTCACCTGGCGCCAATCGTGCGCCAGGTGATCGCCATGCGTCACGCCCAGGCCCATGCAAAGAGCGTCTCGCTGGGCGCCACCGTCTTGCCCGACGATATCGTGGTTCGGGGCGAGCCGACGCTGCTCCAGAGCTTGATCGATAATCTTCTGGGCAACGCGATCGAGGTAGCGCCCATGAACACGTGCGTCGATGTGCAGCTTGAGCGACAGGAGACATCGGTTTGGCTGCGTATCCTCGACGCAGGCCCCGGCACCCGGGCACACGAGGAACGTCTCTTCGAGCCGTTCTTCAGAGTCGAAAAAGCCACGCCCGGCACCGGCCTGGGGCTTTCGATCGTACACGCCGTGGCCGATGCGCATGGCGCGGAGGTTTGGTTCGACAACACGGGGCCCGAGCACTCGGTCGTGGTGTCCTGGCCGACCGACAACAGCGCCAGTCGCGGGCGCGGCTGGCAATCTGGCGCTTTGTGAGATGGGCCTGATGGTCTGTTGTGCGCACGCCGTGCCACCGTTGCGGCGGGCAGGCCGGGCGGGATACGACAACGGCTTTGCGGGATCGGCTATCGTGCGTGGCAGTCGGTACGTATCTAGAGCATGCGATGAGTGCGAGCGTTGGGCCCGGCCTGTGCATCGGCGTGGATGGCGGGGCGAGCAAGACACGAGTGGTGGTGCTGAATGGCGATGGGCGCTGTCTCGGTGAGCGCATCGGGCCGGCCAGCAGCCTCAACGGCCATGCGGCACAGGCCTGGCCGCGGATCCGCCAGCTCGTGGCGGCCATCGCCCCGGATATGGCCTGGGCGACAGCCCACGTTGTCGTTGGTATCGCCGGCATCGAGTTGGAGGCCGCGCGGGCGCGGTTTCTGGCCGAGGCACCGCCGGCGGCATCGCTCGAGGTCCTGTCGGATGCCCACACGGCCTGTCTGGGGGCCCATGACCTGGGCGACGGCGCCATCGTTTCGATCGGAACGGGCGTGATCGGTTTTGCCACGCGTTCAGGGCAGACCCATCGCGTGGCCGGCTGGGGATTTCCTCACGACGATGCCGGCAGCGGGGCCTGGCTGGGTCTGGCCGCGGTATCGCATGGGCTGGCGGCAGCCGACGGGCGTTGCCCGGCCGATGCGTTGTCGGCAGCTGTGCTGGCGCCGCATGCCGGTGACGCAACGGCCTTGTCGCAGTGGGCCTGTAACGCACGCGCCGGGGATTTCGCGGCCCTGGCGCCGTGTATCGTGGCCGCGGCTGACAACGCCTGCCCGGCCGCTGTTGCCTTGCTGAATCGTGCGGCTGTGCAGATCGATGCCATCATCACCGCGCTGGCCGCCGGCGACTCGTCGCTGCCGCTAGCGCTGACCGGCGGGCTGGCCGATACGCTGGCCCCGCGCCTGGGGCCGGCATCACGGGCCGGACTCGTCGCCCCGCGCCACTCGCCCGCCATGGGCGCTGCGCGGCGGGCCGAGCAACACGCGAGCCACTGATCCATGACTGAGCCAGGCGCGATCACGAGTACACGCTGGCAGCTGCGTGGTGCCCGCGTGCATGGCGATATCGACAGGCGTTGCCTGTCGATCGACGACAGCCTTGTCACCGGCGCGGATGATGCGACCCTGCCTGGCATCGAGCTGCCCGCTGACTGGCACGTGGTGCCCGGCTTCATCGATGCCCATATCCATGGCGCGATGGGGGCCGACGTCATGGACGCCAGCGCCGAGGCCCTGACACGCATCGCCGCGTATCTGCCGGCCGAGGGCACGACCTCGTTTCTGGCCACGACCATGACCGGGGCGCCCGCCGCCATCGAGGCCGCGCTGCGGGTGGCAGGCGCCTACGACAGCCCGCCGGGCACGGCCGAGATGCTGGGCGTGCATCTGGAAGGCCCGTTCGTGAACGCTGATAAAGCCGGTGCGCAGCCGGCCGAGTACATTACGGCGCCGGATATCGATCGTTTCGAGCGCTGGCAGGCGGTGAGCGGGCAGCGGATTCGGGTGGTGACATTGGCGCCCGAGGTGCCGGGTGGCGATGCGTTGATCACGCACCTGGCCGCGAGCGGCGTGCGGGCCTCGATCGGCCATTCGGCCTGTAGCGCGGCCCGGGCCGAAGCTGCGATCGCCGCCGGCGCGTCTCGCGGCACGCATCTGTTCAATGCCATGAACGGTCTGCATCACCGCGAGCCCGGGGCGGCCTGTGCGCTGCTCGCCAACCCGGCCGCACGCGCTGAAATCATTGCCGATGGGCACCACGTAGCCCCTGCGATGGTGAACCTGGCTTATCGCACGGCCGGTGCCACCGGCCTCATGGCCATTACCGATGCCATGCGGGCCAAAGGCCTGGGCGACGGCGCGTACACGCTCGGCGGCCAGCCCGTGATCGT
Source organism: Lysobacterales bacterium (assembly GCA_002715985.1). Taxonomy (GTDB): domain Bacteria; phylum Pseudomonadota; class Gammaproteobacteria; order Nevskiales; family Salinisphaeraceae; genus Salinisphaera. Next base: position 4,781 of record PBAO01000037.1, on the reverse strand, counting down.
CGAGCACGGCCAGGCGCGGCTGGCCGACGGCACGCTGGCCGGCAGTATGCTGACCTTCGACCAGGCGTTTCGCAACCTGCGCGCCTACACCGGCTGTGGCATGGCCGAGGCGATCGCCATGACCAGTGCCAACGCCGCGGCCGATCTCGGCGTGGCAGACCGCAAAGGCCGTCTCGCGCCCGGGTACGATGCCGATTGCGTGGTGCTGGATGCCGCTTTCAACGTGCGCCTGACGATCTGTCGTGGCCGGATCGCCTATCGAGGACTGATCGAAGGCGCAGGCGTTTGACCCGGTGGGGCGCCCGAGGCCGCGGAGCGTGCGTTGTCGTATCGGCCCATCGTGCTGAATCAGGGGCGCTCGGGAGGGCTCGGGGCACCGGCGTGTTGGCTGCGAAACGCACTCGGTGTCTGGCCGGTGGCCTGGCGAAAACAGCGACAGAAATGGCTGGCGCTGGCATAACCCAGATCGAAGCAGATGTGGGTGATCGATTCGTTGCCCCGAGCCAGCCGCTCTCGAGCCTGCTCGATGCGTAGCGCCTGCTGAAACTGGCCCGGCGTGCAGCCTAGTTCGCGCTTGAACTGTCGATAAAGCTGGGCCTTGCTCAGGCAGGCGCATCGAGCCAGGGCCTGGCTATCGATGGGCAGGCTGATGTGCTGGCGCAGGTGCCAGAGTGCGGCGGCCAGGCCATGGCGGGGTGGCTCATCCGAGCGGGCGGATTCAAGCAGCAGGGCGCGGCTTTTCGTGCGCAGCATGCGGATCAACAACTCGTCCAGCGCCAGATCGATCAGCACGTCGCGGTCGCGGTGGTCATCGCAGTAGAGCCGCATCAGCCGATCGAGCAGGGCCTGCACCCGACCGCCGTGCGACACGTGCAACGCCTGCGGCGCAGCGGGCGCTTGCGGTGCGTGGCCGGCGCCGGGCGTGTCGTGTTCGAGGCGGTCGCAGACACGGCGCAGGTGTCGATGATCGATTTCGACGGTCATGCAGGTTGTCGGGCAATCCGGGCGGGCGTCGGGGAAATCGATATAGACCGGCTGGCCGGCGGCGATCACGAACGATTCGTTGGGGCAGAACTCGCGCGGCGTGGGCGTGGCGCCGTGCATGATCTTGCGACCGTGAATCATGCCGCAGTACAGCAAATGGTTTGACGACAGCGCCACCCGGGCCGCCGGGGCATATGTGTCGTAGATCGACAGCTGCGAATTCTGGCCGGCGATGGCTACGCGGTTCTCGATCAGTTGATCGGGATTGCCCCGTTGCCGGGCAACGCGTTTGGCGGTGGTCAACATCGGCATCCGTGGTGGCTGAGTGAGACTGAAGAACAATGCTTTGCGACTGAGCGACAAGTCGGACTGGCTTGGGCGCGCTAGCGTTGATCAACGCAGCGCAATGCGTGTCCAGACGAGTGACTATCAATTGTTGCGGGAGTGCAATCATGCTTTATGCCAATCCGGGCCAACCCGACGCCCTGATCGACTTTGCCGATCGATATGACAACTTCATCGACGGTGACTGGCAGGCGCCCCAGGACGGGCGCTATCTCAGCAACGTCACCCCGGTGACCGGGGCGATATTCTGCGAAGTGCCGCGTTCTGGCGCCGCCGATATCGAGACCGCGGTCGCGGCGGCAAACAGGGCCGCGCCGGCCTGGGCCGCCACACCGGCTGCCGAGCGTGCCCGATTGCTGCTCCAGGTGGCCGACCGCATCGAGGCGAATCTCGAATCGCTGGCCGTGGCCGAGAGTTGGGACAACGGCAAGCCCGTGCGCGAGACACTGGCCGCCGATATGCCGTTGATGGTCGATCATTTTCGTTACTTCGCCGGCTGTATTCGTGCCCAGGAGGGCGGGATTTCCGAGATCGACGAAAACACGGTGGCTTATCACACCCACGAGCCGTTCGGCGTGGTCGGGCAGATCATTCCCTGGAATTTCCCCTTGTTGATGGCCGCCTGGAAGATCGCCCCGGCGCTGGCGGCCGGCAACTGCAGCGTGCTCAAACCGGCCGAGCAGACGCCGGCCTCGATCTGCAAACTGCTCGAACTCATCGGCGATATTCTTCCGCCGGGCGTGCTCAATGTCGTCCACGGGCTGGGCGCTGAAGCAGGGGCGGCTCTGGCCGAGCATCCCGATGTGGCCAAGCTGGCCTTCACCGGCTCGACCCCGGTCGGCAGCCGCATCATGGGCAATGCGGCCAAGCGCATCGTGCCGGTCACGCTCGAGCTGGGCGGGAAATCGCCCAATGTGTTCTTCGCCGATGTTCTCGAGCGCGGCGAGGCCTTCATCGATAAATGCGTCGAAGGCCTGATGATGACGTTTCTCAATCAGGGCGAAGTCTGTACCTGTCCGTCACGCGCGCTGATTCAGGAGGCCGCCTACGAGCCACTCATGGAACGGGCCATCGCACGCGCGAAAACGCTGCGACAGGGCCATCCGCTGGACACCGACACCCAGATCGGCGCCCAGGTCTCGCGCGAGCAGTTCGACAAGATCATGTCCTATATGGAGGTCGGTCGCGATGAGGGCGCCGAGCTGTTGCTGGGCGGCAAGGCCGCCAACCTGGGCGGGGATCTGGCCGGCGGGTTCTATATCGAGCCCACGATGTTCAAGGGCCGCAACGACATGCGGATCTTCCAGGAAGAGATCTTCGGCCCCACGCAAGCGATCGCGACGTTTTCGGACGAGGCCGAGGCCATAGGTATTGCCAACCATACCGAGTTCGGCCTGGGGGCCGGCGTCTGGACCGGTGATATCAATCGCGCACATCGCGTGGGCCGCGCGATTCAGGCCGGACGGGTCTGGGTGAACTGCTATCACCAGTATCCGGCACACGCCGCCTTCGGCGGCTACAAGCGTTCGGGCATCGGGCGCGAGACCCATAAACAAGCGCTGGGCCACTATCAGCAGACCAAGTGCCAATTGGTGTCGTACTCGGACGGGCCGGTCGGCCTGTTCTAGACGCGCCCGGCGTTGACGGGCCGGCTGCGCCGGCCCGCGTCGCGAGCGCGATTGGCCACGACGACGGCCGCGCTCGGCCGCCTATCCGCTGCGATGTGGTCATCCGGCCCGGCCGCGATGCGCTGTGGCAGCGAGGCTGCGTGTGTTTTTTGGGCGGCCCGAACGGACACGACAAGCCAGGGCGATCGACGCCGATCATCCGCCGGGTCGATATGGCTGGCAGAGATTTTGCAAGGCATCAACCATGAGCAATTATCGATATACGCTGGGGGATCGAACCTGGCGCTTTTCCGGTCTGGCCGAGGTGATGGCCAAGGCCACACCGGCGCGCTCGGGGGACCGTCTGGCCGGCGTGATCGCCGAGACGGCCGAGGAACGGGTGGTGGCCCAGATGGTGCTCGCCGAGCTGCCGTTGAAAACCTTTCTCGAGGATCTGCTGATTCCCTACGAGGCCGATGAGATCACGCGGCTGATCGTGGACAGCCACGACACACAGGCGTTTGCGCCGATCGCGCATCTCACCGTGGGTGATTTTCGCAACTGGCTGCTGAGCGACGACACCACGGCCGAGGTAATCGCGGCCGTGCGGCCCGGTATCACGCCGGAGATGGCCGCGGCCGTGGCCAAGATCATGCGCAATCAGGATCTGATTCTGGTGGCCCGCAAATGTCGTGTGATCACCGCGTTTCGTAGCACCATTGGCAAACCGGGCCATCTTTCGACCCGTCTGCAGCCCAATCACCCCACCGATGACCCGACGGGCATCGCCGCGAGCATTCTCGACGGCCTGCTCTATGGCAACGGTGATGCCGTGATCGGGATCAATCCGGCCACGGACAACGTCGCCCAGTCGATCCGCCTGATGCAGATGCTGGACGAGGTCATCCACAAATACGACATTCCGACGCAGTCCTGTGTGTTGACCCACGTGACCAACACGCGCGAGGCGATCGAGGCCGGGGCGCCGGTGGATCTCGTGTTCCAGTCGATCGGCGGTACCGAGGCCACGAACACGAGTTTCGGATTCGGGCTGAACGATCTGGCCGAAACCCGCGACGCCGCGCTTGCACTCGAACGCGGCACGGTCGGCAACAACGTCATGTATTTCGAGACCGGGCAGGGCAGCTCGCTTTCGGCCGGTGCCCACCACGGACTGGATCAACAGACGTGCGAGGCGCGAGCCTATGGCGTGGCCCGGCATTTCGATCCGTTGCTGGTCAACACGGTCGTGGGCTTCATCGGCCCGGAATATCTATACGACGGCAAGGAGATCATCCGCGCGGGGCTGGAGGACCACTTCTGCGGCAAGCTGCTCGGTGTGCCGATGGGCTGTGACGTGTGCTACACCAATCACGCCGAGGCCGACCAGAACGACATGGACACCCTGCTGACGCTGCTCGGCGTTGCCGGGGTGAATTTCGTCATGGGCATTCCGGGCTCGGACGACATCATGCTCAACTACCAGACCACGTCCTTTCACGACGCTCTCTATGCCCGGCGCGCGCTGGATCTGGCTCCGGCGCCGGAGTTCGGCGATTGGCTATCGCGCGCTGGTATCTTCACCGATGGGGCCGATTATCGACTGGCCGAGACGCTGCCGAAGGCGTTTGCCCGATCGCTGGATCAACTGCCGGAAGGCGCCGAGCATGGCTGAGTCTTTCGACACCGCGCCGGCTCCCCCGAGTGGATACGTCGTTGAGAACCCCTGGCGCACACTGCGGGCTTTCACGGATGCCCGTATCGGGCTTGGCCGTGCCGGAATCAGCCTGCCGACGGCCCGCCTGCTGGAGTTTCAGCTCGCGCATGCCCAAGCCCGCGACGCCG
>PBAO01000036.1 GCA_002715985.1 Lysobacterales bacterium | reverse complement strand
TCAAGGTGTCGTCGGTGATGACCCGGTCGACGTCGAACACGCTTTGCGAGCCCAGGCCGTCGCAGGTCGTGCACGCCCCATGCGGCGAGTTGAACGAGAACAGCCGCGGTTCCATATCGTTGATTGAGTAGCCGCATTCCGGGCAGGCGAACTGAGAGGAAAAGACCTCCGGCTCGCCGTCGCCGCGCCAGGGCATGATCCAGGCCATGCCCTCGGACAGGCGCAGCGCGGTCTCGAAGGATTCGGCCAGGCGCTGCTGGATGCCCTCGCGGATCTTGAAGCGATCGACCACGACTTCCAGATCGTGTTTCTTCTTGGGGTCCAGCTCGGGCACGCCGTCGTCCAGCTCGACGATCGCGCCGTCCACGCGCATACGCACGAAGCCGGCGCCGCGCATCTGCTCGAAGATCTCGCGGTGCTCGCCCTTGCGCGAGCGGATGACCGGGGCCAGGAGCATCCAGGCGGATTCGTCTTCCTTGGTCAACGTCTGATCGACCATCTCCGAGACGCTCTGGGCGGCCAGCGGTTCGTCGTGGTGTGGGCAGTAGGGCGTGCCGGCACGGGCGAACAACAGCCGCAGATAATCATGGATCTCGGTGACCGTGCCTACGGTCGAGCGCGGATTGTGCGAGGTGGATTTCTGCTCGATCGAGATCGCCGGCGACAGGCCCTCGATGGAATCCAGGTCGGGCTTTTCCATCATCGACAGGAACTGACGGGCATAGGCCGACAGCGACTCGACGTAGCGGCGCTGACCCTCGGCATAGATCGTGTCGAAGGCCAGAGAGGATTTGCCGGAACCGGACAGGCCGGTGATCACGATCAGCTGATCGCGCGGCAGGTCGACATCGACGCCGGCCAGATTGTGCGTACGGGCACCGCGAATGCGGATATGGCTTTCCATGCGACGAACTCGCCAACAGACCAAACCACACAGTATAGCCTCCGCCACAAGCCAGACGGCTAAAACAGGCCCTCATCAAACAGGCGGGTCCGGACGCTGTGTTAATCTCTCGCGCCTGTTGCCGGACGCCGGCCGGAAACGCGCCGGACGCCTCGGCCGACCCATCAGCTGTGTAGTCGTGCAGCGTTCAAGACGTATCGAGGGGCGGCCCATGACACCAACCGAATCGCGCGCGGCATTCTCGCTGGCCGGTATTTTCTCGCTGCGAATGCTGGGCCTGTTCATGATCTACCCGGTGTTCACGTTCTATGCCGAACACCTGGCCGGCTCTACGCCGACCACCGTCGGCCTGGCGCTGGGGGCCTACGGGCTGACCCAGGCGTTGCTCCAGATTCCCTTCGGTTTTGCCTCGGATCGCATCGGGCGCAAGCGCATGATCGCCATCGGGCTGCTGATCTTTGCCGGTGGCAGCGTCGTGGCCGCACTCTCCAGCACGATCTACGGTGTGATCTTCGGGCGTATCCTGCAGGGGGCAGGCGCCGTGGGCTCGACGATCCTGGCGCTCAACGCCGATCTGACCCGCGAGGAATCGCGCACCAAGGCCATGGCCACGATCGGGCTGACGATCGGCCTGGCGTTTGCGCTGGCACTCGTGGCCGGGCCCGTGATCAACGCCTGGGCCGGTGTGCCGGGTATCTTCTGGTTCACGGCCGTACTGGCGATCCTGGGCATCGGCGTGCTGTATCTGGTGACCCCCACACCGGTGAACATCCGCTCGCATCGCGATACCCAGGCCGTGCCGGAGCTGTTCGGCCGCGTGCTGGCCGATCGCGAGCTGCTGCGCCTGGATTTCGCGATCTTTGCGCTGCACGCCATCCTCACGGCCAGCTTCATCGCGTTGCCGAGCATGCTGCGTACGGTGCTGGGCATCCATCAGGACTGGCAGTGGATCGTCTATCTGCCCACGCTGGCCGTGTCTGTCGCGCTGATGGTGCCGGCGATCATCCTGGCCGAATCCAAGCGCCAGATGAAGCCGGTGTTCGTGGCCTCGGTGGCCGTTTTGTGCCTCGCGCCGGGTATCCTGGCGTTCTATCGCGAGAGCCTGGTCGAGATTCTGGTACTGCTCACGCTGTTCTTCGCGGCCTTCAACATCATGGAGGCCAGCCTGCCGTCACTGATCTCCAAGGTGGCCCCGGCGGATGCCAAGGGCACGGCCATGGGGGTCTACTCCTCGTCGCAGTTCTTCGGCATCTTTGTGGGCGGCACGGTCGGCGGCTGGGCCTATGGCCAGTTCGGTACCGGCGGGGTGTTCGGCTTTGCCGCGCTTGTGGGGCTGGTCTGGCTGATCATTGCGGCCGGCATGCCCAAGCCGCGGTTTGCGCGCTCGCATATGGTCAACGTCGGCACGATCGGCGATCATGAGGCCCGTCGTCTGGCGGCCGAGATCGAGGCCGTCGAAGGCGTGTTCGAGGCGGTCGTCGTACCGGCCGACCAAGTCGCTTACATCAAATTCGACGGCCGGGTGGTCGAGCCCGATACGCTCAACCGCTTCGCACCGTCTCATTCCACGCCAGCATCGGCCTGAGGCCGGGGCGTCGTTCATCGAGCAGGGAGGCCGCCATGGCCAGTCGAGGCATCAATAAAGCCATCATCGTCGGGAATCTCGGCGCCGATCCGGAAACCCGTTACACCGCGGGCGGGACCGCCGTGACCAACTGCAATGTCGCGACCTCGGAGACGTGGCGCGACAAGACCTCGGGCGAGATGCAGGAACGCACCGAGTGGCACCGCATCGTATTCTTTGCCCGCCTGGCGGAAGTGGCCGGTGAGTACCTGAAAAAAGGGTCCAAGGTCTACGTCGAAGGGCGTATCCAGACCCGTAAATGGCAGGGCCAGGACGGCCAGGATCGCTATACGACCGAGATCGTGGCCAACGAGATGCAGATGCTCGACTCCCGTGGCGGCGGCGGCCAGGGCGGCGGCAGTGCCCCGTTTGGCGGCGGTCAACAACGAAGCAGCGGGGGCGGCCAGCAGCAGGGCGGCGGCTACGGCGGCGGCAATCAGGGCGGCGGTGGCGGCCAGCAGGGCTACCAACAGCCGCAGCCAACCAGCGAACCCGGCTTCGATGACGACCTGGACGACGATATTCCGTTCTAGGCGAGCCGGAGCCGGTGGGCTAGTCGGGCGCTGAATCAGTCAGGCCGCGCAGTCGTTCGGCCAGCATGGCCGGCGACAACACGCCGGTATGGCGCGCCCGATGTTCGCCGTCGGCATCAAAGAACAGAGTGGTCGGATAGCCGCGCACGGCCCGCGCTTGGGCCAGTCGATGCTGTGTGTCGATCAGCTGATGCTCGAGTCGCAGCCCGGTGTCGGCGAGGAACCGCTGCATGGCGTCTCGGGTGTCGTCCTCATTGACGAACACGAAGACGACGCCCGGGTATTGTGTCTGTGCCCGGGCCAGCATCGGCATTTCGCGACGACACGGCCCGCACCAGCTGGCCCAGAGATTGACGACCATCGGCTTGTCGGGCGCGGTCTCCGCCAGGCCGGCAAGCGAGGTGTCTGCCTGGTTCGCACGTGCCAGGGGAATCGTCGATAAGTGCGTGGGCTGGGTGTCGAGTACGGCCAGCCCCCAGAGCCCCAGGCTGGCGCCGAGTGCGCCGGCCGCCAGGGCCCCGGCCAGCGGTACACGCAGCGCGGGCACGCGCCAGCCGGCAATGAGCGCATAGAGCGCCACGGCCGCCAGCCCGCCCCAGAGATCGAATCCCTGGTCGCGGATATCCAGGATCTGTAGCGGGTGAGGCGCGTAGAGCGCGGCATGGCGCGCCACGAACACCAGGCGGGCCGCTACCAGCCCGACGAATGCGAGCGCGAACAGGCGATCGACAAGACGGGCACGTCGTCTTTGCGCCAGCGTGGTGCCGACAAGCACGGCCAGGCCGAAGGCCGCGAACCAGACGAGCCGATCCGCGGCTATCAGCAACGGCCCGAGGGTCACGACAGACATCGTGCCGGGCCGGTCAGCCGGTCACGCCGAGCTTGTCGCGCATGGCCTCCAGTAGCGGCGAGCTCGGGTTGAGCCCTGTATCCAGGCCAATCTGTAGTGCGCTTTCGGGCGACTCGTCGTGCAGGTAGCGCGCGCGATAGGCCATCAGAGCGCCCACGCGATTGCTGCTGGCACAGTGCACCAAGGCCGGCGTGCCGCCATCCAGTGCATCGTCGAGCTGCCTGGCGTTGCCGGTATTGATGTCTTGCGGGCCGGCCACGGGAATCACGAGATACGTCATGCCGGCCGCTGCCACGGCGGCGGCCTCGTCGTATTCGTTGAACTCGCCGGCCGGGCGTAGATTGATCACCGTGCGTACGCCCTCGCGGGCTGCCGCCTGGAGCTGTGCCTCGGTCGGCTGGCCGGCGGTGACGATTCCGTGGCCGTAACGCGCCGCGTGGCTGAGATCACTCGTGTAGTCGCTCATATCGGGTTCCGTTTGGACAAGTCGTGTCTGCATGATCGCGTCTCGTGCGCCAGAGACAAGCAGGCCACCGTAATTTTCTCGCGTATGCCTGATGACGACCGATCATTACCGTCATGGAAAGGTATCTGAAACAAGCCGTTGTGTGATTTTCTTTCACAATCGAGTCATTTTGTGCTGATAAGTTTTCGCTCTACACTTATCGGGCTGCCGCGACATGGCTTATCGATGGACGCCGCTGGTTCTGCCGCGGCGAGCGCCTGGGCAAGGCTCGCCGTTCGATCGTCTCCCCAGCCGACTGGTCAAGCAAACGCGTTGTCGGATGATCCGGTCACGTTTCCCGACCCTGATATGGGACAACGTCCCGGAGCAGATGACGCCCGCGGCTCGGGTATGGCTGCGTTGTGTGTTCGTAGCGCTGGCACAACGCGTCTTCGATCGCACCAGTCGCCGTTTCTGGCTGAACTGGTTATCCGATGACAGTTTGAATCAGCTCAAGCGTTTCATTCTGGTGTTCGATCAGACCGGCCAGCCGATCGCCTGGGCCGCGGCCGGTGCCTTCGAAGTCGACGGGCAGCGTTGTTTTTATGGCAGCTCGGCCGGCGTTGAACCGGCCTGGCAGGGCGCCGGGATCACGAGCGCTGTCGCGCGGCATCTGTTTCTGCCGGCACTGGGGGCTGCGGCCCCGCGGACGCTGTATGCCGTCGTGCGTACCGGCAATCCGCTGGTCTACAGCGCCTGGCAGGCCGGCCAGGTCAGCCGGCAGCCCCTCTATCCGGCGCTGGACGGGCGCGAACCGCCGACCGGCATCGCCGCGATCGCTCGGGAGGCGGCGAACCGGCTGGGCCACGGCGAGCGGCTCGACCCGACGACGTTGATCATGCGTGACTGCTATAACGACGAGGCCGCCGGGCTGTGGTCGAAACGCCCGCCCTGTGACGACGACATCGTGGGCCGATGGTTCAACGACAATCTCGCCACGCACGACGGCATCATGATGGTGGTGCCGTTCGACCCGGCTGCCACGCTCGCCCGGGAAAGTGTGCGCCTGGTCAAGAAACGTCTCGGGCTGAGTACCGGTCGCTCATCGCGACGGCCCAGCGTGAGCTGAAACACGGTCTGCAGAGCGACAGCGAGGTTGGCCGGGCACGGCAAAGCGTGCCTGCCACTGGGCCAGATCGCGGCGGCGTTGGGCCGGGTCCACCTGTGCCAGCAGGCCGGCGTCGAGCGCGATCGGCATGATGCGTGGCTGATCGGCTGGCCGCGTCGCGCTCGGCCGGCCGGCCGACGGATCGGCGCGGGGCGGGCCGGCAAGCTGTGTCTGGTGCGTCAACACGCGCTGGCCCTGTTGCGAGAGCAGATACGTCACGAAGCGCCGCGCGGCGTCCGGGTGTGGTGCGGCGCGATGCACGAACACCATACGGCTGAGCATCAGCGTGTAGTCGGTCGGTGCAACGATACGGATCTCCGGATGCGTACGGGCATAACGCCTGGCGTAGGCGCCCAGCAGGTTATAGGCCAGCACGAACCGGCCTTCGGACAGCCCGGTCAGCATGGCGCGGGTATCGGGCAATTGATGGGCACGAGCCCGGCCGAACGCGCTGACCAGTTGCCAGAAGCGCGCGGTGTGACCGGCATCGGCCTGATAAAGCGCATAGCCCACGGCACTCTGGGCCGGGTCATAGATCGCCACGCGCCCGCAGAACTGCGGCCGCCGGTCGGTAAGGGCTCGGTAGAGTGCGCCGTGAGAATCCAGGTTCATGTCGGCGGGCAGCAGATCCGCGCGATAGGCAAACACCACGGGTTCGAAGGTGAAGCCGAACACTGCGTCGCGCCATTTGAAACGCGCCGGCCAGTTTGCAATCGTCGGCCCGGACAGACGGGCGGCATAGCCGGCGTTCGCCGCGGCCAGCTGTGAGGGCATCGCCGAGCTGATGACCACATCCGGTGGCCGGCTGATGTCGTGAATACGGTGCTCGACCGCGCGGGTCGCCAGGTCGGCATAGCGGATATCGATATCCGGGTGGGCGCGTTCAAACGCAGCCAGCACGGGGGCGATGACCGGCCGGTCCAGGGCCGCGGCGATATGCAAGGGCGTGGCGGCCTGTACCAGGCACGCTGTGCCGGCCAGGCCGAGCCCGAGCAGCAGGCGGGCGACGCGCCGACCAAGCATCGTCACGGTCGGGCACGCGGCAGGCACAGGCAGGCCCGGCAACCGCCGGCCGCGCGCTCGTCGAGCGAGAACGAGCCGCCGTGGGCCTCGGCGATCGAGCTCACGATGGCCAGCCCCAGCCCGGAGCCGGGCTGCTCGGCGTTGTCGCCGCGACGAAAAGCAGCGCGCAATGTCTGCGATGAGGCGTTGGCCAGCCCCGGCCCGTCATCGATGACGCACAGCCAGAGCATGGCATCGCGTTCAGACAAGCGCACCGTAACGGCCGTGCCTGCCGGGGTATGCACGAGCGCGTTATCGACCAGATTGCGCAGCGCCTCTTCCAGCGCCCAGCGTGCACCGGTCACGCAGGCCGGGCCGGTGCACGCGTTGATATAACCCAGCTCGTGCGGAGTGTCTTCGGAAAGCGCGGCCCGTTCGGCGTGTTCGCGGGTGATCTGCTCGGCCAGTGCGGCCAGCTCGATCGTGTCGTTGCCGGGCGTGGTGTCGTGGCTCAGCCGGGCCATGTGCAAGAGCTGGCCGGCCAGGCGGCCGGCGTGTTGTGCCGTGGCATGAATACGCGCCAGGGCCGCGCGCCAGACGGCCGGGTCATCCGACTCGAGCGCGGCCTCGCTGGCATTGGCCAGGCCGGCCAGCGGTGTTTTCAACTGATGGCTGGCATCGGCGGTGAAGCGCAGCAGGCTGTCGCGTGCCGCGCGCTGACGAGTAAACAAGCTATCGAGCGTGGCGGCCAGCGGGGCGATCTCGCCCGGCACACGAGCATCCAGGGCGTTGAAATCATCGGCACGCCGTCCGGCCAGGTGATCACGCAGCCGGCGCACCGGCGCCAGCGTGCTGGCGATGGCCACCAGGCCCAGAGCGCCGGCGGCCAGAATGAGGATGATAAATCGCATCACGGCCGGCTCGAACAGCCGCGCCGCCAGGGCACGCCGGCCGCCCAGGGTCTGTCCCACCCAGATCGTCAGCGATGTATGGGCCGACCAGCCCGCCAGATCGAGTCGTCGGCCATGCAGGCGCCAGCGCGTGCCGTTATGGCCGACGGTGCGCCAGGCCGGCAGTGTCTCGTCGCCGGCCGGCTCGATCGGCAGATCCAGGTTGGCGGTCAGGCGGTGCCCGGCCTGATCGAACACGCCGTAATACACGCGGGCCTCGGCCGTGCCCGACAGGATACGCAGCGCCGCCGCCGGGACCGTCACCACAGGCTCATCGCCGGCCCAGCGGATGGCATCGGCCATTGTCAGAGCCGCTGCGGTCAGCTGGGCGTCGTAGGCGCGCTGTGCGTTTCGCGTGGCCGAGATGTGAGCCTCGATCAGAAGGATCGTGCCCAATGCGGTGGCGCCGGCAAGCAGCCAGAGCATCAGGCGGGCGCGCAGGCTGGGGGTGACCCGGATCAATGGGCGTCGTGCTCGAGCCGATAGCCCAGCCCGCGCAGGGTGCGAATGGCAACTCCCGAGCCGGCCAGGCGCTTGCGCAGGCGGCTGACATAAACCTCCAGGGCATTGGAGCCCACGGCATCGAAGCCGAACAGCTGGGCCTCCAGTGTCTCGCGCGCCACGATGCGCTGGCCGTGGCGCAGCAGATTCTCCGCCAAGCGCAACTCACGCCGTGGCAAATCCAGTGCCTGACCGGCCAGGGTGAGCGTGCCGGTTGCCGGGTCGAAAGCCAGCGCGCCCAGGATCAATCGATCATCGACACGCTGCTGGCTGCGCCGGCCCAGCGCGCGGACCCGGGCCCGCAGCTCGGCCAGCGAGAACGGTTTGGCCAGATAATCGTCGGCGCCCAGATCCAGGCCGCGTACCCGGTCGTCCACCCCGTCGCGAGCGGTGATGATGAGCACGGGCGTATCGTCGTCGGTGCCGCGCAGCTGGGCCAGCACCTCCAGGCCGCTGCCGTCGGGCAGGCCCAGATCCAGCAGCACGAGGTCGAAGCGTTCGCGGGCCAGCGCGGCCTGGGCCTGTCCGGCGCGGCTCAAGCGATCGACGGTATGCCCGACCGCAGTCAATGACGTGGTCACCGACTCGGCGATGAGCGTGTCGTCTTCGATCAGCAGCAGGCGCATGCGACTAAAGTCGGCGCGAATCGGCTCGGTTCTGACAGGTTCATGACAGCAGGCCTCCCTAGCATGGCTCGCACGATCACAAGAGCATAACGACCCGGTCGTATGCCAGCACGTGCCCGGCGCTGGCGCCGGGCCGCATCGAGGAGAGTTTCATGCAACAGTCTGCCTGCCGCGGCGCAGCCCGGTGGTGGCGAGTGGCGTCTATCGCGCTCGTGGCTATCGCGTTGATCGGCTGCCAGAAACAGGTCGCCGGTGATCATCCGGAGTGTATCGCGCCGGCCAAGCCCGGAGGGGGCTATGACCTGACTTGTCGTCTGCTGGCCAACGGCCTGCAACAAACCGGTCTGATGCAGACACCGATGGTCGTGAGCTACATGCCCGGCGGCATCGGGGCCGTGGCCTATAACCATGTCAACGCCACCCGCGATCACGACGGCGATCTGGTCGTAGCGGCCAGCACAGGGGCGGCGGTGAATCTGGCGCTGGGCAAGTTCGGTTCCTACGATGCCGACGCCGTGCGCTGGCTGGGCGCCTTTGCAGCCGATTACGGCGTTCTGGTGGTTGCAGCCGACTCACCCTACAAGGATCTGTCCGATCTGGTGGCGGCACTGAAAAAGGACCCGGGCAGTGTCGTGGCCGGGGCCGGTGGCTCGATCGGCAGCCAGGACTGGATGAAGATCGCGCTGGTGGCCAAGCGCGCTGCCGGTGTGGCGCCCAAGGATCTGCGCTTTGTGTCCTATGAAGGGGGCGGGGAGGCCATGGGCAGCCTCCTGGGGCATCACATCGATGTCTTTACCGGCGATGCCTCGGAGATGGCCGGCCATATCGGCTCGGGCAAGATCCGCGTGCTGGCGATCCTGTCCGGTCAGCGCCTGGGCGGTGTCTATAGCGAGATTCCTACCGCCAAGGAACAGGGCTACGACATCGAGTGGCCTACCTGGCGCGGCTTCTACATGGGGCCGAATGTGACCGATACCGCTTACCAGACCTGGGTGGCGCGCTTGAAGAAACTGGTGGCCACCGATCAGTTCAAGACCATGCGGACCCAGCAGGGATTGTTCCCCGAGGCCCGCTTCGGCGCGGATTTCGATGAATACGTGGTCAACCAGGCCCACGAGTTCGAAGCACTGGCACGACAGGTAGGGCTGAAGTGATGTCTGATTCTGCGACCCATAACGACCGGCTATTCGCCGCATTGTTATTGCTGCTGGCCATCGGCTTCGGGGCCATGGCCCTGGCCATGCACGTGCCGTTTGCCTACGACCCGTTGGGCCCCACGGCGTTTCCGCTGATCCTGTCGGGGGCGCTTGCGGTCATGTCGATCGCATTGATGCTGCGCCCGGCGGCCGGCACCGGGTTGCCCGGCGGGCGCGTGGGCGCCCAGCTCGTCGGCGTGCTCATTGTCCTGATTGCCTACGCCGCGCTGTTTACACGTGCCGGATATCTGGCCAGCACGGTGGTGGCGATGATCGTGCTGGCACGGATCTTCGGTGCGACCTGGGTCAAGGCGGTCGTGTCGGGCCTGGCCCTGACCATCGCGAGCTACGGCCTGTTCGTCTGGGCGCTGGGCATCGTGCTGCCGGTCGGCAGCTGGCTTGTTTACTAGGAGACATCGATGTTCGATTTCATGATTCACGGCTTCGATGTGGCCCTGACGCCCCTGAACCTGGGGCTGGCGCTGTGCGGAGCGGTGCTGGGCACGTTCTTCGGCGCGCTGCCGGGTATCGGGCCGATCAACGGCATCGCCATTCTCATGCCGCTGGCCTATACGCTGGGCCTGCCCGCCGAATCGGCGCTGATTCTGCTGGCCGGCATCTATACCGGGGCCGAATACGGCGGGCGCATGTCCTCGATCCTGCTCAACGTGCCGGGCGATGCGGGGGCCGTGATGACCACGCTGGACGGCCATCCGCTGGCCAAGAAAGGCCTGGCCGGGCCGGCGCTGGGGCTGTCTGCGGTGGCTTCGTTCGTGGGGGCGACGATCGCGATCATCGGGCTGACGCTGTTCGCCCCGCTGCTCGCGCGGGTCGCGGTGATGTTCGGCCCGGCCGAGTTCTTTGCGCTGATGGTCTTCGCCTTTGCCTCGATGTCGGTGATGATGGGCCACGATCCGCTCAAGACCGGCATCGCTGCGGTGCTGGGCGTGATGATCGCGATGATCGGCGTGGATTCTTCCACGGGCGTGCTGCGCTATACCTTCGATATGCCCGAGCTCTACGACGGCATCGATTTCGTTGTGCTCATCATCGGATTGTTCGCGGTCAGCGAGATTCTGTTGATGCTCGAACAGGCCGCGCGCCACGGGGTTACCGAAATGCCGGCCGTAGGCCGCGTGTTCGTGAAGTTCAAGGAGGTGATCGCCTGTCGCGGTGCGATTCTGCGCTCGGGGTTCATGGGCTTCTTGATCGGCACGCTGCCCGGCACCGGCGCCTCGGTGGCCTCGGCGGTGGCCTATACCACCGAAAAACGCATCAACGATCGTGACAATACGTTCGGCGAGGGCGATATGCGCGGTCTGGCCGCCCCCGAGGCGGCCAATAACGCCTCGGCGGTCGGCTCGTTCGTCCCGTTGCTCACGCTGGGCATCCCCGGTTCGGGGACCACGGCGGTGCTGTTGGGCGCGCTGATGCTCTACAACATTACGCCGGGGCCCATGATGTTCTCCGAGCGGCCCGAAGTGGCCGGCGGGCTGATCGCCTCGTTGTATATCGGCAACGTCGTGTTGCTGTTGCTGAATCTGCCGCTGGCCGGTCTGTTCGCCAAGGTGCTGACGATACCGCGCTGGGTGCTGGTGCCGTTCGTGGCGTTGCTGGCGTTTGTCGGCGTGTACCAGCTGCACTCGGACCCGATCGCCATTTACACCATGCTGGCGGTGGGCGTGTTCGGCTATGTGCTGCGCAAGTTCGGTTTTTCGCTGGCGCCGGTGATCCTGGGCTATGTGCTGGGCGGGCTGGCCGAAGTCAACCTGCGTCGCGCGCTGGCCATCAGCGGGGGCTCACCGGATGTGCTCTGGGCCTCGGGGATCTCGATCGGGCTGTATATCGCGGCCGTGGCACTGCTGGTCGCTCCCTGGCTTCTGGCGCGCTATTGGCGTCGGCCGCGGGCAAGCAAGGCCGCGTCGGCGAGTTGATTGGGGCTGTGGCGCCGCGGGCATGGCCGGATGGGCTATACTGTTCGGTCATTTTCGTGCCACCGGTTCGATCGCGATGTCCGAGACTCTGGAAACCGTAACCGCCGCGCCGCGTGTGTTCGTGGCCACCTGGGGCTGCCAGATGAACGAGTACGACTCGGCCAAGATGGTCGACGTACTGGCCAAGAACCGCGGCGCCACACGCGTGGATAGCCCGGAAGAGGCCGATATCATCCTGCTGAACACCTGCTCGATTCGCGAGAAGGCGCAGGAGAAGGTGTTCTCGCAGCTGGGCCGCTGGAAACCACTCAAGGACGCCAACCCGGATCTCGTGATCGGTGTGGGCGGCTGCGTGGCCTCCCAGGAAGGCCACGTCATTCGCGAGCGTGCCCCGTTCGTGGACATGGTCTTCGGCCCGCAGACGCTTCATCGCCTGCCCCAGATGCTCGATGATGTGGCCGACAACGGCGCGGGCATCGTGGATATCGCCTTCCCCGAGATCGACAAGTTCGATGCCATGCCGGCCCCGCGGGCCGAAGGCGCCACGGCGTTCGTCTCGATCATGGAGGGCTGCTCGAAGTACTGCAGCTTCTGTGTGGTGCCCTATACCCGCGGCGAGGAGATCAGCCGGCCGTTTGACGACGTGATACTGGAAGTGGCGGAGCTGGCCGAGCAGGGCGTCAAGGAAATCACGCTGCTGGGCCAGAACGTCAACGGCTATCGCGGGCCCATGGCCGACGGCTCGATCTGTGATCTGGCCATGCTCGTCGAGTTCGTGGCCGAGTTCGAGACCGTCGAGCGCATTCGTTACACCACCAGCCACCCGCTGGAGTTCTCGGATGCCCTGATCGAGGCTTATGCTCGTGTGCCCAAGCTGGCCAACTATCTGCATCTGCCGGTACAGTCGGGCTCCAACACGGTGCTGGACATCATGAACCGTGGCTACAGCGTCGAGCATTTCATCGAGCGCATCGAGAAACTGCGTGCCGTGCGCCCGGATATCAGTCTGTCGACCGATATCATTGTCGGCCATCCGGGTGAGGGAGAGGCCGAGTTCGAGGCCACGATGGATCTGATCGAACGTATCGGCTTTGATGCCGCGTTTTCGTTCATCTACAGCAGCCGCCCCGGCACGCCGGCCGCCGATATGGCCGATGAGGAACCGCGGGCGTTGAAGAAAGAGCGTCTGAAGCGCGTCCAGGACCGAATTGCGGCCTTCAATCGTCAGCTCATGGCCGATATGGTCGGCACCACGCAACGGGTCTTGGTCGAGCGCGAATCCAAGCGTGGTGGCGGCCAGATGGCTGGGCGGACGGATTCCAACCGCTGGGTAAACTTCGAAGGCCACCCGCGCATGGCCGGACATTTCGTTGAAATCGAGATCACCGAGGCCTTGGATAATTCACTGCGCGGCCGCATCAAGACCCGTGAACCCGTCGTCGAGCCGCTGGCGGCTGTCTGACCCGACAGGCGCGCAGGCTCATCAACCGTGTCGAGGCCCCTTGGCTGAAGAACTGCTGAAAAAAACCATCGAGCTCGATCCGCCGGACATCACGCGTCTGGCCAATCTGTGCGGCCCACAGGACGGGCATCTGCGCCTGATCGAGAATACCCTGGACGTGGCTGTACACAATCGTGGCCATCTGTTTCAGATCGAGGGCAGCGAAAACGCCGCCGAGGCCGCGATCGACACGCTGAACGAGCTCTATGCGGCGACAGCCACCGGCGCGCTGGACACCGAGCGCGTGCATGTGGTGGCACGTACCGCCGAACGCGAGCGGATCGAGGCAGCAGCCAACAATCCGGCCGAACCCAAGCGTGACGTGGTCATCAAGACACGTAACGGCATGGTGCGCGGGCGTGGGCCCAACCAGCGCCGCTATCTGGCCAATCTCGCGCACAACGACTTGAATTTCGGCATCGGTCCGGCTGGTACCGGCAAGACCTATCTGGCGGTGGCCGCCGCGGTCGATGCACTCGAATCCGAGCGTGTGCGCCGGCTGCTGCTGGTCCGCCCGGCCGTTGAAGCAGGTGAGAACCTGGGATTTCTGCCCGGCGATCTGGCCCAGAAGATCGACCCCTATCTACGCCCGCTCTATGACGCGCTCTACGAGATGCTGGGCCACGAGCGAGTCGGGCGGCTGATCGATCAGCAGGTCATCGAGATCGCGCCGCTGGCTTACATGCGCGGGCGTACGCTCAACGAGGCCTTCATCATCCTCGACGAAGCCCAGAACACCACCGTTGCTCAGATGAAGATGTTCTTGACGCGTATCGGCTTCGGCTCGACGGCGGTGGTCACGGGCGACATGACACAGGTGGACCTGCCGCCCTCCAAGGCCAGCGGGCTGGCGCATTCGGTGCGTCTGCTCAAGGGTATCGAAGGCATCAGCGTGACACGCTTTGCCGCCAGCGACGTGGTACGTCACCCGCTGGTGCAGAAGATCGTGGCGGCCTACGACGCCGAAGCCGAGGACGGCGCGTCCCCGTCGTGATCGAGATCGATATCGCCGGTGAGGCGGCTCGTTTCGAGGGTATCGAGGCCGTGGATGTCGAGGCCGCTCTGGCGGCCGTTCTGGATACGCAAGGCATCGATCACGCCGAGGATGATTTCTCGCTTGCCGTATGCCTGGTCGAGCGCGATGAATCCGCTGCACTCAATGCGGCCTGGCGCGACAAACCCTACGCCACGAACGTTCTGTCGTTTCCGGCCGATGTCGTGCTGCCCGGGTTTCGAGCGCTGGGCGATCTGGTGATCTGTATGCCGGTCGTGGCCGACGAGGCCGCCTCGCAGGGCAAGACTCTGGCCGCGCACTTCACGCACATGATCGTGCACGGCAGCTTTCACTTGCTCGGTCACGATCATATCGATGATGATGAGGCCGAGATCATGGAAGCGGCCGAGCGCCGTGTGATGGCCGAGCTTGGCCATCGCGATCCCTATGCACTGCCCGACAAGGCATAGTGCTTCCACGCGCCTGAACCATCGATAGAGGAGGCGGCCCGAGGCCGCACGAGCATGAGCGACGACGATCCCGACCCGTCTAGAGGCGGCTGGCTGCGCCAGATCGGCATGAGCCTGGCCGGCCCGCCGCGTGATAGAGAAGAACTGGTCGAGGTGCTGGCCGAGGCCCAGGAGAACCAGCTGCTGGATGTCGACGCGCTCTGGATGATGCAGGGCGTGTTGCGTGTGTCCGAGCAGCAGGTGCGCGACATCATGATCCCGCGGTCGCAGATGGTGGTCATCGACTCCGATGCCGAGCTGGCCGAAGTGCGCGCGACGGCCGCCGAATCCGGGCATTCGCGTTTTCCGATCATCGGTGAATCACGCGACGAAGTCGTGGGGATTCTGCTGGCCAAGGATCTTTTGGGCGTCGAGGGCGCGGATGGTGATGCCTTCGTGCTGGATGCGATCGTGCGCCCGGCGGTGTACGTGCCCGAGTCCAAGCGCGTGAACGTGTTGCTCAAGGAGTTCAAGGCCTCGCGCAATCACATGGCCGTGGTGGTCGATGAATATGGCGGTGTGGCCGGGCTGGTCACCATCGAGGATGCGCTCGAGCAGATCGTCGGCGAGATCGACGACGAATACGACGAGGCCGAGGGCGCGAATATCCTGCGCCAGGAAAAGAACCGCTATCAGCTGCATGCGCTGACCCCGATCGACGAGTTCAATCGGTATTTCGGTACCGCGTTCTCCGACGATGAGTTCGATACCGTGGGCGGCCTGGTGATGCACGAGTTCGGGCATATGCCCGGGCGCGGAGAGACGACGATTATCGATCGGTTCCAGTTCAACGTGCAGCGCGCCGATTCGCGCCGTATCCATCTGTTTCAGATGACCGTTCTGCCGGAAGGCCCGGAATGATGCGACAAAGAGCCTGTTCATGAGTGCATGGCGCAAGGCCCTACTCGACTGGATCGTGCCTGCAGCACTCGGCGGTGCGGCCACGCTGGGGTTCGCGCCCTACAACCTGTACCCGCTGACGTTGCTGGCTGTCCTGGGGCTCATCGCGCTCTGGCGCGGGCACGGTCCGGGGCGGTGTGCCTGGCGCGGCTTTGTGTTTGCGAGCGTGCATTTCGCCACCGGGGTGTACTGGATCTATGTCGCCATGCATGGCCATGCCGGCGTGCCGGCCGTGCTGGCCGTGTTGTCGGTCGGCGGCCTGTCGGCCTATCTGGCGCTGTATCCGGCATTGGCCGGGGCGCTGGCCGGCCTGATGCGGCGTCTGCCGTTGACGCTCTGGGCCATGTTGGCCGTGCCGGCGGCCTGGACGATCGGCGAATGGCTGCGCGGCTGGGTATTCACCGGTTTCGACTGGCTCGCGCTGGGCTATATCGGCACCGAGATACCGGTCAACGGGCTGGCGCCGATCATTGGCGTGCACGGCCTGTCGTTTCTGATCATGGCTGCGGCCGGCACGGTGTACATGCTCTATGTCGGGCGTTTGCCGGCACGGCTTGTCGCGCTCGTGCTGATTCTGGTCACGCCTGTTCTGCTGTGGTGTCTGCCGCCGGCCGTGCACTGGACGCACCCGGCTGGCCCGGCCATGAAAGCCACCGTCATTCAGGGCAATACCCCGCAGTCCGAGAAATGGGACCCGGCAACGCTGGCGCCCACGATGGCGGCTTATGAGCGCATGACCGAAACCAGCGATGCCGATCTGGTGGTCTGGCCGGAGGTCGCCATCCCGGCGTTTGCCCAGCGCGTGGCCACGCCGCTGCGTCGGATCAGCCGCCAGGCCGCGGCCCGGGACCAGCTGGTGCTGGCCGGTCTGCTGCGCCTGGATCCGGACGGTCAGCGCTATTACAACAGTCTGCTGGCGCTGGGAGCCGGGCGCGGTGAATACCACAAGCGCCATCTCGTGCCGTTTGGCGAATACGTGCCGGGGCCGGAATGGCTCGGCTCGTTACTGAGCGGCATGGGCGCCCCGGTCGGCGGCCTGGCGGTCGGCGAACGCGTGCAGCCGTTGTTCTACAAGGGCGATATCGCCCTCGGAGCCTCGATCTGCTTCGAGGATGTCTTCTCGCGCAATATCCTCACGCAAATGCCGCGGGCCAATATCCTGGTCAATGTGACCAACGATGCCTGGTTTGCCGGCAGCAATGGCCCGCCGCAACACCTGCAGATCGCGCGCATGCGCGCCGCCGAGATGGGCCGGCCGATGGTGCGCGCCGCCAATACCGGGATCTCGGCCAACATCGGTTTCACGGGGCGCGTGTTCGCCCGCACCGACGAAGATGTGCGCACGCGTCTGACCGGCAGGGTGGTGCCCCGCGAAGGTATGACTCCCTTCGTGCGCTACGGCGAAACCCCGGTGGTGGCCGGCTCGGGCACGATCGTCCTTCTCGGGCTGCTCGGTGCGGCTGTCGGGGGGCTGCGGCGTCGCGGCCAGAATCGTGTGGCCGATCGTCGCCGAGCCCTGGCCGGGCGCGTGTAGTGGCGCTGTGGGTTGGCCGGTCGCTCGAGCAACAAGGCTCGGGAGAGGTTCGTGTGCGCCTGAGGCGATAGGGCAGACAAGCAGACCAGTCGTCGTGTCGTCGACTGGCGGGCATCGGTGCATCGCCTGAAGACAACGACGCACCGGGACACGGCAGGGCCAAGGCATTACACTTTCGCCCCTGTAGCCCTGCCAAAGATCCGCGCGCCCATGGAAGCCAGCTATCGTTTCGACGCCATCGAGCCCGATGTCCAGCAGCGCTGGGATGCGGCCGATGCGTTCGCTGTCGAAGCCGACGACGATCGCGAGAAGTTCTATTGTCTGTCGATGTTCCCGTATCCCAGCGGCAAGCTGCATATGGGGCATGTGCGCAATTACACCATTGGCGATGTGATCAGCCGGTATCACCGCATGTGCGGGCGCAACGTACTGCAGCCGATGGGCTGGGATGCCTTCGGCCTGCCCGCGGAGAACGCAGCGATCAAAAACGGGGTGCCGCCGGCCCGGTGGACCCGTGAGAACATCGCGGCCATGCGCGAGCAGTTGAAGCGGCTGGGCTTTGCCTATGACTGGTCGCGCGAGATCGCCACCTGTGATCCGTCGTACTACCGCTGGGAGCAATGGCTGTTCATCCAGCTGTTCGAGAAAGGCCTGGTCTATCGCAAGGAATCGGTCGTCAACTGGGATCCGGTGGACCAGACCGTGCTGGCCAACGAACAGGTGGTCGACGGGCGTGGCTGGCGCTCGGGCGCGCTGGTTGAGCAGCGCGCGATCCCTCAGTGGTTTGCGCGTATCACCGACTATGCCGATGAGTTGCTGGACGATCTCGACGGCCTGGACGGCTGGCCCGAGGCGGTCAAGACCATGCAGGCCAACTGGATCGGGCGCTCGACGGGGCTGGAAATCGACTTCGCCGTGGCCGGCCACGACGCGCCGCTAACCGTCTACACCACGCGGCCGGACACGCTGCACGGTGCGACCTATATGGCGCTGGCCGCCGATCACCCATTGGTGGCCGCCGCCGCGGATGCCGATCCCGAGCTGGCTGCCTTCTGCGAGGCGTGCCGCACCGCGGGCACCGCCGAGGCCGAGCTGACCACGCGTGAGAAAAAGGGCTATCGGCTGCCGGTCGAGGCCGTGCATCCACTTTCGGGCGCGCCTCTGCCGATTTATGTGGCCAATTTCGTGCTCATGGGCTATGGCACCGGGGCCGTGATGAGTGTGCCGGCGCATGACCCGCGCGACTGGGAGTTCGCCAGCGCCTACGACCTGCCGATCGTGCCCGTGGTGGCCGACGCCGAGGGCAACGTGCCGGACATCAGCCAGGGGGCGGCGACCGAGAAGGGCGTGCTCGTCAACTCCGGCGAAGACAGCGGTCTGGATTTTCAGGCGGCCTTCGCGGCCATCGCCGACCGTCTGGAGGGGCGCGGCATCGCCCGGCGCAAGACCCAATATCGGCTGCGCGACTGGGGCCTGTCGCGCCAGCGTTACTGGGGCACGCCGATTCCGATCATCCATTGCGATGACTGTGGCCCGGTGGCCGTGCCCGAGGCCGATCTGCCGGTCGAGCTGCCCGAAGACGTGACCCCGCAGGGCGCCGGCTCGCCGTTGCCGGACATGCCCGAGTTCGTGAACGTGGATTGCCCGGCCTGTGGCAAGGCGGCCAAACGCGAAACCGATACCTTCGATACCTTCATGGAGTCGTCCTGGTATTTCGCGCGTTTTACCTGCCCCGACGCGGACGCGATGCTCGACGAGCGGGCCCATTACTGGATGGCCGTCGATCAGTATATCGGCGGCATCGAGCATGCGATCCTGCATCTGCTTTATGCGCGTTTCTTTCAAAAGCTCATGCGCGATGTGGGCCTGGCCGTACACGACGAGCCGTTCAAGGCACTGCTTACTCAGGGCATGGTGCTCAAGGACGGCGCCAAGATGTCCAAATCCAAGGGCAATACGGTCGATCCGCAGGCACTGATCGAGACCTACGGGGCGGACACGGTGCGCCTGTTCTCGATGTTCGCCGCGCCCCCGGATCAGTCCCTGGAATGGTCGGATGCAGGCGTGGAAGGCGCCCATCGGTTTCTCAACCGGCTCTGGCGTCTGGTGGCCACCCATGTGGCCGCAGGCCAGACCGTGGCCGCCACGTCGGGCGACGGTGAGGGCGCCGAGTTGCGGCGCAAGCTCCACGAAACCATTGCCAAGGTCGGTGACGACGTGGGCCGACGGCATACCTTCAACACCGCGATCGCGGCCATCATGGAGCTGGTCAACGGGCTGGGGCGTCTGGAGGATACGCCGAGCGAGAGTCTGCACGGCGTACGCCAGGAGGCATTGACGGCCATCGTGCGCATGCTGGCCCCCATCGCGCCGCATATCTGTGATGCGCTCTGGCGCGAGCTGGGCCACGACGGACTGGTCATGAACGCCGACTGGCCGGTGGCCGACGAGGCGGCGCTGGTGCGCGAAACGCTCACGCTGGTGGTTCAGGTCAACGGCAAGGTGCGCGCGCGTATCGAAGTGCCGGCCGACGCCGATCGCGATACAGTGGCAGCCGCCGCGGTGGTCGACGAGAACGTCACCCGGCACATCGACGGCCAGCCGATCAAGAAAACGATCGTGGTGCCCGGCAAACTCGTCAACCTGGTGGTCTGAGGCTATGTATAAATCCACGATCGCCGCCGGCGGCCCGGCAAGCGTGATGCGTATTGCGAGCGCTGTGCTTGTTGTGCTCGTTGTCAGCGGCTGTGGTTTTCATCTGCAGGGGCGTTCGGTTCTGCCCGACAACGTCGAGCGGATGGCCGTACTCTACGACAACGATTACACCGTGGGTGATCCGGAAGTCGTGCGCGTGCTCAAGCAACGCCTGCGCCAGCGCGATCAGCTGGGCCGTGCCACCGCGCCGGCGGTATTGCGCGTCATCAAGGTCGCCCAGAACCAGCGCACGATCGCGGTCAGCCCGGTTGACGGCGATGCAGCGGTGTATCGGCTGAGCGTTCAGGTCACCTACAACTACAGCGTCAACGGCGAGGCTCGCCTGGCCGGTGAGCGCGTGGTGGCCATACGCGATTACAGCGTCGAGGCCAGCCAGCGACTGTCCATCGAGGATCAGCGGCGACACAATCTGGAACAGATGCAGAACAATCTGGCCGATCGGATTCTGGCACGCATCTCTCAGATCAATCAGGCCATGGATGCGCCCAGCGCGGCCGAAACGCCCGAGTGATCGTATGACCGACAGTGCACGCCTGACCGATAGCCCGGTCGCCCCGGCAGATGCCGCGACCCTGTTGCGCGGGCGCCGTACGGTCGACCGGTTTCGCAACGATATCGTGCCCGACACCGCGACAGTGCATGAGGCGATCGAGGTCGCGCGCTGGGCGCCCAATCATCACCTGACCGAGCCCTGGCGTTTCGCACTCATCGGTGCGGCCACCCAGGCCCGGATCATCGAGCTCAACACGGCGTTGGTCGCGGCCAGCAAGGGCGATGACGTGGCCGAGGCCAAACGCGAGCGCTGGTCACAGATGCCGGGCTGGCTGGCCGTGACCTGTCTGCGTCACGATGATGCGATCACGGCCTGCGAAGACTATGCCGCCTGTGCCTGTGCGATTCAGAATCTCTCGATCTATCTGCACAGTGCGGGTATCGCCACCAAGTGGGCCAGCGGGGCGGTTACCCGTGAAGCCGCCTTTCTGCGGGCCATTGATGCCGATCCGGCGCGCGAGTACTGTGTGGGGCTCATCTGGTACGGCTATCCGCTGCGGCGCCCGAAAAGCCGGCGCAAGGCGCTTTCCGAGATCATTCGAGAGTGCGACTGAGCATGCGGCGTGCCCCACGGTTACACCGGCCCAAGAAAAGCGTTGCAAAGGCCGGGTTACGGCTATAGAATTGCGCGCTTTCGCAGCGGCGCTGCTGTGTTTCGCTACGGCTGACGAGTATTGCAATGAAGACGTTTTCCGCGAAGAAAAACGAGGTCCCCGGCGATTGGTTCGTCGTTGACGCTACCGACAAGACACTGGGTCGTCTGGCCTCCGAGATCGCGTTCCGCCTGCGCGGCAAGCACAAGCCGGAGTACACACCGCACATGGACGTCGGCGATCATATCGTCGTCATCAACGCTGCCAATGTGAAGACCACCGGCAAGAAGCCGCAGCAGAAAGTTTATTATCGCTTCACCGGCTATGTCGGTAACATGAAGTCGATCACCCTGGAAAAGCAGCTCGCCACGCACCCGGAGCGCGTGATCGAGCATGCGGTCAAGGGCATGTTGCCCAAGGGTCCGCTGGGTCGTGACATGGCACGCAAGCTGCGTGTCTATCCGGCCGCCGATCATCCGCACACCGCACAGCAGCCGCAGACGCTGGAGATTTAAAGCATGGCAACCGAACAGTCCTACGGCACCGGCCGTCGCAAGACCGCCTCCGCTCGTGTCTTCATCAAGCCGGGATCCGGTCAGATCACCGTCAACAAGAAGACGCTGGACGAATACTTCGGTCGTCCGACCTCGCGCATGATCGTGCGCCAAGCGCTTGAAGCCACCGATGCGATGAACCGTTTCGACATCACCGTCACCGTGCATGGCGGCGGCCCGAACGGTCAGGCCGGCGCGATTCGCCACGGTCTGGCCCGGGCACTGGTCGATTACGACGAAGGCATGCGCCCGGCACTGCGTGCCGCCGGCTACATGACCCGCGATGCGCGTAAGGTCGAGCGTAAGAAGATCGGCCTGCACAAGGCCCGCAAGTCGCCGCAGTACTCCAAGCGCTAAAGCGACTGCTTGGTACGCCGGTTTGTTAGAATCGGCGTACCGACAACCAGTTGATGGGGAATCGTCTAGTGGTAGGACTGCGGACTCTGACTCCGCCAGCGGGGGTTCGAATCCCTCTTCCCCAGCCATAAGGAAGGCCCGCGCCAAGCGGGCCTTTTTTATGGCTGGCGTAGCGGCCCTGATGAGAACCCCGCGGTTCGAAAGGGCGCCACAGGCGCCCGCCGACAGTCGAGCGCTCAGCTCGACTGGGCCCGAAGGGCCGAGCAGTCGGCCTATGGCCGAGTGCGAGCAATCCCTCTTCCCCAGCCATAAGGAAGGCCCGCGCCAAGCGGGCCTTTTTTATGGCTGGCGTAGCGGCCCTGATGAGGATCCCGCGGTTCGAAAGGGCGCCACAGGCGCCCGCCGACTCGTCGACGAAGACGGCGCGGGTTGGCCACGCGGTTCAAGGCGTGGACCAAATCAATGGCCGTATCAATGAATACGGGCGATGAGCATTCAAAAGCGATCATCAGTTGTCGTGATTTCGAAAACGGCAACGGCCAAAACAGATGCCGTCCGTTGACAACCCAGCCATGCTCGGCCACGAGCTGATCTTTCTGCGATCATGTGGCGAGCGGGTCTGACACTGATGCGCGGTTCTTGAATTGCCCATCAAGCGGTTGGCTTTGACCGGGCCTGTCGTTGAATCAGGATCGGCTCGCGAGGCGTACATGCCGAGGTCGCGCATATGCGGCCTCATAGGACGACAACTCAAAAGAGGCCGCCAGGCCACGGGAGACAGGGATATGGGCCGATGGATCGGTGGCCATGGTGCGGCTGAGGACAGACCGCTTTGATTACGTTCGAGCAGGTCACGAAACGCTATCCCGACCAGACGGTCGCTGTTGACGGTCTGGATCTGTCGATTGGCTCCGGAGAGTTGACGGTTCTGGTCGGCCCATCCGGGTGTGGCAAGACGACGACGCTTCGCATGATCAACCGGCTGGAATCGGCCTCGGCGGGCCGGATCACCATCGAAGACCGTGCCATCGATCGGCTGGATGCGATGACACTGCGGAGGGGCATCGGATATGTCATGCAGCACTCCGGGCTGTTTCCTCATCAATCGGTGTTCGACAACATCGCCACGGTGCCTCGGCTGCTGGGCTGGAAGAAGCCGGCTGTACAGGAGCGTGTGTACAGTCTGATGGAAACCGTGGGTCTGAGCGCCGAACTGGCCACGCGCTATCCGCATCAGCTGTCGGGCGGCCAGCAGCAGCGCGTGGGCGTCGCGCGCGCGCTGGCGGCCGATCCGCCGATCCTTCTCATGGATGAGCCTTTTGCGGCGGTGGATCCGATCGTGCGCCGGCGTCTGCAGGACGAGCTACTGGATCTGCAGGCTCGCCTGCACAAGACCATCGTGTTCGTGACGCACGATATCGATGAAGCGATTCGCCTGGGCGATCGGATCGCGATCTTTGCCGTGGGTGGCCGGCTGGCGCAGTTCGATACCCCCGGTCGTCTGCTGGCCGCCCCGGCCGATGATTTCGTCGCCGATTTTCTCGGCCGGGATCGCGAGCTCAAGCGCCTGGCGCTGCTCGACGTGCGCCGGGCTCCGCGTATGCCATCGCCACCGCTCGTCGATAACGCGGACGATGTCGGCGGATTGAACGGGATCGCCGGCCACGATTGGGTGGTGGTGCACGACAGTGCCGGCCGACTGCTGGGCTGGCGCCGTACCGAAAGCACCGCGCTGCAACCGTTCGCCGAGACGGTCTCGCCGACGACATCTCTGGACTGCGTGCTGTCGGCCAGCCTGCGCAGCCCGATCGGGGTGGTGCCGGTGGTCGATGACGACGGGCGCCTGGACGGGTTGATCGGCCCGGCCGAGCTGCGTGGAGCGCTCGCATGAGTCTCGTCCAGTGGGAGTGGGTGGCCCGGCATGCTGGCGAGATCGGCGCACAGTTGGGCCAGCACGTGCTTCTGACCGGGCTGGCCGTGGGGTTGGGGTTGATGATCGCCTTTCCCCTGGCACTGGCAGCCGTGCGCTGGCCACGTTTCTATGGCCCCTCGCTCGGGCTGACCGGGATTCTGTTCACGGTCCCCTCGCTGGCGCTGTTCATTCTGTTGATTCCGTTTACGGGGTTGTCGATCGCCACGTCTCTGATCGGGCTGACGATCTATACCCTGTTGATTCTCTTTCGCAATATCGTGGCCGGGCTGCGCGGTGTGCCGGCCGATGTCAGCGAGGCCGCGAAAGCACTCGGCTATTCGCGCGGTCGCCAGCTCCTGCAGGTCGAGCTGCCGATCGCGCTCCCGGTCATCATGGCCGGTGTGCGTATTGCGGCGGTCACCACGATCGGCATGGTCACGGTGACTGCGCTGATCGGCCAGGGCGGTCTGGGGCAGCTGTTCATCACCGGCTTCACGCTGCATTTCACGACGCCGCTTCTGGTGGGCTTCGTGCTGTCGATTGGTTTGGCCGTGGGCGTGGATCTGCTGCTCGCCGGCCTGCTGTGGTGGCTCACGCCCTGGCAACGCGGGCGTGCGACATGAGGCGGTGCCGATTGGTTGTCGTGGCGATGACGCTTGGCCTGTTGAGCCTGCCGGCCCAGGCGATCGGGCTCGAGGCCGACGGTCCGGGCGTTGTCGGTCAGCTCGTGGACTGGTTCGTCGCCCCCGCGCAGTGGCACGGCCCGGCGAGTTTGCCGACGCGTATCGTCGAGCATCTGTATTACATGACGAGCGCGATGGCGATCGCGCTGTTGATCGCACTGCCGGTGGGCATCGGGCTCGGCCACTGGGGTCGTGGCGGCCTGCTGGCGATCAATGTGGCCAACATGGGGCGTGCGGTGCCGTCCTTCGGGCTCGTGATCCTGATGTTTCTACTTGTGGGGTTCGGCTTCGTGCCTGTGCTGGTCGCCCTTGTGGCACTGGCCATACCGCCGATGGTCACGAACAGCTATGTCGGCATGCAGGCCGTCGATCCGGCGGTGCGCACGGCAGCGATCGCGCTGGGCCTGTCGCGCTGGCAACGGCTGTGGCAGGTCGAGCTGCCGATCGCCATGCCGCTGGTCATGGCCGGTATTCGCACCTCGGCCGTGCAGGTGCTGTCTACGGCCACACTGGCCGCCTATGTCGGGCTGGGCGGGTTGGGGCGTTATCTGATCGATGGCCTGGCCCAACAGCAACTGGCCCAGGTGGTCGGCGGGGCGCTGGTCGTTGCGGTTCTGGCCGTGTTGCTCGAGCTCTTGCTGGCCGGCCTGCAAGGCCTGCTGGTTTCGCCCGGGCTGCGCCGGAATGGCTGAACCCGGCTTGCGGCGGCGTGCGCCACACCACAGTATCTTGTCATGACTCGTCCAAACTCGATTTCGATGGCAACGTTCCAACTGATTCGTCGTCTGGCCAGTGCGGCCGCGCTGGTGGCACTGGCCTTACCCGCGACGGTGCTCGCGGCCAAACCGCTCGTGGTGGGCTCGACCAATTTCCCCGAACAGCTCGTGCTGGCCAATATCTACGCCGAGGCACTGACCGATCACGGTATTGCGGTCAGAAAACGCTTGAACCTCGGCTCGCGAGAGATCGTGTTCCCGGCGTTGAAAAACGGCGAGATCGATGTGTTGCCGGAATACTCCGGCGCCCTGCTGGGGTATCTGAGCAACGGTCAATCCAAGGCCGGGCAACCGGATGCGGTGATGGCCGCATTGAAAGACGCGCTGCCGTCCGGCGTTGTGGCGCTGGCACCGAGCCCGGCCCAGGACAAGGATGGCCTCGTGGTCACGCCCGAGACCGCCGAGCGGTATGACTTGAAGAATCTGTCCGATCTGGCGCCCGTCGCGGCCAAGCTCACGTTGGGCGGCCCGCCCGAGACCCAGACTCGCTATGTCGGCGTGCCGGGCTTGAAAGCCGTTTACGGCATCGAGTTCGGCCAGTTCCGCGCGCTGGATGCCGGCGGGCCGTTGACGCAGGGCGCCTTGTCCAGCGGGGCGATCGACGTGGCCCGGATGTTCACCACGCAGGGCGTGATCGACGAGCGCGGCTGGATTCTGCTCAAGGACGACAAGAATCTGGTGCCGGCCCAGAATATCGTGCCGGTGGCCCGGAAGACCGCGTTGACCCCTGAGATACGCGATGTGCTGAACGCGGTGTCGGCCCAGCTGTCGACGGCCGATCTGCAACGCATGAATCGTCGCGTCTCGGTGGATCACGCCGATCCCCGCCAGGTCGCTCATGGCTGGCTCGAGCAGCACGATCTCTAAACACGGATAAGGCCAGTACCTGAGCGCCCGGGCCCGAGGCATGCCGCCTCGGGCTTTTTTATGTCCGCGAGTCCGCCAAAGCACGCGCTCGACTCGCGTCGGCGTGTGTTCGTCCGGCCGGTCGCGATGGTTTTGGCGTTGCCCGGGCGGGGTGCAGCGATGTCCCGAGCTGTCTGGCGGGTTGTGCTTTTGTGGTGCCACGGGTTGCTGTATCGGCGTGCATGACACGGCTGCGGTGCAACGCCGTATGAGCCGTGGTGAGCCGATCGACAAGGCCGAGCCCGGGCACGCACGCGGATCATCACGTTCTGCGTAGCGATGCGCCGGGGTTGGCACGGTTTCTGCTGGTCCCTGTGCAGATGTGCCTGGATCGCCCGTCGCATGCGCTGCGCTGCGATCAGTGAACGGAGAGCCGCGTGAAGACCCACAAGGTAGAGCAGTTGATCATCGCGACCGTCGGTTTCTTCTGGTGTTTTCTGATGTGGTTCGCCACGGCGGCCTTCAGTCCGAGTATTGCCGATCGCTACGGCCTGTCGGTGGCGGCCCTGGGCCTGCTGGCCAGCTCGGCACTTTGGATGGCCCCGATCGGGCGTATCGTGGCGGGATGGACGGCCGACCGGTTCGGTGCGCCGCGAACCTTTGCCGTGATTCTCGGTGTTTGTGGCGTCGTTTCCATCGCATCCGGGTTCACCACGAACTACACGCTGCTGTTCATCGAACGGGTGATCGTGGCCATCGCCGGCGTGTCTTTCGTGGTGGGTATCCAGCACGTGGCTCAATGGTTTGACAACGACGAGATCGGCACGGCCGAAGGCCTGTATGCCGGCACGGGGAATGTGGGCGCCGGGGTCGGGGCCTTGCTGCTGCCCCGGCTGTTCGGCCTGGATTACCAGGGGGCGTTCATAAGCCTGGGGATCGGGGCGCTGGTCATCGCGGCCTGGTATCTCTGGCGCGGCGAAGCCGCTCGTGACCACGCCACGCGGGATGCCACGGCCAAGGGCGCGGCCGACTGGCGCGGCACGATCTTTGTCTGGAGCCGCTATATCGCGATTGCCCTGATGCTGGCCTATGCCATGTCGTTCGGGCTGGAAATCGCGCTGAACTCGTGGCTGTCGAGCTATTTTGCCGAAGGCTTCAAGGCCGAGATCACGACACTGGGCTTCACCACCGTGGCCGGCGTGCAGGTGGCTGCGGGCACATTCGGGGCCGTGCAATCGTTCATGGCCGCGCTGTTTCGTCCGTTTGCCGGATTCATGTCCGATACCTTTCAGAAAAAAGGCTGGACGCCGTTGCCGGTGGTGGCCAAGACGCTGCCCTACGCGCCGCGCCTGCATTGGCTGGCCATTGCGCTGTTGTTGATCGTGCTCGCGATGCTGGCCCTCGCGGCCGCCGGGATGGCCGGGCTGTTGCCAGTTTCCATCGTGGCCCTGGTGGCACTCGGCCTGTTCATCAGCTTCGGAACCGGCGGCACGTTCGCACTCGTGCCCCTTCTGTTTCCGACCCGGCCCGGGGTGGCGGCCGGCTTCATCGGCGGCCTGTCGTGCGCCGGGGGCATCGTCTATCCGCTGATCTTCGCCGGCGGGGCAAGCATGCACATGGGCTACGCCTATACCGCGATCTTCCTGTTCGTTCCGTTCGTGCTGTTCTTTTTCTGGGCCGCTCGCCACGAGCGCAGCCCGGCCGAGCATGGCATCGGCGAATTCAAGCCGGTCTCCGAGTGATCGCATGTTCGTTTTCAGGCATGGCGTGCGCGCATCAGCGCCAATCAACGCGATGCAATACAGACAACTATCGACCCCTGGCCGCGAGGCCACGCCGAGCAGACATGACTGGCAGGCCGACGCCAAGGTCGTTTCGGTGGCCGGTAAGCCCGACAACCGTCGGATATCGACGTCGGTTCGTGTTGATTGGCGAATCGCAATGCCGCCCCAGAGAGGTATGAAATGGCACAGCAAGCACTCGACAAGCGTCAGCCGGACGCCTGGTACAAGTATGGCGTTGCTTTTCTGTTCGCCGAAATGGGCATCGCGCTGTGTGTCTGTGGATATGCGCTGTTCATGGCGTTCACGGGAACCGGCGGTTTTCCCGGTCATTGATCGAGTTCGTGATGAGGCGCAACGAGGCCGTTATGCACGATAACCATCACCCCAGACTGGATCTGGTCGTCATCGGCAACGGCATGGCCGGATTGCGCGTGATCGAGGATCTGCTTGAGCTGGCCCCCGAGCGCTACAACATCACCGTATTCGGTGCAGAGCCGCATGCCAGCTACAACCGCATCATGCTTTCGCCGGTGCTGGCCGGCGACACGGCGTTCGCCGATATACAGACCCGCGATCGCGCTTGGTACGACGCCAACGGCATCACGCTCCATACCGGGGAGGCCGTTACGACGATCGACCGAAAACGACGCATGGTTGTCTCGGCGCAGGGCCGTGAAGTCGGCTACGACCGGCTGGTGCTGGCCACGGGCTCGCGGCCATTCATCCTCCCCGTGCCCGGCCACGACCGGCCGGGTGTGATCTCGTTTCGTGATATCGCCGACGTCGATGCCATGGTCAAGGCCAGCCAGAACGGGGGCAGGGCAGCCGTCATCGGCGGAGGACTGCTGGGGCTGGAAGCAGCCTATGGCCTGCACAAGCGCGGTATGGACGTGACCATCGTTCACTTGACGAACCAGCTTATGGAGCGCCAGCTGGATCCGACCGCCGCGGCACTTCTGCAGCAGTCGCTGGCCCAGCGCGGCCTGTCATTCCGCCTGGGCGCCGAGACTGCCGCGATCGTCGGTTCTTCGGCCGACGACGACAACGGCCCTGTCAACGGCCTGTGTTTCAAGGATGCCGATGGCTCGACGCTGGCCGCCGATCTGGTCGTCATGGCTGTCGGCATCCGGCCGAATATCGACCTGGCCAAGGCCTCGGGGCTGCACTGCAACAAGGGCATCGTGGTCAACGACACGATGCAGACCTATGACCCCCGGATCTATGCCGTCGGCGAATGCGTGGAACATCGCAAGGCCGTTTATGGCCTGGTGGCTCCGCTTTGGGATCAGGCCCGCGTGTGTGCCCATCACCTGGCCTGGCGAGGGCATGCCCATTACGACGGTTCGGTCACCGCGACCCAGCTCAAGGTCACGGGCATCGATATGTACTCGGCCGGCGACTTCACCGAGGACGAGGCCACGCAGACGCTCACCTACGCCGATATCCGGCGCGGCGTGTACAAACGCATCGTACTGCGAGCAGGGCGTATCGCCGGCGTGGTGCTCTACGGCGAAACCCGGGATGGGCCCTGGTATTTCAGACACATGCAGGCGGCCACGGACGTATCGGCGTTCCGCGATCTGCTGCTCTTCGGCCAGGCATTCGTTGAAGCCGGAACCAATGACACCGCCGACGAAGACAAGGCGGAGGCCGCCTGATGACAACGACCACGCAGACCACATGTCCCTACTGCGGCGTGGGCTGTGGTGTGACCGCCACGCGCGAGGCCGATGATCGCCTGTTGATCGCCGGCGACGCACAACATCCCGCCAACAAGGGCCGCCTGTGCTCCAAGGGCACTGCCCTGGCCGATACCGTCGATCTCGGCGGGCGCTTGTTGTACCCGATGATCGAGGGGGTACGCGCCGATTGGGACGCGGCGCTGGATCGCGTGGCCGGCGGCCTGGCCGACACCATTGCCGAGCACGGCCCGGATGCCGTGGCGTTTTATGTCTCGGGCCAGCTGCTGACCGAGGATTACTACATCGCCAACAAGCTGATGAAAGGCTATATCGGCTCGGCGAATATCGATACCAATTCGCGCTTGTGCATGTCGTCGGCGGTAGCCGGCCACGTGCGGGCCTTCGGCGAAGACTTGGTGCCCGGCTGCTACGACGACCTGGAGATCGCTGATCTGGTCGTGCTCGTCGGCTCGAATACCGCCTGGTGTCACCCGGTGGTTTATCAGCGCGTCATGGCCGCCCGGGAGGCCGATCCGCACAAGAAGCTGGTGGTGATCGACCCACGCCGTACGGCCACCGCCGATTCTGCCGATCTGCATCTGCCGCTCGCCCCCGGTACCGACGTGGCACTGTTCAACGGGCTGTTGGCTTATCTGGCAGATCACGGCGTCACGACCGATCTGCCGGGCGGGGCCGATGCAATTGCCGCGGCCGGGCAGGGCGGTGACATGGCCAGCGTGGCCGATGCGGCCGGTGTACCAATTGCCGATCTGCAGACTTTTTTCGAGTGGTTTGCCGCGACCGAACGCACGGTCACGGTCTTCTCCCAGGGGGTCAACCAGTCCTCGGCGGGGACCGACAAGGTTAACGCGATCATCAACTGTCATCTGTTGACCGAGCGGATCGGCAAACCGGGGGCGTGCCCGTTTTCGATCACCGGCCAGCCCAATGCCATGGGCGGGCGTGAGGTCGGCGGGCTGTCGAGCACGCTGGCCGCGCACATGGGCTTTGACCGGGCCGATACCGTGCAACGATTCTGGGATTCGCCGGCCATTGCCCGCCAGCCGGGGCTGAAAGCGCTCGAGCTGTTCGAGGCCATCGAGGCCGGGCAGGTGAAAGCAGTCTGGATCATGGCCACCAATCCGCTGGTGAGCCTGCCGGAGGCCGATCGCGCCCGGGCCGCACTGGAACGCTGCCCGCTCGTGATCGTCTCGGACGTAATGCGCCATACCGATACCGCCGAGCGGGCCGATGTGTTGTTGCCCGCAGCGGCCTGGGCGGAAAAGACCGGTACGGTGACCAACTCCGAGCGGATGATCTCGCGCCAGCGCCCATTTCTACCCCGGCCCGGCCAGGCCCGGGCGGATTGGGACATCATGTGCGACGTCGCACAGCGCATGGGCTTTGCCGAGGGGTTCGTCTATGCCGGCCCGGCCGCTATTTTTCGCGAGCACGCCGCGCTGACCGCTTTTGACAATGACGGCGAACGGATATTGAACCTGGCCGGTCTGGCAACGCTGTCGGACACCGATTACGACACACTCCAGCCGACGCGCTGGCCCGTGCCCTTGCCTCAGCCGCGGCGCGCCGCGGGCGCGATGCCGGCCCCTGCCGGCGTGGATCAGCTGTTCGTCGACGGCACGTATCCCACCGCCGATGGCCGGGCGCACCTGGTGGCCGTGAGCCCGCGCGGCCCGGCCAACGCATGCTCTGGCGACTATCCGCTGGCGCTCAATACCGGGCGGATTCGTGATCACTGGCACACCATGACCCGCACGGCCAAATCCCAGCCGCTGGCTACCCATATACCCGAGCCGTTCGTGGCGATCCACCCGGCTGATGCCTGGAGATACGGCATTGTCGACGGCGAGCTGGCGACGGTGACGACAGCCTGGGGCCAGGCAAGCCTGCGGGTCATCACGAGCCAGCGACAACGCCAGGGCTGTCTGTTCGCGCCCATGCACTGGAACGATCAGTTCGCATCCAGCGCGTGCATCGGCAGTGCGGTCAATCCCGCAGTCTGTCCGATTTCGGGCGAGCCCGAATTCAAGCACACGCCTGCGACCATTGCGCCGTTCGCCGCGGCTTGGCACGGCGTCATCTATGCCGCTCGTACGCTGCGGCTGCGTGCCACGACCGGCATCGACTGGTGGGTCAAGGTGCCGGGCGAGCGCTTTGTGCGCTATGAAATCGCCGGCTGCGACCCATCCGCGGATCTGAAGACTGCCACGCGGCGCTGGCTGGGCGTCGCCGCGCGCGATGTGGACTGGCTGGACGCCGCCGATCCGGCGGTCGGCACCTATCGGGCAGCGCATGTCGAGGCCGGTCATCTGGAAGCGGCCGTCTTCATCGCTGCTACACCGGCACGCTTACCCGATCGCAGCTGGCTGGCCGGGCTCTATTCGGGCCAGGCGATGACCGAGGCCGAGCGCGTGGCCGTACTTGCCGGCCGACCGGCTGATGCCAGTGCCGATACCGGCCCGCAGGTGTGCGCCTGCTTCGGCGTGGGCCGCAGGACGATTCGGCGCGCGATCGAGAACAACCGCCTGGACTCGGTGGGCGCGGTCGGTGAAGTGCTGCAGGCCGGCACCAACTGCGGGTCGTGCAAGCCCGAGATTGCCGAGCTTCTGGCCGAGGCCGAAAAAGCATGACAGTCCGCCGACCAAGGCAACCGAACGCGATGGGAGACCGACAAGGTGTCTCCGCCAAAGACCGTCGACACAACGCCGAGGAGCCGGTGACAGCGCACGGCGCGGCGTCGTCCCTGAATCGAAAAGACGATAGCCACCGTGGCGAATAAGGACAGGCCGGTTCTCTTCGAGATCCTTTCAACCGCGCCGTTGGTGGATCGCGCTGAACAGACCACGACTCATGATCGATCACGGATCGGAGCCTGACATGACCGACAACACATTCAACGAAGAACAGCAGCGCTATCTCAAGGGCGTGACGGCGGGCCTGCATATCGCCCGTGGCGTGCCCGGCATGACCGGCCTGACCGGCGCCAAGACCCTGCGCCCGGATGACTGGCACGCTCAGGCGCGTATCCGTGCCCAGGCTATGGGCGGCGAGCTCGCCAGCCAGGAACAGGCCAAGTCCGAATGCAACCCGCTTGATATGTGGGGTCGTATGACGGCGCTGGCCGCGAAGGGCGAGTATCCCAAGGGCGACGATGTGTTTCTGATGAAAGGCAACGGCCTGTTCTATGTCGCGCCCAATCAGGACAGCTATATGTGTCGTCTGCGCATGCCGGGGGGCATCTGGTCCTCGCACCAATGGCGCGGCGTGGCCGATCTGGCGACGACCTATGGCGGTGGTTATACCCATGTCACCACCCGTGCCAATCTGCAGATCCGCGAGATCGGCGCGCAAGACTCGCTCAACGTCGAGACCGGCCTGGCTGATATCGGCGTGCTGAACCGCGGCGCCGGCGGCGACAACATCCGTAATGTCACCGGGAGTCCGCTGGCGGGCATCGATCCTGACGAGCTGCTCGACGTCACCCCGTATTGCCGGGCGATGCATCACCACATCCTGAACCACCGCGAGCTCTACGGCCTGCCGCGCAAGTTCAATATCGCCTTCGACGGCGGCGGGCGTATCTCAGCACTCGAGGGCACCAACGATATCGGCTTTTCTGCCGTGCTGCCCAGGCCCGATGGGCCGTTGCCACAACGCCCTTATTTCCGGCTCGGGCTCGGCGGCATCACGGGGCACAAGGATTTCGCCCGCGATGCCGGCGTGATGTTGAAGCCCGAGGAATGTGTGCCGGTCGCTCATGCGGTGCTCAAGGTCTTTCTCATGAACGGGGATCGAACCGATCGTGACAAGGCCCGGCTCAAGTATGTCCTTGATCGCTGGGGCTTTGCCAGGTTCATGCAAGAGGTTCAGAAAGCACTGGATTTCCCGCTGCGCTGGTTCGATCTGAAGCGCTGCGAGCCCCGGGCCGAGGTCCAGCGCGCCGGTCACATGGGCGTTCACGACGCCGCCCAGCCCGGCATGCACTACATCGGCGTGATCTGTCCGGTGGGCCGGGTGTCGGCCAAGCAGATGCATCAGCTGGCCGCTATTGCTGACGAGTACGGGGATCACAGGATCCGGGCGACCGTCTGGCAGAACATCGTACTCGGGGGCATCGCCCGGGCCGACATCGACAAGGTGAGACAAGCCGTCGAAACGATCGGGCTGCACATCGAGGCCAGCCCGGCCCGTACCGGCATGGTGGCCTGCACGGGCAGCTGGGGCTGCAAGTTCGGCAACGCCGAAACCAAGGGCAACGCCATGAAGCTGGTCGAGCATATCGAGGCCACGGTCGGGCTCGACCAGCCCATCAACTTCAACATCACCGGCTGCCCGAACTCCTGTGCGCAGCACTATATCGGCGATATCGGCCTGCTCGGTACGCGCGTCGATGATCCGGACGCGCTTGACCCCGAAGAAGCCGATCAAGTCGATGGGTTTGATGTCTTCATCGGCGGCGGCTACGAAGACACCGAAGGCATCGCCAAGGAGCTGGCAGCCGGCGTGCCGGCCAGCCGGATGCCGGTGTATATCGAAAATCTGCTGGCGCTGTATCTGAATGAGCGTCGCGGCGATGAAGCGTTCGTGAACTATGCGCGACGCCAGGACATGGCCGATCTGCGTGAGCGCCTGGACGCCGCCGTTACGGCCTGGAGCGCCACCGACAAGGCCACGGCTGCCGACGCGGCAACGCCCGAAGACGCCGGGCGGGCGCTCGAGTCAACCGTCGAACCCGAGGCCGAAATGACCCGGAACCCACAGGACGCCGAGGCCAAGCCAGACAACAACAAGGATCAGACCAATGCCGCCTGATCCTTGCCAGACCGTCGTCCGCAGATTTCGCAGATTGAAGACAGAAAGATATTTGTCCGCCGATGGACGCAGACAAGGCAGATGACGGCTCGGGTTGGGCGCCAGTTATCGATTAGGCGGCGTCACGGCACCGGACGGCTGTGATAGCTCACCGGAAAAATGAAAGCCAAAGACATCGGGCAAGCAACGCCGCCGGCAATCGTGGCGTCCCGATGCTCGAGCGACACGTCTGTCGTTCGCCATCTGTGCCGTCTGCGTTCATCCGTGGATGAAAAGAGAACCTTTCTCGTGCATAAAACGAGGTGAAACATGCCCACACAAGTCGATCTCATCCCGGAAGA
The DNA here is from genome assembly GCA_002715985.1 of Lysobacterales bacterium. GTDB lineage: Bacteria > Pseudomonadota > Gammaproteobacteria > Nevskiales > Salinisphaeraceae > Salinisphaera. The sequence continues at coordinate 11,453 of PBAO01000036.1, read as the reverse complement.
CGCACCGTTCGAGCAAGGCCAGCGGCAATGGCTCAACGGCCTGATTTCTGCGTTGGCCGGCTGGGAGGGGGCACTCGGCGGCGCCGACCAAGGCGGCGGCGAGGCGAAGGAGTCGTTTCCCTGGCACGATCCGGCCATGGCGATGGACGAGCGCATGGCATTGGCTGAGGGCAAGCCGTACGAGCGCCAGCTGATGGCAGCCATGGCGCAGTTGGACTGCGGCCAGTGTGGCTACCTGTGCAAGACATACGCCGAGGCGATAGCGTTTGAGGGAGAGGCCGTGAACCGCTGTGTGCCCGGAGCCAAGGAAACCGAGCGCAAGCTGAAGGAGCTGGTCGCCGAGCACGCGACGGCCAGCGTCGACAGCAAGGATGAAGACGAAGCCGAGGCAAAACCGGCGGCCAGGCCGAAAAAAACGTCGCCTCCGGGCACGCGGGACAATCCGCTCATGGCCAAGCTGAAATCCAGCACGCCGCTTAACGCTGAGGGCTCATCAAAGGACACGCGCCATGTGGTGATCGATCTGGGCGAGTCCGGCCTCGAATACACTGCCGGCGACTCGATGGGCATTTTCCCGGAAAATGATCCGCGCACGGTCGACGCTATCCTGGCTGATCTGGATGTCTCCGGCGGTGAGAGCGTAGGCGTCGATGGCCAGGACAAACTGCTGCGCCAGGCATTGCTCAAGGATCGCGACGTCACCAAGCCCTCGGATGAAGTCATCGCACTTCTGGCCGAGCACGCCGGCGACGCGGATGAGGCCGAAGACTTGAAGATGCTGGCCGGCCGTGGTGCAGAAGAAGGCCAGACGTTGCTCGAGCTCTTGCGGGTCTACCCGAGTGCCCGGCCGCCGCTACAGCCGCTGGTCGATGCGTTGGGCCCATTGCAGCCGCGGCTGTATTCCATTGCCTCGTCATCGAAACAGTACCCGACGCAGATTCATACCACGGTCGCGGTGGTAAAGACCGCGGTCTTCGGGCGCGGCTATAAGGGTGTGGCCTCGACGTTTCTGGCCAAGCGGTTATCGCGACACGGTGAAGTACCGATCTATATACAGAGATCCGATGAGTTCCGGGTCAACGCCGATCCCGATCACCCGGCGATCATGATCGGGCCCGGTACCGGCATCGCCCCGTTCATCGCATTTCTGCAAGAGCGCGAGGCCCTCGAGCATGCCGGCAAGAACTGGTTGTTCTTCGGTAATCCGGAGTCTGCCCGGGACCATATCTATCGCGACCAGCTCGAGGCGTGGCGCAAGACCGGATTGATCAGCCGCCTGACACTCGCGTTCTCGCGTGATCAGAAGGACAAGGTCTATGTCCAGACTCGCATGCTCGAACAAGCCCGCGAATTCTGGGCCTGGCTGCAGGCCGGGGCGGTGATCTATATCTGCGGCGATGCCTCGCGCATGGCCAAGGATGTCGATGCCGCGCTTCATCGCATCGTGGCCGAGCAGGGCAACATGAACGACGACGCCGCAGCCCGATACGTTACGGGCTTGTCCGAGGCTCATCGCTATCTGCGCGATGTCTACTGAACAGGGTTTGCAATCGGGCCGTGGATAGCTGTTACGGTCAGCTTATAGTCCACAACGCAATAAACGCGATGAAAAAACAGATTGCACTCTCTGCCGCGCTCGCTTCGCTGTTTGCCGCACCGATGGCGATGGCCCAGTCCAACGATTCGGGCATGAACACACAGAACGGCCCGCAATCGGATAACAGCCTGTTGTTCGGCATGCTGGATACCGACAACGACAACACGCTGAGTGAAGACGAGCTGTCCAATCTGCCGGAGGCCGTCGCCAAGATGGCGTACCGCCAGATGGACTATGACGGCAACGGCGATGTTTCACAGATCGAGTACACCACGGCTGCCAAAGCCCGTGCTCTGCGTACGTTCGGCTTGCTGGACGGCAACGGCGACGGCACGCTCAATACCGATGAAATCGCATCGGACAAGGCACAGCAGAACTCGCAGATGTCGCAGCAGCAGAAGGACTACTACAACCGGATGTCCAAGAAGATGGATCAGAACGGCGATGGTGAAGTCTCGCACAGCGAATGGATCCAGGCGTTCATGAGCAATGCCGGTGGCGACAATGCGTCGCAGACAACGCAGAAGAAGAGCAATCAGAGCAGCTAGGCCTGGTGCTGTCCGAAACAGAAAAGCCGGCGCGGTAGCGCCGGCTTTTTTTTGCCCGGCGCCCGTATGCCCGGCGCCGGATCGGTCGATGAAACGCCCTAGAAATGCACGTACATCGTCTTGTTCTTCACATAGGCCTCCAGCCCGTACTTGCCGTCTTCTCCGCCGATGCCGCTGTTGCGATAGCCCTTGTGAAAGCCCTGCACCGATTCACCGCCGCCACGGTTGACATAGATCTCGCCGAAATCGAGATCGTGCACGGTGTTCATCAAGCGTTTGACGTCATTGGTGAACAGATAAGCCGACAGGCCGTATTCTGAAACATTGGCGTAGTCGATGGCCTGGTCAAAGGAGTCGACCTTCATGATCGGCACGACCGGTCCGAAGATCTCCTCCTGCATGATCTCCATATCGTTGTCCACGCCCGTGAGTACGGTCGGCGCGTAATAAAAGCCGTTGTCGTACTCGCCGCCGGTCAAGCGTTTGCCACCGGTCTCCAGCGTGGCACCGGCTTCGATGGCGCGCTGGACCATGTCGTGAACCTTGTCCAGCTCTCCGCTGGAGATCTTGGGGCCCATGTCCACGTCTTCGTGCTTGAGTGGATCGCCGACCTTGAGCTCATCGACACGCTGCTTGAACCGATCGAGGAAGGCATCGTAGATGCCGGCGTGCACGTACATGCGCTCGTTGCAGGTACAGACCTGGCCGTTGTTGGAAAAACGCGAGACGATCGCGGCTTCCACGGCGCGCTCCATATCGGCATCGTCCATGACGATGAACGGTGCCTTGCCGCCCAGTTCCAGACGCACGATTTTCAAATGCGGTGCGGCGGCCTTGGCGATTTCACGCCCGCCACGCACGCTGCCCGTCATGGAAACGAGCTGTGTGATCGGACTGGTCACCAGATGGTTGCCGACATCCTGGCCGTGGCCGTTGACCAGGTTGATCACCCCGTCGGGGATGCCGGCCCGGCGCGCCAGCTCGACGACTTCCATCGCGGTCAGCGGTGTTTCCTCCGACGGCTTGAGCACGATCGTGTTGCCGGCAGCCAGAGCCGGGCCCAGCTTGCGCCCGATCAATGCCGCTGGAAAATTCCAGGCCGTGATGCCGGCAACCACGCCGTGAGGCACTTTCTGGATCCAGATCTGCTCGTCGGGATCATCCGCGGGCACGATATCGCCTTCGAGCCGGCGCGTGTTTTCTGCCGCGAAGCGGATCAGATCCGCACACATGCCGACGTCTGCACGTGCCTCGGTCAGCGGTTTGCCCTGTTCGGCAGTAATCAGTTGGGCCAGGCGCTCGGTGTCGTCATGCAACAGTTCGACCAGCTTGAACAGCAGGTCCGCGCGATGCTTGGCCGTGGTTCGGCGCCAGGACGCAAAGGCGCGATCAGCTGCCTCGAGCGCCGACTGGACATCGTCGGTCGTTGACAGGTTCAGACGCCCCACGACGGCGCCGGTCGCCGGGTTGGTCACGTCCATCGAGTCGCCCTGGCCATCCGACCAGGCACCACCTATGAACTGACGATAGATCGAGATGCCGTTCTGCTCGTGTTTCATCGATTGTTCGGACATCGCATTGCCCTCCCGGGGGCAGGACTTGAGTGAGTAGCACTACTCTACAAGCCCATCCCGGTGATCGTCGTCCGGGGTGCTTCGGATACTAGTTGGCGAGACGCGGCGATGGCACAATAACGCCGCCGCAAGGCAATGCGCTCGTAGCTCAGGGGATAGAGCAGCGGTCTTCTAAACCGCTGGTCGCTGGTTCGAATCCAGCCGGGCGCGCCATTCATGTAGGCCGTGCGCAGCGCGGCCTACATGAATGGCATATCGACTAGCCATTCGAACCAGCGACATGAAAACGATGGTTCGACGGCTGCGCGAAAGCGCAGCCGAACGGTACGGCGCCCGCGCCATACGCCGGTCTGGCGCTCTTTCCCAATGGGCGGGCGACATGCCATGCCTGTGGTTCGAGGCGGTTATCGGGGGCCGGAACGGCCGGTTGCGGCCAAGAATCTGCGCTAACGCTTGGCAAGCCGAAGCAAGCGGGCTAGAATGCGCAGCTCGTTGCGACGATCGACTCGTCGCAACGTGTCAGACGATGGTGGGCGTAGCTCAGTTGGTAGAGCCCTGGATTGTGATTCCAGTCGTCGTGGGTTCGAGTCCCATCGTCCACCCCACCGTCTGTATCGGTCGGGCCGTTAGCTCAATGGTAGAGCAGTTGACTCTTAATCAATTGGTTGAGTGTTCGAGTCACTCACGGCCCACCAAACCTGTTTGATGGAAAGCCGGCCGCTGTGCCGGCTTTTTTTGTGCCCGTCGTACGGCCCGAAGCGCTTGAATGACCGACGATAACGCCCATCTCTGTAACGTGACTGAATTTCAGGAGTAGCGGCTTGGAAACACATGATCTCAACGGCAACGGACTGAATGCATCGCGTATCGGCCTGGGCACCTGGGCCATTGGCGGCTGGATGTGGGGCGGCACGGACGAGGCCGAATCCATCCGTACCATTCAGGGCGCTCCGGACAAGGGCGTGAACCTGATCGATACCGCGCCGGTGTATGGCTTCGGGCGTTCTGAAGAGATCGTCGGCAAAGCCGTGGCCGAGGCCAGGATGCGCGATCAGGTCGTGCTGGCCACCAAATGTGCGCTCGAGTGGGATGACAAAGGCGGTGTGCAGCGCAACGCCTCGAAGAAACGCGTGCTCAAGGAAGCCGATGATTCGTTGAGGCGCCTGCGCACCGACGTGATCGATCTGTTGCAGGTGCACTGGCCGGATCCGACGGTTGATGTGCGTGAGACCGCCGAAGCCATGGCCCAGCTGAAAGAGGCCGGCAAGATTCGGGCGGTTGGCGTGTCGAATTTCTCGCCCGAGCAGATGGATGCCTTCCAGGAGGTGGTGGCCATCGACGTGGCACAGAACCCCTACAACCTGTTCGAACGCGATATCGATCACGATGTACTGCCCTGGGCCGAAAAGCACGACACACGTCTGCTGGCCTATGGCGCGTTGTGCCGCGGCCTGCTGTCCGGGCGCATGCACGCCGATCGCCAGTTCCCGGGCGACGATCTGCGCAACAACGACCCGAAATTCGCCCAACCACGTTTCGATCAGTATCTGGCTGCCGTCCAGGCGCTCGATGCGTTTGCGCAGGAACACTACGACAAGCACGTGTTGGATCTGGCCATTCGATGGCTGCTCGATCAATACGAACATGCCTTTGCGCTCTGGGGCGCGCGAACGCCGGATCAGCTGGATGCGGTGGCCAACGTGCCCGGCTGGCATCTGGACGAGACGGCCCGTGCCGAGATCCAGGCCATGGTCGATCGACACGTGACCGACCCGGTCGGGCCGGAATTCATGGCGCCGCCGTCCCGCGAGGATTGAACACGGTGCCCATCGGCCCCACATCGGTTGGTTCGGCAGAACAAGGCCGGTTGCTATACTCCCCGGTCATCCGAGGCGGCGCGGCGCGTCGCCTCGTTGTCATTCAATAAAAGATTTAAGTTTCGATCGAGGTAACAATGGACGTCTCCGTAGAAAATCCCGGCGGCCTGAAGCGACGCCTGAAAGTCCAGATTCCCGCCGAGCGAGTCAACGGCGCGGTGGACGAAAAGGTCAAGCGCGTCGGTGCCAATGCGCGTATTCCGGGATTTCGTCCGGGCAAGGCGCCCACCAAGATCCTGTACCAGCGCTACGGCGAACAGGCCCGCCAGGAAGTGGTTTCGGAACTGGTTCAGCAGACCTATCCGGAAGCACTGCAGCAGTCCGAGTTGAACCCGGCCGGCCAGCCGGAGATCGAGTTTGATGGTTTTGATGACGATGGCGCGCTGTCCTATGCGGCCAACGTCGAGGTCTATCCCGAGATCGAGCTGACCGGTCTGGACGACATCAGTGTCGAAAAACCGCAGGCCGAGGTCGACGACGACGACATCGACAACACGCTCACGCGTATTCGCGAGCAGAACAAGACCTATGAAGAGGTCGAGCGCGAAGCCGCCGATGGGGACAAGGTCACGCTCGATTATGTCGGGCGTATCGACGGCGAGGCCTTCGAAGGCGGCTCGGCCGATGACATGACCATCACGCTTGGCGAGCAGCAGTTCCTGCCCGACATGGAGCGCGGTCTGGTCGGTCACACCGCTGGCGAGGAGTTCAACCTCGACGTCACGTTCCCCGAGGAATACGGCGCCAAGGAGCTGGCCGGCAAGACCGCGACGTTCGAGATCAAGCTGAAATCCGTAGCCGGGCCCAAGCCGGCCGAGCTGACCGAAGACTTCATCAAGGAGATGGGGATCGAGGAAGGCACGGAGGATGCCCTGCGGGCCCGTGTGCGTGAATCGCTCGAGCAGGAGGTCAAGCACGCGATCGAAACCAGCGTGAAGACCCAGGTCATGGACAACCTCTACGAGGCCAACCCGATCGAGGTGCCCCAGCCGATGGTTGCCCAGGAAATCGAGCGCATGCGCAAGGAGGCCAGCCAGCGGTTGCCCGAGCAGCTTCAGAACAATCCGGAGCAGCTCAAGCAGATGCTGCCCGATGAGGCACTGCAGGAGCAGGCCGAGAAACGGGTCGCGCTGGGGCTGCTGATCGCCGAGGTGATTTCGAAGCGCGAGATCGAGCTCGACCAGTCCAAGGTCGACGAAAAGATGGAAGAAGTGGCCGCCGGCTACGGCGATCAGGCCGAACAGGTCAAACAGTACTATCAGCAGAACCCGCAGCTGATGCAGGGTTTGCAGGCGATGGTCATGGAGCAGCAGGTGGTTGATAACCTGCTTGAAAACGCCACCATCACCGAGAAAGAAACCGAGCTCGACGAGCTTCTGAACGCCAACCAGAACGCCGGCTGATACGTAGGCTCACGACAAGGTTGGTTTAGACAAGCGAGACGTTATGGCAGACAACGACTACACGCAGCCACAGAACCTGGGGCTGATTCCGATGGTCATCGAACAGACCGCTCGCGGCGAGCGGTCGTTCGATATCTATTCGCGCCTGCTCAAGGAGCGGGTGATCTTCTGCGTCGGCCCCGTCGACGACCACATGGCCAACCTGATCGTGGCCCAGCTGCTGTTCCTGGAATCGGACAATCCGGACAAGGACATCCAGCTCTACATCAACTCGCCGGGGGGCGTGATCACCGCCGGCATGTCGATCTACGACACGATGCAGTTCGTCAAGCCCGACGTGGCCACGATGTGCATCGGCCAGGCAGCCAGCATGGGTGCCGTGCTGCTGGCCGGCGGCGCCCCGGGCAAGCGTTATGCGCTGCCCAATTCGCGCGTCATGATTCATCAGCCGCTGGGCGGTTTCCAGGGGCAGGCCACGGATATCGAAATCCATGCCCGCGAGATTCTGCATGCCCGTGAACGCTTGAACGACGTACTGGCCCATCACACGGGGCAATCGTTGGACAAGATCAAGCGGGATACCGAGCGTGATTTCTTCATGAGCGCCAACGAGGCCAACGAGTACGGTGTGATCGACGACATTCTGACGTCGCGCGCGGCGTTGGCCGAAAAGTCGAGCTAGCCTCGACGAACACGCTGTACCGTCCGGCTCGGCCGGGCGCTCGGCGTGACACGATTTGTCCGGTGTGTCATACAAGACCTACCGGACAGCACGAGCTTCAAGAGGTCCCTATTCATGGCAGACAACGGCAACAACGATACGGGTTCCAAGGAAAACAGCGGCCGAACCCTGCATTGCTCGTTCTGCGGCAAAAGCGAACACGAGGTTCGCAAACTCATCGCGGGCCCTTCGGTCTACATCTGCGACGAGTGCGTGGACCTGTGCAACGACATCATGCGCGAGGAGCTGGCGAGCAAGCCGGCCAAGGAAGGCCTGCCCAGCCCGCAGGAAATCCGTCGCGTGCTGGATGACTACGTCATCGGCCAGGTCTCGGCCAAGAAGATTCTGGCGGTCGCGGTGTACAACCACTACAAGCGCCTGAATGCCGAAGCTGCCGAGGACGATGTCGAGCTGACCAAGTCCAATATCCTGATGATCGGGCCGACCGGCTGCGGCAAGACATTGCTGGCCGAAACGCTGGCCCGTCTGCTGGATGTGCCGTTCGCGATCGCCGACGCCACCACGCTGACCGAGGCCGGCTACGTGGGCGAAGACGTCGAGAACATCATCCAAAAGCTCCTGCAGAAGTGCGACTACGACGTCGAGAAGGCCCAGCGCGGTATCGTCTACATCGACGAGATCGACAAGATTTCGCGCAAGTCCGAAAACCCGTCGATCACCCGTGATGTCTCGGGCGAAGGCGTGCAGCAGGCCCTGCTGAAGCTCATCGAGGGCACCACCGCCTCGATCCCGCCCCAGGGCGGGCGCAAGCATCCGCAGCAGGAATTCCTGCAGGTCGATACCTCGGGCATTCTGTTCATCTGTGGCGGCGCGTTCGCGGGCCTGGACGAGACGATCAAGACCCGAGAAGGGCGCTCCGGCATCGGCTTTTCGGCCGAGGTCAAGGGTGCGTCGGATCAGCGCAGTCTGGGTGACATGCTCAAGACCATCGAGCCCGAGGATCTGGTCAAATACGGTTTGATCCCCGAGTTCGTCGGGCGCTTGCCGGTAATCGCCACGCTGGAGGAGCTCGACGAGGAAGCGTTGATCTCGATTCTGCGCGAGCCCAAGAACGCGCTCACCAAGCAGTACGGCAAGCTCTTCGAGATGGAAGACTGCGAGCTTGAACTGCGTGACGATGCGCTCAAGGCGATCGCACATCGCGCGATGACCCGCAAGACGGGCGCTCGTGGCCTGCGTACGATTCTCGAATCCATCCTGCTCGATGTGATGTACGAACTGCCGGCCATGGAGAACGTTTCGAAAGTTGTCGTGGACGAGGCCGTGGTCAAGGGCGATGCCCAGCCCTATATCGTCTACGAGAATGCCGAGGTCGAGCGCGCCGGGGCCTGATCGCCTCCCGCGGGCCGGCTGCGATTGAAATCCGGCCGGCCGATCACCATGTTCTCTGGAAATCCACGCGGCCGGCTCTTGCCGGCCGCTTTATGTCAGCGAGGGCTGAATGGCAGACAACGCCCTGGTACCCGTGCTTCCGCTTCGCGACGTGGTGGTCTTTCCCCACATGGCGATCCCGTTGTTCGTGGGCCGAGACAAGTCCATCGCCGCGCTGGAAGCGGCCATGGCCGAAGACAAGAAGATTCTTCTGGTCGCACAACGTGCAGCGGATGTCGATGATCCCGGTGCCGATGATATCTACGACGTCGGTACACTGGCCTCGATCCTGCAGCTGCTCAAACTGCCCGATGGCACGGTCAAGGTGCTGGTCGAAGGCGCCAACCGGGCGCGGCTTTCCAATCTGCACGAGGCCGATGGTGGCCTTGTCGCCGAGCACGCTGAAATCGACGAGAACGAGCCCAATAGCGCTGAAGCCGATGCCCTGATGCGTCAGGCGGTCTCGACGTTCGAGTCTTATACCAAGCTCAACAAGAAGATTCCCTCCGAGCTGCTGCCGTCGCTGTCCAGTATGGACGCGGCTGGCCGGCTGGCCGATACGATCGCCGCACATCTGAATCTGAAGCTCGACGAACGTCAGGATGTGCTCGAGATCGCGGATGCCGGTTCGCGCCTCGAGCATATCGTGGCCAAGACCGATGCCGAGATCGAAGTGCTGCAGATCGAGAAGAAGATCCGCGGCCGCGTGAAGCAGCAGATGGAGAAGTCGCAGCGCGAGTATTATCTGAATGAGCAGATGAAGGCCATTCAGAAGGAGCTCGGCGAAATCGACGACGCGCCGAACGATCTCGACGAGCTCGAGGAGAAGATCGAAAAAGCGGGCATGCCGAAGGAGGCCAAGAAAAAGGTCACCACCGAGTTCAACAAGCTCAAGAGCATGTCGCCGATGTCCGCCGAGGCAACGGTCGTACGGAATTATCTCGACTGGATGGTCGATATTCCGTGGAAGAAGCGCTCGCGCACCAAGATCGATCTGGACAAGGCCCAGAAAACGCTTGATGCCGATCACTATGGCCTCGAACGCATCAAGGAGCGCATCGTCGAGAACCTGGCCGTCCAGAGCCGGGTCAAGAAGATCAAGGGCCCGATCCTGTGTCTCGTGGGCCCGCCGGGTGTGGGCAAGACCTCGTTGGGGCGCTCGATCGCGAAAGCCACGAATCGCGAGTTCGTGCGCATGAGCCTGGGCGGTGTCCGCGATGAGGCCGAGATTCGTGGCCATCGTCGAACCTATATCGGCAGTCTGCCGGGCAAGATCATCCAGAACATGGCCAAGGTGGGTGTTCGCAACCCGCTGTTCCTGCTCGATGAAGTCGACAAGATGGCCAACGACTTCCGCGGTGATCCGGCCTCGGCGCTATTGGAAGTGCTCGACCCCGAGCAGAACAACACGTTTGCCGATCACTACCTCGAGGTCGACTACGACCTGTCGGAGGTGATGTTCGTCTGCACGGCCAATACGCTCAATATCCCGGCGCCCCTGCTGGATCGTATGGAAGTGATCCGGTTGTCGGGCTATACCGAGGATGAAAAGGTCAATATCGCCGAGCGATATCTGGTGCCCAAGGCAATGAAGGAAAACGGGCTCAAGGAGACCGAGCTTTCGGTCTCGGACAATGCCCTGACCGACATCATTCGTCGCTATACGCGTGAAGCCGGCGTGCGAAACCTGGAGCGCGATATCTCCAAGATCTGTCGAAAGGTGGTCAAGGAGCTCGTCAGCGACAAGAATCGCGATATGTCCCAGGTCTCCAAGCGAAACCTGGACAAGTATCTGGGCGTGCCCAAATACCGCTATGGCCGGGCAGAAGAGCACGACAGCATCGGCCAGGTGGTCGGCCTGGCCTGGACCGAAGTCGGCGGTGAACTGCTCACGATCGAGTCGGTGGCCGTGCCCGGCAAGGGCAAGCCGCTCAACACCGGTTCGCTGGGCGATGTGATGCAGGAGTCGATACAGGCGGCCCTCACGGTGATTCGGTCGCGCTATGCCGCGCTCGGTATTGAGCGCGATTTCATGACCCGATCGGATCTGCATGTGCATGTTCCCGAAGGGGCGACCCCCAAGGATGGACCCTCTGCGGGTGTGGGCATGTGCACGTCGATGGTCTCGTCGCTGACCCAGATTCCGGTGCGTGCGGATGTCGCCATGACCGGCGAAATCACGCTGCGTGGCGACGTATTGCCGATCGGCGGGTTGAAGGAAAAACTCTTGGCGGCCCATCGTGGCGGGATCAAGATCGTGGTCATTCCCGACGAGAACACGAAGGATCTCGCCGAGATCCCCGACAACATCAAGAACCGTCTGGATATCCGACCGGTACGT
>PBAO01000035.1 GCA_002715985.1 Lysobacterales bacterium | reverse complement strand
CGATAACGCAGGATTGCCGGGGCTTGGCCACCGGCCCATTCGGGTTGCTCGCGCCGGACGCGCCATGCGGCGTTACGGGCCTTGACCGTGACGGGCCACGCTCGGCGGCCCGCGCCTTGCCTAACACGCCCGGCGCGGGCAATGCGACGGCATATCTCATGACGACACGCCCTAGAGAAAATGTTTCGTTAATCATCTGAAACATCAGTCAATGCTTCAGTGAGCATGCTGTTCCCCACTATGACTCGAACCGCGCACCATTCGTGATCTTCTTCCGTCAAGTATCCAGCGGGCTGGCCACCCCCAAGCCGCCACGCTTGAGTACATGCGTATAGATCATCGTCGTTCGCACATCCTTATGCCCAAGCAATTCCTGAACCGTACGGATATCGTTGCCGCGCTCGAGCAGGTGCGTGGCGAAAGAATGCCGGAAGGTATGACAACTGGCTTTCTTGTGCACGCCTGCCTTGGCGACCGCTTGCTTCACCGCCCGCTGTAGCCCCTTCTCGTTGATATGGTGACGACGCGTGAGCCCCGATCGCGGATCAATGGATAGCTGTTCAGAGGCGAATACGTATTGCCAGGCCAACTCGCGCGCCGCGTTCGGATACTTCACACCGAGTGCGTTGGGCAAATACACCTCGCCGTAGCCGGCGGCCACATCGCGTGCGTGGCGTTGCTTGATGTCTTCTATTTGCTGGCGCAACGGTTCGACCGCCATCCGAGGCAGGGGCGTAACGCGATCCTTCGCGCCTTTTCCATCGCGCACTACGATCTGGCGATAATCGAAATCAACGTCCTTGATGCGAAGACGAACGGCCTCCATAAGCCGCAGGCCGGAACCGTAAAGCAACGACGCTATAACGGCGTACGTTCCCGAAAGATGCGCCAACACTCGTCGGACTTCCGCCTCGCTCATTACCACGGGAATACGTGGATTACGCTTGGCGCGAACGACCTCAGTCATCCAGTCGACGTTGATCTCAAGCACCGTGCGATACAGAAAGAGAATCGCGTTCAACGCCTGATTCTGCGTCGCGGCGGATACCGAGCGCTCCACCGCCAGGTACGTAAGAAAGGCCTCGATTTCCCCCTTTCCCATCTCTTTCGGATGGCGCTTGCCATAAAAAAGAATGTACCGTTTTATCCAGGCAATGTACGTCTGCTCTGTGCGAATGCTGTAGTGGCCGACTCGAAGCCTACGACGAACTTGATCTAGAAGCCTTGGCTGTTTTGCGGAGCGTGTAGGCATCTTGCTCGCCGTTAGTGTCGACCTAACGCGCATGTTAGCGCCAAAAGCCATTCTAAAGTGGTATTAGATCGACTTCGGTCAGCGTGCTATATAAATAGATGTCGTCGAATTGGCGTTATGTCTAGTGATGAATTGGGAAGAGTTAAAGGAAGTCGCGTCATGGGGGCAACATCTTTTGTTGGCGCAATTAAACGCTGATAGATGGATGTGCCTCGAGGAAAATACCGCAGCAGAGTCGGTTGCTTTAACGTTTCAATTCTTCGCGTCCATGTTCGTGGTAATCGAGGGCTGGAAGAAGCTTAAGCTTCGAGACCAGAAAATCGAAGAAATCTTAGATCAGAACCGAGAAGGGGTTGATCTGCTCCGGCGGGCGAGAAACGCGGTCTACCATTTCCAAAAAGAAATGTAAGGAAGAAAAATCACCGACTTCGCCGACGAAATGGGTCGGAGTCATTGGTTGATAACGCTATACCGCGAGTTTGTCCGTTTTCTTGCAGAGTATCCGACGAGGGTGTATCCCTTCGACAGCGGCGAGCAGCAGTTTTGTGACAAGTTCTATGAACTTTTGGGCTGGGTTCCAGATTACGAGCGAACATAACGAAACGCTGCAGTTGACCGACCAAAGCGCTGGCGCGCTTCGGTCGGCAACTGAGCTTTGGCGTTAGGGGCTGGAATAGAGAGGGGGTTATATGCCGAAAAAAATAATTATTCTCGCGCTGCTACTGTTTGCTGCTCAAGCGCAGGCTGCTTCGCACTTCGTCAAGGTCAGCTTGCCCCGCGGCGTGCAGCTCGAAGTGCCGAAGAGTTGGCGCTTGCTTGGCAATGATGAGCAACAGCTAATCGGCACGTCGGCGGAAGCAGCTCTCGACTTATCTGGAGTTGATATATCTGATGAAACCGGCGAAGTTAACCTTTTGGCAGCAAACTCAATGCCTCGCTCGACATACGCTTCGGTTCGAGTCGATTCGACAACTCCTGCGTCTGACCCATCCTCGGATATCACGGAACTCTCTAAGTCCGACCTTAAAAGCCTAGAAGCGTATATGCAGCAGATGCTCTCAAAAGTAGTGGCGACGCAGGGTAATAGTCTAAAAAACTTTTTCGGTATAAATAGAAAAGACATTTCGGGATATCCGGCGCTTATCACTTCATTCCGCCGAAGCGGGCCCAAAGGGCCAGTAATCGTATACATAGTTCAGATCTTTACTTCATCCCAGGATTTGCGAATAAATCTGGCGTACCGAGAACCAGAACAAGCCTTATGGAAGCCAGTGATCGGTAAAATGTACAACTCGATTCAAATAAGCAGGTGGCCCTAACATGTCGCTGCAGTTGACCGCCCAAAGCGCTGGCGCGCTTCGGCCGGCAACTGAGCTTAGGCGTTATGCCCTATGAGTGAAGAACACACCACGCCCACGTCAGGTGACCAAGCAGCCTACGAGGCAAGGCTGCGGCGGCGGCTGGAAATCTTGAAGGCTGAACTCGAAGCCGGAAACATCAAGATTGTCGAAGGATTGCAGGTAGGAAATAGCCTGGAGAACGTTCGCTACGCGCCGGACGGATCAATCGACCTCGCATCGGTTGACTCCTTCGTAAGGTCAATGGCATTGGGCGTAGAGGCGTTCCACGATCGGCGCGAGCTGAAAGAAGCTATCCCACTTGCTGAAATTCAGAACACGTACTTCACTTTCTTGGAGCGAAATTTTGGGGCTTACTATAAAACCATGGAGGAACGAAGCCTTACCCCTCATGACGCGGGTAAAGCGCTTTCTCAGAATGACGAATCAATAACTCAGCTGAACGAGAACCTCGATGATTTCCTCGAAACAGTAAATGAGTTTTGGTCGCAGACAGCAGAGGCTGCACATGCGCACATTGAAGATATGCATGATTCCCTCAAGGGCGTGTTCGGCGGCGACCTGTTTCCGTCCCCATACGAAAATATTGCGTCAAAGTGTGGCCTTTATACGGATACGATCATCCTTCCTTGTCCATTTTTGCGTTCTGCTCATATATTCGAACGCACGACACCGCAACGACGAGCTTATTATCTAATCAAGCATGCGCTAAACATTCTTAAATACAAGGAACTGGCCTGCTGCGAGGTATCTCCGCCTATCGTAGTTGTATTGCCCGATATGTCGGCCATAGAGGAACAAGAGAAAGACTATTTTTTCAGGCTAGGCCAAGAGGATGCGTTGATTCACGCCGAAAAAATATTTGGCCGCAGTTTTGATACATTCGAGAGCCTTCTCGAATACGCAACTGAGCTAGAAACCATCGAAGATGTAACGAGGGCGGTTGTGGACCCAAAAAGGGTCCTTTTCGATACCGAGTGGACGGGCTCGCTTGAGGACCAACTGAAGCGCGCTGCTGAACACGAGACCTCGCAGTTATTGGGTATAAAAAACCCCGGTGTCATCCTCGCGTCACAAGCCCTAGGCCGCATGAGCACGAGCAACGAGCTGCTGATCAAAGCACGCAGGCTTCGCGGTACTCCACTCATCGATGCACCGACTTCGTGGCAATTCTTCTCTTGGAAGCTCGAATACGACGCCGGTAGGGCGCAAGATCAAGATTCGGCAACAGACCTACACATGCTTCGAGGACTCCAGGACTTGGCGGAAAATGAAATGGAGTGGCTTGGCGACGTGCCTCCGGCGGCATTGATTCAAGTGCGAAAGGACGGCGCATTAGCGGAGATTCGGAGCATTTTGCAGCAGGGTGTTGCGGAACTAGCCGAGCTCAATCCGGCAAATTTTCATCGCACCGGCGACCAAGTGTTCGATAACGTTCAAAACGCGTTTGATGAACACAAGAAAAGCATCCGTGATCTCCGGGCGAAAGGTTGGAAGTTTGCAGGGAGTGACGTTGGTTCATGGTTCGTAGTGGGCTCACTGGCAGTGACGGCAGCAGCTACTGGAATGCCGGTGTGGGGGTTGGCAGCAATCGCAGCAGATCAAATGCTCGATGCGCCGAAGCTTAAAGACATTCCGGAATCAATTCGAAAACTTGCAGATGAATCCACCGAACTTAAACAATCGCCAGTTGGCTTGCTTTTCAAATACAGCGGTGAACGGGCATAACAAATCGCTGCAGTTGACCGCCCAAAGCGCTGCCGCGCTTCGAGCGGCAACTGAGCTTCGGCGTTAGATGTGAAGGGGCGGTGATCGATGAGCGAATTTGAAACGTATTTCGTGTGTGAAAGCGACAATGCCGAATGGCGACAGTTATTCCAAGGCTATGCGAAGTTTTACAAAACTGAGCTAACCGACGAAATTGCGGATAATGTATGGAAGTGGTTGTTAGATTCGGGGCACGTATTAGAGGGCTTGATAGTTCGTGACCGGGGGCGAACTGCACTCGGATTTCTGCATTTCCGATCGTGTCCACGTCCGCTCAGCGGCTGTGACATGGGCTTCGCAGACGATATGTTCATTGCTCCCCACGCAAGAGGCAGCGGCGCAGCGGATGCACTATTCGAGCGGCTCGGAACAATAGCCGAAGAGCGCAATTGGCCCGTCGTACGGTGGGTCACTCAGCACTACAACGAGCGTGGTCGAGGTCTTTATGATCGCTATACAGCCGGGCCAAGCGATTTCATTATGTATCAGTGGCATCCGAACACGGCGGGATAGCAATCTAACGAATCGCTGCAGCCGATCGCCCCTGCAGGGCGACGGCTGAGCTTGGGCGTTGTGTTTACAGAAAAGGGGTGGGGAATGTCCGAATTAATGCAAGTCGATTCTGAGGAGTTTAAGCCTCTCATAGAGAGATCGCTGCAGTCGGTCAGAGAGGAATTCCAAGATAATCCGTATATTCTTGAGGCGTTACGGGTATTGCCCGTCGGAGGATACCGAAGCGCCATCGGTTGTTTCTGGAACGCTGTAGTAGATGATCTAAGAAATAAAATTATTCACCGAAGCCTGCCGCTTTTTAATCAGTCAATCGATTGTTCTCGAGAAATAAAAAGCTACGAGGACTTCCAGAATTTCGTTAATGACGATCAGCTAATCGACGGTGGGTACAAAATAGGTGTAATTGGCTGGGAAGCATCGAAGGTTTTGAAACATTCGAAAGAAACTCGGCATATCTTCGACGGCCATCCGAAAAGCACGGACCCGTCCGTTCTAAAAGTATTGGCAATGTTCGAAGACTGCTGCCGATACGTTCTATCGGAACCTTTCCCTCCCACAATAATCGATATAAGTGACTATATAACCCAAATCGGTTCTCAAGATTTTGACCGAAATGAGCTTGCTATCGAGAACGCGCTTTCCGAACTTCCGGAAATATATAAAAATGAATTAGCAAACCGCTTATATACCGCCTATATCCATACTGGCGCCTCTACTGTACTCCGCGGCAATATCGAATTCGTATCTCCGAGCTTGTGGGCAGTGCTTCCAAAATCCGTGAAAGTGCAAGTATCTAGGCGCGTAGATCAAGAGATAGCGAAAGGTAACAGACGCACAACAGACGCAGCGTTTTCTTTCGTATCGAAAGCTGGCGGTATGCGTTATCTAACTAACGGTGCTAAACGCTACAAACTTCAGCCGCTAGTAACCGAGTTAAGTGATTCCTTAGATGATTGGGATGCTGAGGCTCGGTTAGTACGCGAGCTATCGCCATACGCGCCTTATGTTCCACAAGACCTCATACCGGAGTATGTCAGAGCTTTGGTTATGACTTACGTCGGCTACATGGGGCATAGCTCAAGATTCTCTCGAAAAGACTTTTACGCTGATGCCGCTATTCCACGAATCACGTCGATGTTCAAGAAATTCGACGATTTCGCAGCGGAGGCATTTGTTGAATCGATCGTTAAGAACAAAAAACTCTACAGAAGAATCCAAGCACCGCAAAAGCTGGCTCGTCTTAGAGCGCTAGGCCATATCGTTCACGAAAACGTATCTGAAAGCTTTTCGGAGCTAGACCTATTAGAGTTGTTGGTAGATGAAACCAAAGAAGAAGAGCTCATGGATGCTCTGCGTTAAAAAACACAACAGGTCGCTGCAGTTGACCGCCCCAAACGCTGCCGCGTTTCGGGTCCCCTCCGCGGCCTACGGCAGCTCCGGCGGCAACTGAGCTTGGGCGTTATGCACATTAGGAACATTTGATGGCGAGTTTTACCTTAGGTGGGCCCGAAGTTGGCCCAATGATCGAATCAGATTTCGCCGAATTCATCAGTATCACTAGGGGGCGTAGCGTCATAAGTGGTGCTGATCACGGCGAAGACCATATTGAATTCGGTCTAAGCGGCGATGGCCTATTGCGTATATTTTCGCGCTCTGGCGAACTTCATGCGAACTTCATGCGAACTTCACGACAACGACCAATCGCAATGAAATTCCTCCGCTAATGCTTGAGATGAACAATAGGGGACAGACCACGGTTTTCGGCGTGCTTTGCTGGTCGCTAACTTCGTTTCGTGGCCGTTATGGTGAGCCTCGTGTTACTCGTTGCCCGAGCATTCGACGGCGTTGGTATGCTGCCGTTGATACCCCGTTGAGCGTGCTTCGCTTCCCGCCATGACTGACTGTCAGCCCGTGTTGCATCTGGAGAACCGGTCCGGCCTGTCGGATGATATTGCTGTTTTGCGTGCCCGTTATCCGCGCTCGGCGTGGTCGGGACACCGCAATTATGGCGAGCTGGCTGCGTTCTGGCGCAGCGTGCACGACGGCTTGCGTCGGGAGGGGGCGGCGCTGGCTGACTTGACGGCGGCATTCCGGGCCGGGCAGCTCGAGCCCGGCCTGTTTCAGCGCCGCTTCATGCCGCAGCTGGCCCATCATCTACGGCATCTGGAGGGCCATCATCGTATCGAGGATGATCAGTATTTCCCGCGGTTTCGTCGGCTGGACCGACGATTTGCACGTGGTTTCGATGTGCTCGAGAACGACCACGATGTGATCCACGACGAGGTGCTGCGTGTGGCAGACAGCGGCCGGGCGCTTTTGCACGAGCTGAGCCGGCACCCCGACGCGCGCCAGCGTGCAGCGGAGCGTTATGCCGATGACGCCGAGTGCTTGTTGCATCTGCTCGACCGTCATCTGTTTGATGAGGAGGATCTGGTCATCCCGGCGATGCTGGAACACGGTGAGCGGCCGTTGATAGGCTAGGCTTGTCGAGGCGTTAGACAAGGTCCGTGCGGGCGGGCCGGCTCAGACCGCGGTTTCCCGCATGCTCTGTTACTCGTTTGCGGTGTTTCGTGGCCGTCCCGGCGAGCCTCGCGATACGCGTCGTCCAAGCATCTCGGCGACATGTGTCTCAAAACGCTCGGTGCCGAGTACGTAGTTGCCGTTGGTGGCTTTCCGAATCTCGTCGATCAAGCCGGGGTCGAGTTGATAGCGGAATAGCTCTCGATAAGCGGCCGTTCGCGTTTCTGCGGTTTCGCCGAGTTGCTGATAGAGCTTGTGGGGCGTAATCAGGCGACTGCTTTCGCCTTGCCCGTTGATGCGATAGCTGGACCAGCGATAGTCCGCCGGATGCTCGACCATGGCCGCCCGGACCGGATTCAGCTCGATGTAGCGATAGCAGCCCAGGACATAGTGCTCGTCCTGGGCGAGACAGGAGCGGTAGCGTCCTTCCCAAAGCGTGCCGCTGCGCCGGTAGGTTCGATTGATGTATTGGACATAGCGCTGCCCGAGGCGCTTCATGAGCTGCCCGATACTGCCGGTGTCGTGACCGGTCAGTAGCAGATGCACATGATTGGTCATGAGCACATAGGCGTGGATGCAACAGCCTTCTGACTCGGCGTATTCGTGTAGCCAGTCGAGGTAGCACCGATAGTCTTCATCTGCAAAGAAACACGCATCGCGGTTATTGCCCCGTTGAATGAGATGCACGGGCACGTTGGGTAGCATTACGCGGGGGCGGCGTGGCATGGCGGCTGGGAGCTGTGGTGCCTGGATGTGATTGAAACCTGAATCCACCGGCGATGACTACCCACGCGACACGACAACGGACTCTTATCGCAGTGTCGTGTTCGTGACGCTGCCGGGGCGATACTCGGCTGCTGCACGCTGCGGCGGCGGCGCGGCCTCGATGACGCTGCGCTGTTTCCATGTGCCGCGCGCGAACCAGAGTGCGGCAATCACACAGGTGATCACGTTCTGGATCGGGTAGGCGATCCAGATGCCGGTCTCGCCCAGGCCGGCGCGTTCGGACAGCAGCCAGGCGAGCGGAAACTGCAGCATCCATAGCGATACCAAGGCGATCGCCATGGCGACCAGCGTATTCCCCGAGCCGCGAAACGCCCCGGTGATCACGGTCTGGGCGCCGATCACGCCGTAGGTGAGCGCGGTGATGCGTACAAACAGCGTTCCGGTGGCGATCACATCCGGCGCGCCGGGCACGAAAAGCCGCACGATCGATTCGGCGAACACGAAGGCCAGCCCCCCGACGGCCGACAACACCACCAGCGCGATGGCCGCGCTCAGCCAGGCGGTGCGCTCGGCGCGATCGATACGCTCGGCGCCGATGTTCTGGCCGATCAGCGCCGACGTCGCCTGCGACAGGCCCAGCGCGGGAATGATCACGAAGCTGAGCATGCGCGTGCCGATACCGTAGGCGGCCAGCGCCACGGTGCCGAAGCCGGCCACGAGTATGGTCATCAGCATCAGCCCGAGCGCGCGGGTGGATTGTTCGACCGCCGCCGGCAGGCCGAGCTTGAGCAGCCGCCAGATCAGGGCGAAGTCCGGCGCCAGATGGGCGCGCGCCAGGCGAATGCCGTAACGCCCCGAGAACAGCATGGCCAGGCCGACCACCGCGGCCAGGCCCTGGGTGATCACCGTGGCCAGCGCCGCGCCGCTCACGCCCATGCCCGGTATCGGCCCCCAGCCGAGGATGAACAGCGGATCGAGCACGAAGTTGAGCGCGACGGTGCCGGTCACGATCACCAGAGGCGTGCGCGCATCGCCCACGCCGCGCATGAGCGACTGGAAGATCACGTAGGCGAACAGAAACGGCAGCCCGACGAACGATACGCGCAGATAGCGCGTGGCCATCGGCAAGACATCATCCGCCGCGCCCAGAAACGCGACCACGGCATGCGCGCCGATGAAGCCGAGCACGGCCAGCACCAGCGAGAACGCGACCACGCCGATCAACGCCTGCGCCGAAACACGGTTGACCATGGCCGTGTCCCCGCGCCCCTGATACTGGGCCACCAGAATCGTACCGGCCACGGCCAGACCGAGCCCGAGCGAGATCAGGAAAAAGATCACCGGAAAACTCAGCGACACCGCGGCCACCGCCCCGGCGCCAAGCCGGCCGACCCAGAAGGTGTCGATCAGCTGGTAGGCGGTCTGCAACAGATTGGCGAACACGATCGGCACCGCGAGCGCGATCAGCGCCCGCACGATCGAGCCTTCGGTGAGATTCGGCATTGCGCGTGCCATGTCTCGACTTCAACCGCGCTGTGCGTTGGCCGAGCTCATCGCGCGGGGGCTGATGGTCAGGCGTTCGTCATTCTTGACCGCCCGATCACCGCGCGCGACGCACCCGTGCGGCACGGCATAAATCCCGGCACGAGCAGGCGGGTGGCCATCAGCGCCTGGGCGGGGTTCCGGGCGGCGTCGGCCACGCGATACGCACGCACGGGCGCCGGCGCGCACGACAGGCGCACCCGGCCTGTCCAGCACCGCGACGGTATCGGCCCGCATATCGGTGCCGTGGGTGATCAGCACTGCGTCGCGCGCACCCGCCGCGAGTACCGCGCGCGTCGCCTCCACGATCTCGTCGCGGTCGGCGTCGATCATGTCGAGCGAGTTCTTCGTCATGACACGCGCCACGGGCACCGCCAGCGTGAGCGGGCCGGAGCGCGGGCCGCCGGTCCTTTCGAGCGGGCCGCCGGTGGTGAACAGCCTCATGCGAAACGGGGAGCGGTCATCGTCGACGTGTTCAATCATGGTGTGCTACTCGCTGGCGGCCGGTTCAAGCGTTGTTCGCGTGGCGTGCCGTGATCAGGCCTTGCGACGGCGCGGCGCGCCTCATACGCCATGGTCCCGCAAACCAGCCTTCGCGCGCACGCGTACACAACACCGACGGGCTTACAGAGTGAGCCCGATCTTGCCGAAATGACGGCCGGCTTCCTGATGGCGAAACGCATCGGCGATCTCGTCGAGCGCAAAGCTGCGATCGATCACCGGCTTGATGCCGTTGGACTCGATCGCCCGAATCATGTCCTGTTGCTGAGCGCGGCTGCCGACGGTGATGCCCGCCATGGTGAGATTGGAATAGAAGAATGCCGCGGTCGGCACCTCGCCGGCCACGCCGGTGAGTACACCGACCAGGCTGATGTGCCCGCCCATACGGCAGGCCGCGATCGACTGCGCGAGTGTGCCGGGGCCGCCGATCTCGACCACGGCATCAACGCCGCGGCCGTCGGTGAGCTTGCGCACGGTGCGGCCCCAGTCCGGGTCTTGGGCGTAGTTCACGGTCGCGCTCGCGCCCATGGCCTGCAGGCGCTCGATCTTGGCCTCGGAGCTGGAGGTCGCGATCACCCGCGCGCCGGCCGCGCGGGCAAACTGCAGGGCAAAGATCGAGACACCGCCCGTGCCCATCACGAGCACCGTATCGCCGGGTTTGATACGCGCCTCGACCATCAGGGCACGCCACGCGGTGAGTGCGGCACAGGGCAGCGTGGCGCTTTCGGCATGCGAATAGCCGGCCGGCGCGTGCGTGAAGGCGTTCACCGGCGCGGCCACATACTCCGCCGCCATGCCTTCGCCGCGATCGCCGGGCGTGCCGTCGCGCTTCGCCGCGGTGATCTCGCCGTCCACCCAGTTCGGAAAGAACGTCGATACCACGTGATCGCCGACCGCGAATTCGCCGACGCCGTCGCCGATCTCGACGACTTCGCCGGCGCCGTCGGACATCAGTACGCGGCCATCGGCCGTCGGGATCGTGCCGTTGGCCACCGCGTAGTCGTGAAAATTCAGCGAGCTGGCGTGGATGCGCACCAGAATCTCGCCGGCGCCGGGGCGCGGCCGCTCGCGTTCGGTGACCTCGATCCTGTCGAGACCGCCCGGGTTATTGAGCACGGCTGCCTTCATGGTCTCTCCCTTGATTCCTGCGCCACGAGTCGTGATGCACCGTTATACACGGTACCTCGTGTTCCGGGCCAAGACAGCGGCGTGTGGGATGCAACAATTCTGCCTTCGGGGTGGAATCCGAAGGCGACGACGGCAATTCCATGCGAAACCCGACAACAGGTGATCGAGGCGTTCACGATGACTGAAAGCACGGGCGAGACGCAGGTCTCGAGAAGGCCCGGGGACGACATGTCGGCGTGAGCGCCGGCGGTGATGAGCGCCGACATGAAGCAACGACACGAGCCGTTGTGCGAGCAGCAGGGCGGGACGGGTGCGAGCGGTGAGGGCGTATCGACGATATCGGCCTCGGTGATTGATACGTGCCGATGCGATAGGTCGCCCGGTTTGACGTCGACAGAGGCTGACGCCGCTGGATCGTTCGTTGGCCGGCCCACAAGGCCGTCAAGTTGAGGCTCGACGGTTACCGCATCAGGGAGGCGTCATGTGTTGATCGAAGTAATCCGCTGCCCATGAACACAATAAAAGCCGCCGATCTGGGATCGGCGGCTTTCCGTTCGCCTTCGGATTGTTTCGTGTGTTCGGTCATGAGACAGGCCGGACTGAATGCCTTATGCCCATCGGCTAGTCATGAACACGCGCATGCACGCGATGCTTTGACACGAGGGGAGCTCGCTGACCGCCGTTCGGTGTTGTATTCGACGGTCAGCTTTGCCTCCTAGTTCTGTGTCGACGTGGGGTTGTCTTCGTTGGCCGAGGGCGTCTCTGTGGATTGCGTCGCGGCGTCATCGGGCGTGTCAGCAGACGGTGCCCTCTGAACGTCATCATCCGGCGAGTCGTTTTCACGGGCCATCGGCTCGGTCGACTCGGCGGACGGACGCTCGGCGTTGCGGGTTTCAGGCTGTGCCTGTTCTGTCGCGGCGTCTGAGTCGGCGCTCAGCCCGTCGTTCATGCCGCTGTCCAACGCCGACGCCTCGCTGCCTGTCCGGGCGCCATCGCGCTTGATCCGCCAGACGGCGTTGGTGAGGTCGTCGGCGACGAGCACGGCGCCGTCATCGGTGACAGCTACGCCGACCGGGCGGCCGCGGGTCTTTTTGTCACCGCTGAGGAAGCCGGAGACGAAGTCGACGGGTTGGCCGGCGGGCCGGCCGTTCTGAAACGGGATGAACACGACGCGATAGCCGACGGGGTTGCCACGGTTCCAGCTGCCGTGCTCGCCGACGAATACGCCGTTGGTGAACTGGCCGCCGACGGCATTATTGGAGAACGCCACGCCCAGGGGCGCGTGGTGCGAGCCCAGGCTGTAGTCGGGGGCGATGGCCGATTCGACCTTCTTCGGGTTTTTCGGTCGGACGCGCGGGTCGACGTTCTGGCCCCAGTAGCTGTACGGCCAGCCGTAGAAGGCACCTTGCTTGACCGAAGTCAGGTAGTCGGGCACGAGGTTGGGGCCGAGTTCGTCACGTTCGTTGACGACGGTCCACAGGGTGTCGGTGCCGGGCTGGATGGCCAGGGCGGTGGGGTTGCGCAGGCCGGTGGCATAGGCGCGGTGGGCGCCGGTATCGGGATCGATTTCCCAGATCTCGGCGCGGTCCACTTCGGCTTCCATGCCGCGCTCGGTGATGTTGCTGTTCGAGCCGATGCCGACATACAGATGCTGGCCATCGGCGCTGGCGGTGAGCGATTTCGTCCAGTGGTGGTTGATCTCGGACGGCAGCTTGGTGACCAGTTGCGGCGGGCCGCTGGCCCGGCGCTGGCCGGTCTGATAATCGAAGCGGATCAGCGCGTCCTGGTCGGCGACGTAGAGATGGTTGTCGATCAGCGCGAGGCCGTAGGGCGCGTTGAGGTTTCTGGCGAAGACGCCCTGTTGTTCGTAGGTGCCGTCGCCGTCGCTGTCGCGCAGCAGGGTCAGCCGGTCGCCGCTTTTGACCGACGTGGTGCCGCGCGACTGGATCATGCCGGCGATGAAGTCCTTGGGCTTCAGGCGCGGCGCTTTGCCGCCGCCCTTGCCTTCGGCGACCAGGATATCGCCGTTGGGCAGTACCAGCAGGTGACGGGGCACCTGCAGATCGGTGGCGATGGCGCTGATCGAGTAGCCCTCGGGCACGGTCGGCTTCTGGCCGTCCCAGGGCACGGGCTCGGGAATGGTCATGTTGGGCAGCAGGCCGCGCTGGGGCTCGGGAAGATTCGGGTTGGGCCCGAATTCCTGGCCCTCGGGCGTTGCAGCGGCCACGCCGGTGGCGGCCCCGAGGGCCAGGGCACAGATGAGAGCGGGCGAGGTGAGTGAGTGAATCTTCATGACCGGGCTCCGACGCCGATACGAGAAAAGCCGAACAGCGTGACGAAACAGCCCAGGATGGCCGTCACGATCGACAGGATGAAGCCGCTCGGCATCATGGCCCAGGCATCGCGCGCATGGATGAGCGCATTGAGCACCCCCGCTGCCGTGACGATGAGCAAAAGAAGCAGGTAGATGGCATAGACGCCTTTACGATCGGCGACGAAGACACCCAGCAGGGCACAAACCGCGGCCAGGCCGGTGAATAGCGAGCCGCCGATGATCAGCCAGGATGAAAACATGCTCCATTCGATCTGATACGAGGCCGCATAGGCGTAGTCGGTCAAGGCGGCGCCGAGAAACAGTGGGAAAGTGCCCGAAAGCAGTAATGCGTGGAACGGGTGAATCCCGCGCCCTGCAGGTCGTCGTTCTTTGGCGGTCAAGTCGAGCTCCTTTGATCACGCGCTCTGCCGACTGGCGTCACGGCGCAGGTTGTCGATACGGCGATGCGTATCCTTGGAAATATACAATAACGTACGCCGTGCCGGGTGTTGAGGTGGTTGTGATCAAAGGATGAGCCGGGCCGCACCCTGGCCGGACGGGGGCGGTTCGGTCGGGCGTCTCGTTCGGGCGTCGTTGCCCTCGGCATTGACTGGTGCTTGTGTGAAACGGTATGCCGGTCCCGATGATGGATCGTCCGCCGGACCTGTTTCTGAGCCAAGCGAGCCCCGGAATTAGTTGTATAATGCCGCTTTGGGACCGGTTTCAGCCGTGGCCCGTGTTCGAGATGCCCCCGGCGCCCGATAGGGCTCGAGCGGGC
The DNA here is from genome assembly GCA_002715985.1 of Lysobacterales bacterium. Taxonomy (GTDB): domain Bacteria; phylum Pseudomonadota; class Gammaproteobacteria; order Nevskiales; family Salinisphaeraceae; genus Salinisphaera. Next base: position 5,647 of record PBAO01000035.1, on the reverse strand, counting down.
AGCGCATCGCTGCCAACCATGTCAGCGTGTGGGGACGCTGGCTTTTCAGGGAGTTAGAAGTCATGTCAAAACCTTCGGCCGCCAGACCGGGCGTGCTCGTGTTGTTCATCGGCACGCTCATGAGCCTGGTGGCAGCGCTTTATGGATATTTCGCACCGTTGACCGGCGTCAACGGCACGCTGGGTGCATTGCTCACGATTGTCGTGAGCGTGCTGCTCGTTGTGTTTGGCCTCGCACTGGCCCGTGCCGGGAGCCGCGGGGGGCGCGTCGCCTGGCGCTGCGTCATTTTCGTGGCGCTTGCAGGCAATGCGTTCGCTGGGGCGTTATTGCATGAATGGTGGCTGTGCCTGGGCATGCTTGTGGGCGTGGTGGGCCTTGTCATCGACTGTTTCGGATCGGCTGGCGCCGAAGGACGCGTTTGATCATGTCTAATCGTTTGATGAGTTATCGCTTGCCTGGCCTGGCGCAGGCCGTGGCCGTTGCGGGCCTGGCCGTCGCGGCCACTCCGGTGTTCGCGCAGGATACGGCGGGCGTGGCCGGCAAGACTTCGCCGGCCGGCCCGGCGGCCAATGCGGCCAACGGTATCGCCGCTCCGCGCCAGCCGATCTGGGATTCGTTCCACGGCCAGCTCAGCGCGCAGAAGTACAGCCCGCTGACACAGATCACTGCAGACAACGTCGACGAGCTCGAAAAGGTCTGGTCGATTCATACCGGCGATCTCTCGGACGGCAGCGGTGACGTGCCGGCCACGGTGTGGTCATCCACGCCGGTGTTTGCTGACAACACGCTGTATGTCGGCACGCCGTTCGGGCGTCTGTTCGCCATTGATCCGGGCACCGGCGAGAAGAAATGGGTGTTCGATACCCATGCCCCGAAGAAGGCACTGACCCAGCCGGTGTTGAAGAACCGCGGCGTGGCCTACTGGCAGGCCGCGGATCCGGTGCCGGGCAAGGCCTGTCAGAAAGTGGTCTATATGGGCACGGTGGATGCCAGGCTGTTCGCGCTGGATGCCGAGACCGGCAAGAGGTGCAAAAGTTTCGCCGACAACGGCATGCTCGACGTGAATCAGTGGAACACCGTGCATGACAAATATCCGTTGTCGCTGCTCCAGCCGCCGACCGTGGTGGGCGATCATCTGATCCTCGGCTGGGCCGGCAAGGACTGGGCCTACGAGCAGGCACCGCCCGGCACGGTGTGGTCGATCAATGCCCGTACGGGCGAGCGCGAGTGGACGTTCGAGGCCCTGCCGGATGACGTGCGCGCCGAGTCCGGCACGGCCAACGTCTGGACACAGATGTCGGCCGATGCCGATCTCGGACTGGTTTATCTGCCCGTATCATCGCCGTCGCCGAACTATTGGGGCGGCAACCGCACCGAATCGATTCCGCTGGCAACATCCACCACCGCGCTTGATGTCGAGACCGGCGAGGTCGTCTGGTCGCGCCAGTGGGTGCATCACGATGTGTGGGACTACGACACGGTCGCCGCACCGACGCTGATGGATATCACCGTGGACGGCAAGACCATCCCGGCGCTGCTGCAGGCCACGAAGATGGGCTTTCTGTTTGCCGTGAATCGCAAGACCGGTGAGGATATCTGGCCGATCGAGGAACGCCCGGTGCCGCGCGGTGATGGCTCGGTGGTCGGCGAGGAGCTCTCGCCGACCCAGCCGTTCCCGACCAAGCCGGCGCCGCTGCTGGATCAATCCGAGAAGCCGGATGTCTGGAAGCTGGCCGATATCGTCGGCGGCGGGTCCTGCACGCGTCTGTGGGACAACCTCGACTACCGCGGCATGTATACCCCGCCAACCACGAAAGGCGAGGGAGCGATGGCCTTTCCCGACAGTGCGGGGGCCGTGCAATGGGGCGGCGTGGCCTATGATCCGGTCAGCCAGACCGCGATCGTGAACACCTCGCGCATCGTTCAGTACATCAAGCTCTACGATCGCCAAGCTTATGAAGCCGCCGACAAGACCTCGGGCAACGAGGCCGGCTTCTCGCCCCAGGCCGGCTCGCCCTATGGCATGCGCCTTGAAGTGGCGCGGAACTGGCTGGGCATGCCCTGCTGGAAGCCGCCTTTCGGCGAGCTGGTGGCCATCGACATGCATACCGGAGACGTGAAATGGCGGCGTCCGATGGGCGCGTCGCAACAGTATGGTTTCATCATGCCCGAGGCCTGGGGCTCGCCCACCATCGGCGGGCCGGCCGTGACCGCCGGCGGCGTGATCTTCATCGGCGCGTCGATGGATTCGAAGGTGCGAGCCTACAGCCTGAAAAGCGGCGAGGAGCTCTGGTCGGATCAGGCCATGGCGCCGGTCGTCGCCAATCCGTCGGTCTATGAATATCAGGGCCGGGAGTATGTCGCTTTCGTTGCCGGGGGCAACACGATTCTGAAGGATCAGGTGGGCGATCAGATCGTGGTGTATGCCTTGCCGGAGGAATGAGTCGGCCTCGTCGCCGGCTGGCCGACCCCGACAGACGAGCCGATGATCGGCTCGTCTTTTTTTACGAGCGACTTTTCGAGGCGGGTGCTTCGGCCGTTTAGACTTATCGTCATGGATACCCTCCGAGCGCGAACGACAGGCCGGGCCGCCGCGGATGCCGGGAGGCTGGCACGACGATGAACGTCTTTCCAGGGCTGCTTGCCGGCTGGCTCGTGCTCGGCGTGGTTGTCGATGCGGGGTTGTATCGTGTGCAGTGTCGTTATCTGGCGGCGGGCGCTGCGGATTCCACGGCTCGCGGCGAGGGCGAGCGACGGGCCGGGCTGCGCTTGGCTGGCCAGGTTCGTGCCACGGGACTCGCCCTATTGGCTGTTGTGTTTGCCTGGGGCACGGGCCTGCTGGCCGGCGAGCGTGCCGCGGTGCCGGCAGGGTTGTGTCTGGTCCTGGCGGTGGCCGGCGATCAAGTGCTGCGCGCGCTGGTGGCGCCCGGCAGGCAACGACAAGGTCGTCTGGCCGCACAGCTGAGACAGTTTGCGGGGCTGTTGCCACTGGGGGCGGCACTCTGGGGCGTGGCCGTCGTTTCGCCGGATGTGCTCGTGCCCTGGCTATGGGCTGCCGGCTGGTTGGTGCTGGCGGGTGTCTGGCGGGCATATCAGAGCTTGAGTCCAGCAGGGGAAGCGCCGGGTGGCGCGTTGACGGATACCGCCTTGGTCGAACGCCTGCGCGATTTGGCCGCAGCCTGCGGACGCCCGCGTTGCGCGATCACCGTGGCTGACCAGCCGCCGCTGGCCGAACAGGTCGGCGCGCGCGTCGAGGCCCGTGGGCACGGCGGACGGATCGTGTTGACGCAGGGGCTGGTCGATCGATTGTCGGCGTCGGCGATTGTGGCGGTGGTGGCTCACGAGTTCGGCCATGCCTGCCTCGGCCATCTCATGCGTTTCGATGGGCTGCGGGCCGCGCTCGTGGCGGTCTATATGGTCCTGGTGGCCAGTGGTTTGATGGCCACAACCCTCGACGCGTCGGCGCCGGTCGTCCTGTGGCTGATCTATGTCACGATCACACCGGCGGCCTGGGCCGTGCGGCCGGTGCTCAACGGGTATCGCCGTGGGTGCGAGTTCGCGGCCGATGCCTTTGCCGCCGGCCACGTGGGCCGCCGCCGGCTGGCCGACACCCTGGCTGATCTGTTCTCGATCAACCCGCATCGGGCCGGCCTGCACCCGTGGTATCGCTTTTTCAATGCGACGCATCCGTTGGACAACGCCCGGCTCGATCGACTGTACGAGCACCCGCGTTGAACCGCTTACCCTTTAGTTTTCAAAACCAGCGAATCCGCTTATGCAAATACGTGTTCTGGGATCGGCCGCCGGCGGCGGGTTTCCGCAATGGAACAGCAACGTGGGCCTCAACCGGGCCCTGCACGAGGGCACGACGGCCGCCGTGGCACGCACCCAGTCATCGATCGCGGTGCGCGGCGATAACGACCGCTGGCTGTTGATCAACGCCTCGCCGGATATCCGCCAGCAGATTCTGGAAACACCGGCGCTGCGCGCCGCGCCGGGCGAGCGCGGCACCGGCATCGAGGCGATCCTGTTGATGGACAGCCAGATCGACCACACCACGGGGCTGACGCTCATGCGCGAGGGCGCGCCGCTTGATGTCTATTGCACGCGCCAGGTTCACGAAGACCTGACCACTGGCCTGCCGCTGCTGAACGTGCTGGATCATTTCTGTGGCGTGCGCTGGCAGGAAATCGTGCCCGAGGCGGGCAACGCCTTCACGATCGCCAACCTGCCGGGCGTGCGGTTCATCGCCGTGGCCCTGTCCTCGGCAGCACCGCCGTATTCGCCGCACCGGGCCGACCCGCACCCGGGCGACAACATCGGCCTGGTGATCATCGATGAACACACCGGGCATCGCGTGTTCTATGCGCCGGGGCTGGGGGCGGTCGACGAGTCGCTGGCCGCCCTGATGGCCGGCTGCGACACATTGCTGGTCGATGGCACGTTCTTCACCGAAACCGAGATGATCGATCAGGGCGTGGGCACGAAAACCGCAGCCTCGATGGGCCATCTGCCTCAGTCCGGTGCGCGCGGCATGCTGGCCGAGCTGGCCCGTTTCCCCGATAAGCGTCGCGTTCTGATTCATATCAACAACACCAACCCGATCCTCGACCCGGACTCGCCCGAGCGGGCCACGGTGATGGCCGCCGGCGTGGAAGTTGCCTACGACGGCATGGAGATTCAGCCATGAGCCAGGCCACAGACTCAGCGCAGCCCTGGCCGCGCGATGTATTCGAGGCCAAGCTGCGGGCGCTGGGCGCGCGCTATCATATCCATCACCCCTATCATCGCCTGATGCACGAGGGCCAGGCCACGCGCGCGCAGATCCGCGGCTGGGTGGCCAATCGCTATCATTATCAGGTCTCGATTCCGATCAAGGATGCCAACGTACTGGCCAACTGCCCGGACCCGGCCACGCGCCGGCTGTGGGTACAGCGGATCCTCGATCACGACGGCGTGGGCGATGATCCCGGCGGCATCGAGGCCTGGCTAGCCCTGGCCGAGGCCTGTGGCATGGATCGAGAGCGTGTGGCCGCCGAGACCGATGTGCTGCCCGGCGTGCGGTTTGCCGTGGATGCCTATGTGAACTTCGCCCGACGGGCAAGCTGGCAGGAAGCGGCCTGTTCCTCGCTGACCGAGCTGTTCGCCCCGGAAATCCATCAGCAGCGCCTGACCGGCTGGCCGGATCATTACCCGTGGATCGCCGACGCGGGCCTGACGTATTTCCGCAAGCGCCTGTCGGAGGCACGCCGCGATGTCGCCCACGGGTTGACGGTCACGCTGGATCATTTCGTCACCCGCGCCGATCAGGAACGCGCGCTGGAGATCCTGCAGTTCAAGCTCGACGTGCTCTGGACGATGCTGGATGCGATGTGGATGGCCTATGTCGAAGACCGCCCGCCGTATCACGGCTGTCCGGACGTGCCCGAGGTGGCCGAATGAGCGAGCCCGTAATTGATGCGGCCAGCGTGGCGCGTATCGCCCGGGGCCATCGGCTGCAATACGAGCCGGCCCAGGACTGTCATGTTCTGCTCTATCCCGAGGGCATGGTCACGCTCAACGAGCCGGCCACGGAAATACTCACGCGCTGCGACGGCCAGCGCTCGGTGGCCACGTTGTGTGAGCTGATTTCAGCCGAGTTCGGCGG
>PBAO01000034.1 GCA_002715985.1 Lysobacterales bacterium | reverse complement strand
GTCATTTAATAGCAGGCGTGCGGCGGTAGCTCAGTTGGTAGAGCGCGACCCTCCCACGGTCGAGGTCGCGAGTTCGAATCTCGTCCGCCGCTCCATCCCTTTCCTGTATCAGCGCGGCTGTAACAGCCCGGCGTCTACAAGTGCGCGCGTGGTGGCCGCGGCCACGGCATCAGCGCGTGCCTCCAGATCATCGGCGTCTTGCGGATTCTCGATCGCCAGTCTTGCCATGATCGTCTGTGCCTTGATGTCGACCACGCTCACGCGGAAGGCCGGCGCGCCGTTGGCCAGGAGTTGGCGCGAGGCGGTGTTCGGGTCGATGAGCTCGATCACGAGCGCGGCCTGGGCGCCGGAGGTCCGCATGGCGCGTTGGCGGGTCGCACTGTCCTGGCACGACGTGGGCGTGGCGATCGCGAGCATCGGTACGCAGGCCTGTCCGGCCTGTTTCAGACGCGCGCAGAGCGCGTTCTCGAAGCGGCCCTCGACCACCAGATCCTTGAACGCACCGTAGGCAAGAAACCCGTCGTAGGTCTTGTGGCGTGCACCGGCTGTCAGATAACGATCGGCCGTGGGCACGCTCGCACACCCGGCGGACAGCAGTGCGAATACAATCAGGAGGGCCGGACCGGCCGAGCGAAAGACAGGCATGAACAGGACTCGAAGACGATAACGATCTACGCCTAATGACGTAGGCCTCAATTTACGAAACAGCGTTTCGGTAACGCTAAAGTGTGGGCTGAATTCTCGACGGAACACGACGCGATGAAAGCGCTACTCTGCAAACAGTTCGGCCCGCCGGAAACTCTGGTGGTCGAGGATATCGAACCCGCAGCCCTGGCGGCCGATCAGGTACGCATCGATGTGCATGCGGCGGCGGTGAATTTTCCCGATTCGCTGATCATCGAGAACAAGTACCAGACCAAGCCCGAGTTGCCCTTCTCGCCGGGCGGCGAGCTGTCGGGCGTAATCGCCGAGGTCGGCCGTGATGTCTCGCATCTGTCGGTGGGCGATGAAGTCATCGCGTTCACGGCCTACGGCGCATTCGCCGAACAGGTGGTGGCCAGCGCGGATCGCGTGATTCCCAAACCGAAAGACGTGGATCATGTGACCGCCTCGGCCTTTGTGATGACCTATGGCACCAGTTATCACGCGTTGATGGATCGCGGCGCGCTGCAGGCCGGTGAGACCGTGCTGGTACTGGGGGCCTCCGGCGGCGTGGGCCTGGCCGCGATCGAGATCGCCAAGGCCGCCGGGGCCCACGTGATCGCGGCGGCTTCGACGTCCGACAAGCTGGCGGTCTGTGTCGATCACGGCGCAGATGAGACGATCAATTATGTCGAGGCCGATCTGCGCGACGAGATCAAGCGCCTGACCGACGGCCGCGGCGTGGACGTGGTCTACGACCCGGTCGGCGGTGACCTGACCGAGGCCGGCCTGCGCAGCTGTGCCTGGCGCGGTCGGCATCTGGTCATCGGCTTTGCCGCCGGTGATATTCCCAAGCCGCCGCTCAATCTCGCGCTACTCAAGGGCTGTGCCATCGTCGGCGTGTTCTGGGGCCGTTTTGTGGCTACTGAGCCCAAAGCGAATGCCGCCGACCTGAAAGCCCTGTTTGGTCTTCTGGCCGAGGGCAAGCTACGCCCCCACGTCGCGGCCACCTATCCGCTGGCTCGCGGCGGCGAAGCCATCGCAGCCCTGGCGGGTCGCGAAGTCTCCGGCAAGCTCGTCATTATTCCGCGTTCTGAGTCGTAGCTTTTCAAGACAACCCACCGGTGCACGGCGATTGACGCGGATGGCGGATTCCCGCATCGGCCAAACGACGATCGGGACGCCACCGTTTCGGGCGGCCTCGATCGTTTAAGATCGTCCGCAGATTACGCAGATTGGCGTGGTGTTCTTTTAAGGCGATCCAAAGATGAACGCAGATCGCGGTTCGGCACGCGAGTCAATACGAATCTCGTGGCGTCCCGATCTTTCTAGGCTACGAAAGCACGACCGTCATCTGCGTTGTCTGCGTTAATCTGCGGATGAAAATCCTGCAGAACGAAGCACGTTCAGTAGGTGTGCCCCGGACGCGTAGCGCCTCCATCATCGGGCGCCAAATCTGTGCAATCTGCGGAAAATCTTCAAAGAACGTCGTCTTTCATTGGCCTACATCGGCGGATAAGCCTTCAAGCAACGAAGCTTCGATTCAAAGCGGCCCCAGACGCTCGGCCAGGGCCTCGAGCGCGGCGCGGCCGTCGATATCGCGCGCGCTCTGGGCGACTTCGATCAGGGCATAGTCGCTAAAACGCCGACGAATTTCCTCGAGATAATCGCGCTGCTGGGCCACGCGCTCGGCCATGAAGGCGCTGGCAGCATCATCGGGCCAGAGCCGATTGACGACGACATCGCCGACCGGGATACCGGCTTCGTCGAGCTGAGCGATCACCCGCACGGTCTCCTCGATCGGCAGGCGCTCGGCCAGCATCACCGGATGAAAAACGGTTTCCGCATGAAGGCGCTGGCGGGCGGCCGCGAAACGCTCGGCACGCCGGCGCAAGCGCACCAGCACACGATCCTCGCGCTCGGGCTCGGCCACGCCGGCCATGCTGCGCCACATGCCCTGTAGCTTGTTGACCTTGGCCCGCTGACCGGCCAGGCCCTCGACCCAGGCGCCCAGCATCGAGGGCAACGTGAGCAGGCGCAGCGTATGCCCGCTGGGCGCGGTATCGAAGACGATCCGGTCATAGTCGTCCGGGCAACGCTCCATGAGCTGGGTGAAACGATCGAACAGAGCCGATTCGGCCGTGCCGGGCGCCTGTACGGCCAGCTTCAGATGTCGATCGAGCGCCGGCAGCACCGCCTTGGAGACCGCCTCGCGGGCGTCCTCGCGAATGGATTCGACGTAGGCCGCCGCGTCGGCCTGCGGGTCGATCTCCAGCGCCCAGAGCCGCTCGCCGGCCGACGTGGCCTCGGGACCGAGCGGCGTTTCGAGCAGATCGGCCACGGAATGCGCCGGATCGGTGGAGACCAGCAGCGTGCGATGGCCGGCCGCAGCCAGACGTATTGCGTGGGCGGCCGCCAGCGTGGTCTTGCCGACCCCGCCCTTGCCGCCGAAGAGCACGAACCGCGCCGGCCCGTCGTGATCGTGATGATGCCTCGATCCGCTCAACAGCAGACCCCGGCTTCAGGAAACGTCTCCATGCCCATACGCTGATGCCAGCGATGAAACGCCTCGATCAGATCCGGGTAGAGTTCCAGCGCGTAGTAATCGGCCGGACCGGGGATACCGAGCGCCTCCAGAAACAGGAGGGCGACCAGGATCTCCTCTTCGTTACGGGCCTGACGGGCGATGCCGGCCCGCCACGGCGCCATGAACAGTTCATCGTGATACGCGTTGATGCGCTGCCAGAGACTGGGCGCATGGTCGTCGAGCTCGGGCATTACTCGGCCAGCCGTTGTTCGATGATCGCCAAGACATCCGCGGTTTGGGGCATGCGGCCCGAAAACAGCACCTCACCGTCGAGTATCACGGCCAGAGCCGCCCCGGCCCGGCGCAGGCTGGCAAAGCACTCGCGCGCCGAGCGCCCGGCCGCACGGGCGTCCTGCCAGACGGCCGGATAGAGCCAGACGGTATTGCGCGGATCAACCACCTCGACGGCGAGCTCGGGCAGGCGCGCGCGTACCTCGCGATAGACCGCGCCGATATCCTGCATCAACACGCGGCTGTGACGATAATCCGCCGCACCGCCCAGATCGGTATGGGCCTCGCCCAGCCGGCCACAGCAGCCCGAGCCGGAGTGCTGGGCATCCTGCTCGCGCACCAGGATCAGCCGATGCGGGCCTCGGCTGCCCTGCGGCAAATGATCGCGCCAGGATCGCGCGGCCATGTCAGGCCGTGCGTCGCTGGCGGTTGAGCGCGGTCACCGCCTCGACGATCAACCAGGCGGTAAGCACGAAAATTCCGGCATCCATGATCAACAACATCCAGCTGCCCTGGGCCAGGAAATCCAGCAGGTTGAGGATCAGTGCCCAGCTCGTCATGAACAACAGGAACGTCAACGGCACGATGGCCGCCAGCGGATTGCGATTGCGTGCCAGCACCCAGACCGCGATGACCGACAGCGCCAGGCCCGCGGTGAGCTGGTTGGTGGTCCCGAACAGGGTCCAGAGCTGGCCGAAGGCAAAGCCCTTGCCGCCAGCGCTTTCACCGCCCGGCGCCAGGGCCAGAGCCAACGGAATCAACACGGCCAGCGTGGTCAGCAGCGAGGTCTTGCCGACCAGCGACTTGAAGCCGGCGAGCTCGGCGATTTCCTGCAGGATATAGCGCTGTAGGCGCACGCCCGTATCCATGGTGGTGCCGGCGAAGGTGACCACCACGACCACGGCGAACGAGGCCCCCAGCGCGGCATCGATCCCGAGGTTGGACAGGAAATGGCCCACCCCGGTCACGAAATGATCGAGCGCGCCTCCCGAAGCCGCCCCGAAACTGGCGTAAGCGGTGTTCCAGTCGGCGGCACTGCCAAGCCCTGCGGTACAGGCCAGGATAGCCGCCAGTGCCAGCGACCCCTCGCCCATCGCCCCGCCATAGCCGATATAGCGGGCATCCGTCTCGTTGGCGATCTGTTTGGAGGTGGTGCCCGAGGCCACCAGGCTATGAAAGCCCGAAATCGCCCCGCAGGCGATGGTGATGAACAGGTACGGGAACCAGTGCTTGGTCCCCTCGGCGACATCGTTGACGGCCGGCGCGGTGATCGTGTCCCAGCCGACGATCACACCGGTAAAGATGACCACGAGTGCCACCAGAAGCTGTTGGCCATTGATGTAGTCGCGCGGCTGGAGCAACAACCAGACCGGCAGACGCGAGGCCACCCAGGTATAGGCAAAGATCAGAATCACCCAGGTGGTGCGCACCGACAGGCCCAGCATGTCGGCCAGGCCGTCGATATGGATCGGATACATCTGGCCGATCGGAATCGCGGCATAAAGCAGCACCAGCCCGATGATCGACGGAATCAACACCGCCCCGCGCATGCGATAGACCCACTGGCCGATACACATGGCAATCGGTATCACGATCACCGCCGGGATCACGCTGCCCGGATGAGCCTCGAACAGAATGGCCATCACCACGCCGAAGACCGCATTCACGAGCGTCAGCAAGAAGAAGATGATGAGCAGGAACAGCGTGGAGGCCCGCGCCGAGATCACCTTGCCGGACAAGGTACCGATATTCTGGCCTCGGTTACGTGCCGAGGTCACGATCGCGCCGAAATCATGGACGCCGGCACCGAAGACCGTGCCCAGAATCACCCAGGCGATGGCAGGCAACCAGCCCCAATAGACCGCGATCGCCGGGCCCACGATAGGGGCGGCACCCGCCACGGCCGTGAAGTGATGGCCCAGCAGAATGTGCTTGTTGGTCGGCACGAAATCCACGCCATCGGCCAGCTCGTTGGCCGGCGTCTTGAAGTTCGGATCCAGCGCATAGACCCGTTCAGCCAGGTATTTCGAATAGAAGCGATACCCCAGATAGAACGCACCCAGGGTGATCACGATCAGATAAAAAGCCGGCATCCGGGGCTCCAGGACAATTGCACGCAGCAGGAAACGTTTCCAGCGTGCCAGATTAACGCCTGCTGACCGATCTCGACAGTGAACTATTGTCGAAACCTGACGACATTCGGGGACGACGAGATCGCCGCAGCGTGTACTTGACGAATGTAAAATTATCGTTTTACATTGACGTCATGGATATTGATTCCCGCATCAACGACACCGCCGAGCAGCTGTTCGATCACAACGGCTTCAACGCCACTGGCATGAGCCGCTTGATCAAGATGACCGGCCTGTCGAGCCGTACTGTCTACAAGCATGTTGCAGGCAAGAACACACTGGTGGCTCGTGTATTGGCCGAGCGCCATGCGCGTTTCTTCGCCGCGATGTGCTTCGACGATGTCGACAGGCTGTTCACGGGTCTTTCCGACTGGACATCGCGCGAGGGCGCGCGCGGCTGCCTGTTCTTTCGCCTACAGGCCGAGACCGGCGGCCAGGTCGAGGCGATCGAAACCGCGGTCTCGGCTTATCACGCCGAACTGCATGCCCGTGTCACCGAGCTGGTGACCGCCACACTCGGCCACGCCGATTCACTCGTGACCGACCAGATACTTGCGCTGTTCGAAGGCGCCACGACTGCGGCTACTTATCGCGGTCCGGCCGTGATGGATGCTGCACGCGCCGGCGCATATCGCCTGCTCGATTCAAAGCCAGCACGATGACACCAGCACTACGCATCGGCGCGACAGGTTTCGGCCTGATCGCGGTCTGTTATGGCTTTGCCCGTTTTGCATTCGGCTTGTTCCTGCCGCCGATGCGTGAGGATCTGGCGCTTTCGGCCAGCCTCGCCGGCATCATCTCCGGCGGCGCGTTTTTCGCGTACTGCGTAGCGATCATCATCTCGGCGCGCGTTTCCGAGCGGCTCGGCGCGCGCGCCGTTGCCATGGCTGCCGGCCTCGTGGCGGCCGCCGGCATGATCGGTATCGCAGCCGCGCCCTCGCCCGTGTGGCTGGCCGTATTCGTCGTTCTGGCCGGCGCCAGCACGGGGCTGGCTTCGCCGCCCATGGCCGACGCGGTGGCCCAGGGCGTGGCCCCGAAACGTCGGGACGGCACCAATACATGGATCAACGCCGGCACCAGTGCAGGCGTAGCGCTTTCCGGGCCCATCGCTCTCGCCCTCGGCGGCCAATGGCGGCTGGTATTCATATTGTTTGCGGGCGTCGCCCTGGTTCTGGCTGTGGCTGCCTTCTTTGCCTTGCCAAAGGCCAGCGCCGCACAGCACAGCAAAAACTCGCCAGCTGGCCTGCCGACGTGGTCCCCGAATCTGTTGCGATTGATCGGGGCCGCATTCCTGATGGGCGCGGCCAGCACCACGATCTGGTCGTTCGGCGGCGAGATCACCTCGACGCAGCTCGACTGGACCACGACAGGCATCGGCCTGCTCTGGATCGCGATCGGCGTAGCCGGCATCACCGGCGCGGCCGCCGGGGCGCTCGTGGCACGTTTTGGCATCAATACCGTGCACCGAGTCTTTCTCGGCGTATTGGCAACGAGCCTGGGGCTCGTCGGCCTGGCCTTCACCACCCCGCTGCTCACGCTGATTGGCGGCGCGCTGTTCGGCGCAGCCTATGTGATGCTGACCGGCGTGTATCTGGTCTGGGGCACAACCACGCTGTCCGAGCGCCCGGCGACAGGCTTGATGGTGGGTTTTCTCGCCATCGCCATCGGCCAGACGTTGGGCGCGCCCATCTTTGGCTACTTGTTGGGCCACGTAGGACTGGCACCCACGGTCTGGGCGTTTATCGGCGTGGCACTGGCAACCGGCGTGTTCGGTTACGACACGCCGCACGCATCCGGCCGCGCCTCATTGAACCCGGCCGAATGTCACCCCGGCTGACGCTTGATCAGCCGTGGTGGGCACAGTGGGCTTCCTGCTCGGTCTGGCCCGACAGCCACCAAAGAGCCGCGCCGACGACCGCGAAGATCAGGTTCAGCCAGAAGGTGTAGTCGATGGCAAAGAAATGCATCTCGCCGATCTTGCTCGCAGCAGCGTCGGGCACCCAGCCAAGAGCGGTGAACAACAGATCCACGATCAGCCCGGTGATGGCCATCGCCACGTAAAGGATCAGCCCGAGGGCCACGGTCAGGCGCGTGCCATAATAGCGTCGATACACCAGCAGCATGGGCACCACGATCAGATCACCGTAGATGAACGCGATCGCCCCGCCGAAGGTGATACCGCCATTGAACAGCGCCGCCGCCATGGGCACGTTGCCCACCGAACACACGAAGCTGAGCACGGCCACCAGCGGGCCGACCAGCGCGTTTTCGATGCGTTGCAGCCAGGTCACACCATCGCCGCCGGCCAGAAACAGGGCCTGCCAGAACGTATCCGGTACCCAGACGACGATCGCCCCGGCCACGATCACACCGATGGCGATGTCTTTCCAGATCATCGACCAGTCCATGACGAACGCCGATGCGGCCTGTGCCCAACCGTCTTTCGAGGTCAGCGCAGGAACCTGGCCGTCGTCAGCACTGTGCTGATCATCGGCCTGCTCGCGCAGGCGCTTGAAGCCGGCCACCGGGCCGATGGTCTTCATCAGTACCGCAACGATGGCGATCAGCAGTATGCCGCCGGCAAACTCGGCCACGACAAACTGCCAACCCATGAGCGACCAGAGCACGAAGCCCAGCTCGATGACCAGATTGGTGGCCGCGATCATGAACACGATAGCCGCGATAGGATGCGCGCCGCGCAGGAACACGCTGCGTGCCATGGCCGCCGCTGCGTAGGAGCACGACGAGCTGATGGCACCGAAAAACCCTGCACGCGCCACCGATCCCGGCCCGTCGTTGCCCATGACCTGAACCATGCGCCGCTTGGGGATGAAGGTCTGGACCGCGCCGGACACGGCAAAACCCAGCACCAGGGCCCAGAAGATCTGCCAGGCCATGCCGGCAATGGTGTAGAGCGTGTCCCCGATCATGGAAACGATTTGCATGACAGCCTCGTGATGGATCCGTCTAGCCGCAGACCGCGCAGCGCGGGTTGGGCTCGAGGTTAAGCGTGCGCCAGCGCTGGCGTTGTACGTCCAGCGTCAGCAGTCGTGCACTCAGTGTATCCGGCATGCCAACCAGTACCTTGATGGCTTCCAGTGCCTGCAGCGTGCCGACCAGGCCGGGCACGGCACCAATCACGCCGGCTTCGGCACAGGTCGGCGCGCTGCCTTCGGGCGGCGCTTCGGCGAACAGACAGCGATAACACGGCTGCCCGCCGGCCGGGAACACGGCCACCTGGCCTGAGAATCGTTCGACCGCGCCATAGACGAGTGCGACGCGTTGGGCCACACAGGCATCATTGATGGCATAGCGCGCAGTGAAGTTGTCCGAGCCGTCGATGACCAGATCATGGCCGGCCACCAGCTCGGCCGCGTTGTCTGTCGAGACGCGTGTTTCTACCGGCACGATTTCGATGGCCGGGTTGAGGCCGGCGAGTGTCGCGTGCGCCGAGCGCACCTTGGGCTGGCCGATCGTGGCCTCGCGATGGATGATCTGGCGATGCAGGTTGGAACGATCAACCGTGTCGTGATCCACGATCGTGATGCGCCCTACACCAGCCGCCGCCAGATAGAGTGCCGCCGGGCTGCCCAGCCCCCCGGCCCCGATCAACAGCACCCGGGCATCACGCAGCCGGGCCTGGCCGGCCTCACCGATCTCGGGCAGCGTGAGCTGGCGGGCATAACGCGCCCGGTCGCCGGCCTCCAGCATGGCCGGTGTCTCGAAAGCCAGGCCGGCGTCCTTCCAGGCATCGAAGCCGCCAGCCACCGAGCGCACATCCGTGTAGCCCAGCTGGCCCAGCTGATCGGCAGCAAGCAGCGATCGAGAGCCGGAGGCACACAGCAAGAGCACGGTGTCCTCAGCCGCGGCCCCGGCCTGCTCCAGACGCATTTCCAGAAAGCCGCGCCCCATCGGGCGTGCGCCCACCGGTGTGCCCTGGGCGATCTCGTCGGCCTCGCGAATATCCACCAGCCAGGCGCCGGCGCTGGCCAAGCGCTGGGCCTCGGCCGGCGTGACCGGCGGGATGGCCTCGCGCAGCGCGTTCAAGCGATCGGTAATCGATACGATCATGCATCCCTCTCGTGGGAATCAGTGTCGGCGGTCTGCTCGGCCCGGCGTTGCTCGGCCAGGGCGCGGTCCGCGCCCCGCTCACCGCGCTCGGCCCAGGTGCTGGGCATCGGTTTGCCCGTGTTGGCTCCCATCGCCCGTAGCATCTCGGCCTGACGCACCAGATTGCCCCGCCCGTCGGTGAGCTTGGCGCGGGCCTCGGCAAAGGTCTTGTTCACGGTCTCCAGGTTACGCGAGACCTTGTCGAGATCACCGATGAAGCCCACGAACTTGTCATAGAGCGTGCCCGCACGGGCAGCGATGGCTTCGGCGTTCTTTTCCTGTTTATCCAGCCGCCAGAGATTTTCCACCGCACGCAGCATGGGCATCAGCGTGGTCGGCGAGACCAGCGCGATGTTGTGATCGAGTGCTTCGCGCTGCAAGTCGAAATCCCCGCGCAGGGCCTCGACGTAGGCAGCTTCCGAGGGCACGAACATGAAGACATAGTCCAGCGTACGGATCGCGTCAATGCCTTGGTAGTTCTTGGCCGAAAGCTGCTTCAAATGCCGCCGCACCGAGGCGATGTGGTCGGCCAGCGCGGCCCGTCGGGCCGGCTCGTCCGTGGCTTCCTGAACCCGCAGATACGCTGTCAACGAGACCTTGGAATCGATGACCAGGGAGCGCTCCCCGGGCAGATGGACCACCGCATCGGGCAGCTGGCGCCGGCCTTCCTCGGTGGTGGCCGCGAACTGGGTCTGATACTGCGCCGGCTGTTCCAGGCCCGAGCGCTCCAGCACGGTCTCCAGAATCATCTCGCCCCAGTTGCCCTGGGTCTTGGACTCGCCGCGCAGGGCATTGGCCAGATTGGTGGCATCCTCGGCGATGGCCTTGTTGGATTCTTCCAGCGTCTTGATCTGCTGGGCCAGGGCCGAGCGCTGGCGCGATTCGTTGTCGTAGGCTTCACGCACCTGTTTCTCGAAGCGCCCGATATGCTCGCGCAACGGATCGATCAACGGGGCCAGGCTGGCCTTGTTGGCCGCATCAAAGGCCTTGGCCTTCTCGTCGAGAATCTCTTGCGACAGGCTCTTGAACTGATGCGTCATCTGCTCGCGCGCATCCCGCACGGCGGCGAGTTTCTCCTCGCTATGGCGCTGCTCGGCGGCCAGGCGCTCGGTAAGCGTCGCGTTGTCGCTGCGGGCCGCGGCCAGTGCCTCATGGGCCTCGGACAGCGCGGCCCGCTGTGCATCACGGTCCTCTTCGAGCGCACGCGTGCGTGCTGCGGTGCCGGCATCACGCGCACGCCACACCATCGCGGCCAGCAACGCACCCGCCAGGCCACCGGCAATCAGGCCCGAGATCAGGAAAAGCACGGCTTGTGACATGACGGCAGGCTCCGGGGGCGAGTGGTTTCAGTCGCGGCGTATTTTAGGCGACAACCCACGTACAATGCGCGCGACAACGCTTTCCGACCCGGCCCGATATGCTGCTCAAACTGCGCGATCTGCGACTTTCCTACGGCGTCGAGGTATTACTCGATGACGCCGAGCTGGCGATCGATGCCGGCGAGCGTGTCGCCCTCGTCGGACGTAACGGCACCGGCAAATCCACGCTGATGAAGATTGTCTCCGGCGAGGTCGAGCCGGACAAGGTCAAGCGTGAATCCAAACCCGGCCTGCGTATCGCCCGCCTGGAGCAGGAAGTGCCGGCCGCGACCCACGGCACGGTCTATCAGGTCACCGCGGCCGGCCTCGGCGAGGCCGGCGAGGCCGTCGCACGTTTTCACGAGATGACCGCACGGCTGTCGGCCGGCGAAGACGTCATGGACGAATTCTCGGCCGCCCAGGCTGCGGTCGAGGCCCACGACGGCTGGACCCTGGCCCAGCGCGTCGAGGCCACGCTGTCGCGCCTGTCCCTGAACCCGGATACCGACTTCAATGCCCTGTCCGGCGGCTGGAAGCGGCGCGTGCTGCTGGCGCGTGCGCTGGTCTGTGACCCCGATCTGTTGCTGCTCGACGAGCCCACCAACCATCTGGATATCGCAGCCATCGCGTATCTGGAAGAAATGCTCATCAACTGGAACGGCGCCCTGCTGTTCATCACCCATGACCGGGCGTTTCTGCGCAATCTGGCCACGCGTATCCTCGATCTGGATCGCGGCAAGCTCACCTCCTGGCCGGGCGACTACGACAAGTATCTGTCCGGCAAGGAAAAAGCCCTGGCCGACGAAGAAAAGAACCAGGCCTTGTTCGACAAGCGCCTGGCCCAGGAAGAAACCTGGATCCGCCAGGGCATCAAGGCCCGGCGGACCCGCAACGAGGGCCGCGTACGCGCGCTCAAGGCCATGCGCGCCGAGCGGGCCGAGCGCCGCGAGCGCGTCGGCACGGCCAATATCGTCACCCAGGATGCCGCGCGCTCCGGCAAGAACGTGGCCGTGGCCGAGCACCTGGCGTATTCGTGGGGCGACAAGCCGATCGTCACCGATCTGACCACTACCATCCAGCGCGGCGACAAGGTCGGCATCATCGGGCCCAACGGGGCCGGCAAGACCACGCTCATCCGCCTGCTGCTCGGCCAGCTCGAGGCCGATTCCGGCACCGTCCAGCTCGGCACCAATCTGGATATCGCCCACTTCGACCAGCATCGGGCGGCACTGGATGACAATATCAGCGTGCTGGACAACGTGGCCGGCGGACGCTCGTCGATCACCATCAACGGCCAGGACCGCCATATCATGAGCTACCTGGGCGATTTCCTGTTCTCGCCCAAGCGCGCCCGCAGCCCCACGCACGTACTCTCCGGCGGCGAACGCAACCGCCTGCTGCTGGCCAAGCTGTTCACCCGCCCGGCCAATCTGCTGGTCATGGACGAGCCCACGAACGATCTCGACGTGGAAACACTGGAGCTGCTCGAAGAGCGCCTGATCAATTTCGAGGGCACCCTGCTGCTGGTCTCGCACGACCGTGCCTTTCTCGACAACGTCGTTACCAGCTCACTGGTGATGGAAGGCGACGGCCGCGTGGGCGACTACGTCGGCGGCTATTCCGACTACCTGCGCCAGCGCCCTGCCGCAGCCGCACCGGGCACGACGAGCAAATCCGCAGCCAAGAAAACCACGCCGGCGTCCCGCAAACCGGCCGCTGCCAGATCGGCGGCTACGCTCACCACCGCCGAGCGCAAGGAATTGCGCGAGCTCCCGCGTACCATCGACAAGCTGGAAAAAGAGATCGCCGAACACGAGGCCACCATCGGTGCGCCCGGATTCTACGATCAGGATCCCGCGGCGGTGAAAAGAGCCACGGCTGCGCATACACAGGCCGAACAGGCGCTAGAAGCCGCGTTCGAACGCTGGGAAGTGCTGGAGGCCAAGCAGGGCTGATGGCCGATCGGCGGCCGAGGCCTGTCTTGACTGCAGCGCTGCGCCCCGGCGTCGCCGATACAAAAAAGCCGACTCGAGAGTCGGCTTTTCATTGCGCTATGGCAATCGCCGACTAGCTTTCATCGCTGTCGGTATCATCCATCGGCATATTGGCCTCGACTTCCAGACCGATCGCGATCTGGGTGCCGACCAGCTTGCTGTAGGCATCCATGCCGTAGTCGGTGCGGTCGATCTCGGTCTCGGCCGAGAAACCACAGGTATACCGGGTCTTTTCCATCGGGTTGACGCGACAGTTCATGTCCTCGACATCGAGCGTGACTTCATGGGTCTGGCCGTGGAGGGTCAGGTCGCCGACGACCTTGGCCTCGCCGTCGTCATCGAAGGCGACCGACGTCGATTCGAACGACATCTCGGGGTATTTCTCGACCTCGAAGAAGCCCTCGGTTTCACGCAGGTGCTTGTCACGCAGGTCGTGCCCGGTATTCACACTGGCCGGATCGAGCATGACGTTGACCTGGCTCTGATCGAGATCATCGGCAATCTGGATGGTGCTGCCGTCTTCGATATGAATCCGGCCCTGAAGGGTCGACAGGCCCATGTGATCGACCGAGAAATAGGCATAGCTATGACTGGGGTCGATATCGTAGGTGCCGGTTTTCAGATCGGCGGGGGCTGCCAGCGCTGGGGCGGCGAACAGGCCGGTGAGTGCCGCGGTCGCGATCAATTGCGTGGTTCTCATTCAAGACTCCGATGGTCTGTGTAGCGAGTTCATGTATGCGACCGTAGCATGTCTGACGGGTCGCGTTATCGCCCCCCCCGTTTTGCTTTTCTTCCGGATGCCCTCTCGCATGGTCTTCAACCCGATTCTCACTCTGCTTGCGGCTGTGGCCGTGCTTGTCGTCGGCCAGCAGGCTGTCCGACACATCGGTTTTCTGCGGACCTTCAATATTCCGGTGCCGGTGGTCGGCGGGCTGATCGCGACGGTCATCGTCACGTTACTGCGCACGCTGGGCATCGAGCTGTCTTTTTACGGCGGTCTGCAAGAGCCGTTCATGCTGTTGTTCTTCGGCACGATCGGCCTGGCCGCGGATATCAAGCTGATTCGCGCCGGCGGGCGGGCGTTGCTGTTGTTCTTTGCTCTGGTGGTGGTGTTGCTCGTGCTGCAGGACCTCGTGGGGGTCGGCATTGCCAGTGCCTTTGGCCTGGACCCGCTTCTGGGGCTGCTGGGCGGCTCGATCACCATGTCTGGCGGGCACGGTACGGGCGCGGCCTGGGCCGGTGTCTTCGGTGAGCGTTACGGGATCGACAATGCCTTCGAACTGGCCATGGCCTGTGCCACCTTCGGGCTTGTGTTCGGCTCGTTGATCGGCGGGCCGGCCGCGCATTTTCTGATTCGCCGCATGAAGGCCCGCGGCGAGCCGATCAGGACAAGCGCGCCGGAAACGGACACCGAGGCGGTGGCGGCCGGTAACAGCGGTGCCACCCAGAATGTGACCAGCGCCAACGTGCTGCCGGCACTGGCGATCCTGCTGGTCGGTATCGCCCTGGGGCACTGGCTGACGGGGGTGTCCGAAGGCACGGTGTTCTATCTACCGACGTTCGTGTGGGTGCTGTTCACAACCATCGTGATCGGCAACGTCTCGCGCATGACCGGGCTGTACAGGCCGCACGGGCCGAGTGTGGCCGAAATCGGCAATTTGTCGTTGTCGATCTTTCTGGCGCTGGCGCTTATGTCGCTCAAGCTCTGGGAGCTGGCCGGTCTGGCCGGGCCGATTCTGGTGATTCTGATCGCTCAGTTGGTATTGGTCTTCGTCTACACCACACAGGTCACCTATCGGCTGATGGGCCGGGATTACGATGCCGCGGTGCTGGTGGCCGGCAACTGTGGCTTCGGCATGGGGGCCACGCCCACGGCGATCGCCAACATGCAGGCGGTGACCGACCAGCACGGGCCCTCTCGCCTGGCCTTCATCATCGTGCCCGTCGTGGGCGGGTTTCTGATCGATATCGCCAATGCCTTCATCATCAAGGGCTTCATCGCTTTCTTCTGATCGCTCGTAGCAAGGCGCTGGTTTCGCGACAGGACAATCGATGCCCGAAGGTCCGGAAATACGCCGTATGGTCGACGACATCGCCAGGGCCGTGGCCAAGCGCGACGCGCGCTCGGTGTTTTTTGCCTTTGAGCGCCTCAAGGGTTTCGAGGCTGCGCTGGCCGGCCGCCGCGTGACCGGCGTATCGGCCCGCGGCAAGGCGGTGCTGATCTATTTCGCTGCACGCGGCGATGACGGGCCGTGGTGTGTGTACAGCCACAACCAGCTCTACGGCAAATGGCGCATCACCAAGGCCGAGACCGAGCCCAAGACCAATCGCCAGCTGCGATTCGCGGTCGTGACCGACAACAAGGCCGCGCGTCTGTACAGTGCTTCGGATATTCGCCTGGTGCGCCCGAATGATCTGGAGAGCATCGGTTACCTCAACAAGCTGGGCCCGGATCCGCTCAACCAGGCACTCACATGTGCCGATATCAAGGCACGCATCGCCGATGCCACCTTTGCCAGGCGCGCGCTAGGCGGGTTGTTGCTGGATCAGGGCTTTATCGCCGGTATCGGCAATTATCTGCGATCGGAGATCCTGTTCGTGGCCGGCCTCGCCCCCAAGAAACGCCCGGCCGATCTAAGTCACGCTCAACAGGATCAACTGGCCGAGGCCGTGCTCACGCTCATCTGGCGGGCCTATGAGCTCAAAGGCGTGACGAATACGCCCGAGCGCGTCGCATGGCTGAAACAACAGGGCAAGCGACACGGCGCGCGTCGCCACATGGTGTTCGCCCGCGCCGGCCAGCCCTGCTACGAATGCGCCACGCCCATTGAGCGGATCGATGTCGCCAGTCGGCGGCTGTACTACTGCCCTGTCTGCCAGTCTGTCTGAGTCGGCGAGCCGGGCATGATGGGTCAGCCGGGCAGCATGGAATATACAAGCCACGCGCCGACGCCCGCCGGGATCAAGCCCAACAACACCCAGAGCCCGTCACGCCCGGCCAGCCCCAGACTGATGAATGCGATGGCTCCCGCGGGGGCCGCAGCCGCAAACGGCAGAATTTCCAGCGGCGGCATACAGGCCGCCAGGGCCACGAAGAATAACCCGATCAGCCGAATGGCCACCGGGCCCACGAGTGTTTCCAGCCGCGGCTTGACCAGCCGGTCCAGCCGCTGGGTCCAGGGGGTGATCCTGTCGGCCACGCGCGAATAGCGCTCGCGCCGAATCGACATGCGCTTGAGCTTGTCCGGTAACCAGGGATAGCGTTTACCGAAAACCATCTGGACCGAGATCAAGGCGATCGACAGGCCACACACCGTGGGTATGCCCGGCACGGCTCCTGTCGGCAGGGCCGCCAGAAGAGAGAGAATCAGCGTGATCGGGGCATAACCGCGCTCACCGATTGTCTCCAGCACCTCGGCGATCGAGAGTTCGTCGCCCTCGCCTGCATCCTCCAGGTCCTTGAGCAGCTCAGTCAGGGAAATACGCTCGGACACGCCGGCTGCCTCTTGATGCGGCAATGGGATGCGCAGCATACCTGAAGCGTCGCAAGCACTTGTGGTCCTCGAAGGCAGAAATTAATGTAGTACACAATCTTTTGACGAGAATACGTTATGCAGTACAAACGACTCGGCACCACCGGCATGAAGGTGTCACCGCTGTGTCTGGGGACCATGACCTACGGCACGCCCGAATGGCGCGAGTGGGTGCTGGATGAAAACGCCAGCCGGCCGTTCATCAAGAAAGCGCTGGACGCCGGCATCAATTTCTTCGACACGGCCGATATGTACTCACTCGGTGAATCCGAGCGCGTAGTGGGCAAAGCCCTGCTGGACTATGCCGATCGCGAGGATTTCGTGCTGGCCAGCAAGGTCTACAACCCGATGGGCGACGGCCCCAACAACCGCGGGCTGTCGCGCAAGCACATCCTGCACGCCATCGATGCCTCGCTCACGCGTCTGGGCACCGATCACGTCGATCTGTACCAGATCCACCGCTTTGATTACGACACGCCGGTCGAAGAGTTCATGGAAGCTCTGCACGACGTGGTCAAGGCCGGCAAGGCGCGATATATCGGCGCCTCCTCGATGTATGCCTGGCAGTTCGCCAAGTGCCAGGAAGTGGCCGCGCGCAACGGCTGGACCCAGTTCGTGACCATGCAGCCGATGGTCAACCTGGTCTATCGTGAGGAAGAGCGCGAGATGCTGCCGTTATGCGCGGATCAGGGGGTGGGTGTGATTCCCTGGAGCCCGCTGGCCCGCGGCGTACTGGCGGGCAAGAAACAGGGGGCTGACGGCCAGTCCACGCGCAGCCAGACGGACAACATGACCGAGAAATGGCAGCTCGGGGCCGCGGAGTCCGACGACAACGTCGTGGCCGCGGTACGCGACGTCGCCGAGGCCCGCGGCGTATCGATGGCCCAGATCGCCTTGGCCTGGGTAGCCGGCCATCCTCAGATCACCGCTCCGATCGTGGGTGCCTCGAAAAGCCATCATCTGGACGATGCGATCGCCGCACTGGATATCGAGCTGACCGCCGACGAGCGCGAAAAGCTTGAAGCGCCCTACGTGCCGCATCGCATCGCCGGCCACGAGTAGGGTTCTTTTTGATCCGACGATGGACACAGACAGACACGGATGCGGGCTCGGCCTTTGGACGTGTCGTGAAGAGATATGCCGTCGCATTGCCCGCACCGGGCATGTCAGACAAGACGCGAGCCGCCGAGCGTGACCAGCCACGGCCATGGCTTGCAACGCGGCATGGCGCGTCCGGCGCGGACAACCCGAAGGGCCGCGGCTTGGCCGCCGGCGCGCCGACTTATCCTATGACGACACGCCCTGGCTGCCGGTTATGCGGCTGGATGAGCGCTCTGCGGTTCGCGTTGCTTGGATGATGAATTAAAAAAGACCTGACATGAAATGGCGCCACGAAGCTGGCGCCATTTTTTTGCTCATTGATTCGTCTTCAAATCAAACCCGAAACTGGGACGACCACGGGATGTGCACTCAGCCGCAAGCCACCTGCGAGCGCCCAATCCACATCTGCGTAATCTGCGTCCATCCGCGGATACAAATTCAGTTCGAAGCCGAAGACACCCGAGCCGCCAGATCCTGGGTCACGAAGCCGTCTGCAGCCAGACCGTGGTCGCGTTGGAAGGCACGAACAGCGTTTTTGGTATTGGGCCCCAGGATGCCATCGGGCGTGCCGGCGCCGTAGCCCAGGCGGTTGAGATCGCGCTGCAGGGCCCGGGTATCGCTGTTGGTCAGCGTGGCCTGATCGCGCGGCCAGTCGGCCTGGATCCCGGGCTCGCCGGCGATGCGATCGGACAGGAGAGCCACACCCAGGGCATAACTCACCGCGTTGTTGTAGCGCAGGATCGTGCGGAAGTTGTGCCCGGTCATGAACGCGGGGCCCGAGGCGCCGGCCGGGGCGATGATGCCGGCATCGCGCAGTTCGGGCAGGCCGCGCTCGTCGATCGCGGAAACCCCCATGGCCTGCCACTGGGCACTGGTCTTCTCGGTGTTGCCATCGGCCATGCCATAGTCGAACCCGGCCGGCAGGCGCACTTTGCGGCCCCAGGTCTCGCCCGCACGCCAGCCGTTTTCGGCCAGGTAATTCGCGGTCGAGGCCATCGTGTCCGGAATGCTGTCCCAGATATCGCGCCGCCCGTCGCCGTCGGCATCGACCGCGTAGGCCACAAAACTGGTGGGAATGAACTGGGTGTTGCCCATGGCTCCGGCCCAGGAGCCCTCCATGCGATCGCGCGGGATATCGCCATTGGCCAGGATCTTGAGCGCAGCATAGAGCTGTTCCTTGGCAAACGACTCGCGACGCCCGTCATAGCCCAGCGTGGCCAGGGCATCGAGCGTTTCGTAGTTGCCGTAGTTGGCCCCGTAATTGGACTCCATGCCCCAGATAGCCGTGATGATCGTGCCGGGCACGCCGTAACGGTCCCGGGTAGTGGCCGCCACATCCTTATGGGCGGCGTATTTCTCACGCCCGTGAGTGACCCGGGTTTGCGAGACCGCTGTGTCCAGATAATCCCAGATCGCACGATTGAATTCCGGCTGGCGATTGTCCAGCTCGATCACGCGCGGGATGAGTTCGGCACTGTCAAAGGCGTTGGCCAGCGTGCCCGCGGCGACGCCGCGAGCAGCAGCCTCGCGCCGGAAATCGGCCAGCCAGCGATTGAAGCCACGTACGTGCGGGGTGCTGTTCGGCGCGGCCTCACGCGGTGCCGGGCGAGCCTGACGTCCCCCCGAGGCCGACGAGGCAGCCGGCACGTCCGTGGGGCTGGCCGTGCCGGTATTGGCCGCGGACGATTGGCCGGCCGCAGCGCCATCGGTAGCACACGCGGCCAGCCACAGGCTGGCAGGAACAACGAGTAACAACAGTCGATAAGCCATGAGGCGCCAACGATAAGAGAGTCGTCGATCAGCCTACGGCATCACGCGTTTACGGGTCGTCTTTTTCCACCGTGCCGGCACGCGTTTCGTCGCTCGAGGTGTCATCGTCCGAGCGTCGCTGACTGTCATACCCACCCGAGCCGGCGGCCGCGGCGGCCGGTACCGAGCCGGCGGCACTGCGCGCACCGCTGCAACCCGCGAAACCGGTCACCAGACACAGAACACACAACAGAAAAAGAACACGCATGACGCCGATCCCATCACATCGAGCAAAGTCTCAGGCGACTGTACCTGCCGCGTGGCCGGAGGCCCAGGCCCACTGAAAGTTGTGCCCGCCCAGATGCCCCGTGACATCGACCACCTCACCGATGAAATACAGCCCCGGCACGTCGCGCGCAGCCATCGTGGCTGAATCCAGGGCCTGAGCATCGACCCCGCCGAGCATCACTTCGGCGGTCTTGTAGCCTTCGGTGCCTTCGGGGGTGATCTGCCACGTTGCGAGTTCGCGGGCCCAGTGTGCGCGGGCCCGATCGTCGAGCTGTTTCATGCGGCAATCGCTGATCGATTGATTGGCGCTGATCTGTGCGCACAGCCGTTGTGCCAGGCGCTTGGGCAGGCGCTCGGCAAGCACGGACGACAAGCGCGCGTTCGGCCGCTCATCGGCACGCCCGGCCAGCCAGGTATCGATATCGTCATCGGGCAGCCAGTCGACGGTCACGGCCTGGCCGGCCTGCCAGTACGACGAGACCTGCAGCATGGCCGGCCCGGACAATCCGCGATGGGTGAACAGCAGACCGGCATCGAAGACCGCCTCATTACAGCGGGCCTCGACCGTGGCGGCCAGACCCGACAGATCCTGGCAGGCCGTGCGAGCCGCGCCGCCGAGCGTGAACGGCACCAGGGCTGCCCGCGTGTCGCGAATCGGCAGATCGAAGCCTCGGGCAACAGACAGGCCGAAATCCGATGCGCCCATCTTCGGAATCGGCAGCCCCCCGGTGGCCACGACCACCGAGGCCGCGCGATAGTCGCCCTGGGCGGTGTGAACGATAAAACCGTGTTCGGCGTCCGGCACGACGCGCTCGATCTCGATCTCGTTATCGATGGCCACCCCGGCAGCCGCGCACTCATCCAACAGCATCGCCACGATGGCCTTGGCGCTGTGGTCACAGAACAGCTGGCCTCGCTCTTTTTCGTGATAGGCGATGTGATGGGCCTCCACCAGCGCGATGAAATCGGCCGGCGTATAGCGCGACAGGGCCGACTTGCAATAGTGCGGATTGGCCGAGAGAAAGTTATCCGGCGAACAGTAAAGATTGGTGAAGTTACAGCGCCCGCCCCCGGACATGAGGATCTTCTTGCCACAGCGCCGGGTCTTTTCCAGCACCCGAACGCGGCGCCCGCGGGCCCCGGCGACAGCCGCACACATCAGGCCGGCTGCCCCGCCCCCAAGCACGACGACGTCGTCGTCCCCGGCCGCGCAAGCGTGTCGTCTAGAAACGTGTTCACTCATGACTGCATTGTCTCATGCACAACCGGGTGTGCTGCGGGCTTGGCGTCGCGCGTTCTAAAAGATATATTTTTAAAAAAAGCACGCTCATCGGCTGGCCGACGCGATGCGTTATCGATTCCCGCGATGGTGGAATCGTCACAATACGAGGAGAGGGCCTTGCACGAATCGATCGCTCGAAGACGCACAGCGGCGTCGAGCCGGCGCATGCCGCATGCGCCGGTAGCGCCCGGCTCGGCCGTCGGCCCCGCCCCGGCCCGGACCACGTGGCGTACAGCCCTTGTCGGGAGTTCGCATGGTTGATCAATCCCGATCGGCGACGCCCTCGGCCTCGGATCCACACGCCGGCGACAAGCCGGTCTCGTTCCCGGCCTGGCGCGACTGGCTGATCACCGCCCCCGTGGCAGTGCTGCTTCTGCTGGCAATCGCCTTCGGCACGAGTGCCTTCATTCACGGGCAGTTGCTCAGCCTAGGGGGCAGCATCTGGCACGACTACAACATGCTGCGCTTCGATATGAGCCAGCCCTCGTGCGATCCGAACATGGACATCGATGCCGAAGTCCAGCGGCGCATGGCCAATCAAAAGGTTGATAGCGACAGCCTGTTCGATACCGGCCCGGCCGATCCCGACGCCATCCGTCGATCGCTGGTCAGCCAGCGCGATCAATGCCGCGAAAACTTCGACATCTACGCGTACAACCGCGAACAGACAGGCACCGCCACACTGCGCGCGTTTCGAGCCGTCGAACTCTCGGCCGGCAAGCTCAATGCCATCGGCCAGGCCTGGCAGCCTTATATTCTGGTTTTGTTGATCATGTTCGGCGGGATGATCGCGCTGATCAAGAACGAACAGATTTCGCTGCGCCCGCCCAAGAGTGCGACCGATTATCGAGTCTCGGCCGGCAGCCAGCTCGTGGTGCACCTGGCGATGGCCGCCAGCGCGATCGCCTGGATTCGTATCGATGTCGGTGGCGACATCACGCTCAACTATATCTGGCTGCTGGGTTTTCTCGCGCTGGCCGCGGCCAGTCTGTACCGGCTCGTGCGCGTTCCGACCCATACCGAGGCCAACTCGCCGCTCAAGGCGGGGCTGGCCATGCCGTTGTACTGTGGCCTGGCTTTCATAGCGCTGGGCTATTTCTTTCTGTCCGAGAATTATCTGGCCGGCCCGGTCGTGCAGCTGACCAAGATGATCCGCTTTGCCGATCTTTATACCGGCATCGGGCTGTTCGTGTGGGTGGGCATGATGCTCAAGCACACCCGTATCGCCGAGCTGCTCTTCGGGCTGTTCCGTTCATGGGAAATGCGGCCCGAGTTCGTGGTCATCATCGTGGTGCTGGCCTCGGCGTGGCCGACAGCCTATACCGGCGCCTCGGGCATCTTCGTACTGGCCATCGGCGCGGTGATCTATCAGGAACTGCGTATCGCCGGCACGTATCGCCAGCTGGCCATCGCCTCCACGGCCATGTCGGGCAGCATGGGCGTGGTGCTCAACCCGTGTCTGATGGTCGTGATCATTGCCGCGCTCAACCGACAGGTCACCACCGATCAACTGTTCGGCTGGGGGCTGTATGTCTTTGCGCTGTCCGCGGCTCTGTTCTGTGTGTTCATCTATCTCACGCGCAAGACCCGCCCGCACCTGGCCACCCCGGATGATGCGCTGCCCAACACGTTGCGGGCTGCCATACCGATCGTGCCGTATGTGCTTCTGGCCATCGCGGTCATCCTGATCTATACGCGCCTGATCGGTCAGAGCTTCAACGAATTTTCGGCGCCGGTGATTCTGCCGCTGCTGCTTCTGGTGCTCCTGGTCTACGATCGATGGCGGGCCAATCGGCTCTACGAGGCCCAGATCAAATCCGCCGATCGCGGCCAGGCCAAGGCACCCGAGTACAAGCCGGCCGGCTTCGGCAACGCACTGCGCGCCTCGACCGCCGAAACCGCTACGCTCATCGGTGCGCTGCTGATGTTGATGGTCGGCTCGATCATCTTCGGCGGCGTGATGGAGCGCTCCGGCGTGATGGAGCTGTTCCCGAGCGAGCTGGGCAACATCTGGATGACCGTGGCCGCGCTCACGATCATGCTGGTCATCATCGGCATGATCATGGACCCCTATGGAGCGATCATCCTGGTCAGTGCCACGATTGCACCGGTCGCCTATCACAACAACGTCAATCCGGTACATTTCTGGATGATGGTGCTGGTGGCTTTCGAGCTGGGCTATCTGTCCCCCCCGGTCGCGCTCAACCAGCTGCTGACACGACAGGTCGTCGGCGAGGCCGAATTCGAAAAGGCACGCGAAGAGGTCAAGAACGATCCCAGCTTCTGGCGCCGCCACGAGGCCCTGCTGCTGCCGATCGCGGTGATGGGTACATCGCTGTTGTTGGTCGCCTTTGCGCCGCTGGTGTTCATGCACGTGTTCTAGGGCGTGTCGTCACAAGACAAGGCGGCACATCGGCGGCCAGGCCGCGGCAAGACCAGGCATCCCGAGCCTCGCGTGGTCGTTCCACGTGCGCGACCCCCTGAAAATCAACTATGGCGCAGGATTGTCGGGGCTTGGCCGGCGACGCCGGCTTGCCGGGCGTAGCCGGCGTCAAGCATGTAAGCTGTTGGTCACAATGCCGGGCCACACGGATGGCCGCGGCGGGGCGACCAAGGGAGTGCATGAATCGATGGCGTGGCTAGAAACGCTCGAACAGGCCGTATACGCGGTCACTAATCCGGTGACCGATTTCGTCTGGGGCTACATTCTCACTTATCTGCTCCTTGGCGCAGGCCTCATCTTCACCGTGGCCACGCGTTTTCTGCAGTTTCGGCTGTTCGGCCACATGGCCCGGCTGGTCTTTGCCAAGGTCGGCGAAACCGGCAAGGGGGTCAGCTCGTTCCAGGCGCTGGCCACCTCTCTGGCGGCACGAATCGGCACGGGCAATCTGGCCGGCGTGGCGCTGGCGCTATTCGTGGGCGGCCCGGGCGCGATCTTCTGGATGTGGATGACAGCGCTCGTGGGTATCACCACGACCTTCATCGAGTGCACCCTGGGCCAGGTCTATAAGGTCAAGCACGGCGACGGCGTGTATCGAGGCGGGCCGGCGTATTACATCGAGCGGGCCCTGGGTGCACGCTGGATGAGCATCGTATTCGCGGTGTTTCTGATCATCGCCTACGGCTTTGCCTTCTGCGGCGCCCAGGCCAATACCATCGCCCAGGGGCTGGACGGCGGCTTCGGCATTCCCAACTGGGTCACGGCGATCGGGCTCGTCGTACTGGCGGGGCTGGTGGTCTATGGCGGGCTGAAATCGATCGCCCGTACGGCCGAGCTGATCGTGCCGATCATGGCGGTAGGCTATCTGCTGGTGGCCCTGTGGATCATGCTGGCCAACGCCTCGGAAGTCCCGGCCATGCTGGCCCTGATCGTGAAGTCCGCCTTCGGCTACGGCCCGGTGGCCGGCGGCGCGGCCGGCTATGCCGTGACCGCTGCCCTGCGCAACGGCGTACAGCGCGGGCTGTTCTCCAATGAGGCCGGCATGGGCTCGACGCCCAACGCCGCGGCCACGGCCGAGGTCAAGCACCCGGCCACCCAGGGCCTCGTCCAGGCCTTTGGTGTGGTTATCGATACGCTGATCATCTGTACCTGTACGGCCGTGGTCATTCTGTTGTCCGGCGTATACGACCAGATGCTGGACGCCCACGCCCAGGGCGCATCGCTGCAGGGCATCCAGCTGACCCAGGATGCCATGTTCGATCATCTGGGGCTGTTCGGTCAGTATTTCATCGGCGTGGCGATCCTGTTCTTTGCCTATAGCTCGATTCTGGCGAACTTTGCCTATACCGAAATCAACGTCGAATACCTGTTCCAGCGTCACGGCCGCCGAGCAATCGCGATCCTGCGGCCCTTCATTCTGGCGATGGTGGCGATCGGGTCGGTGGCCAGCCTGGATTTCGTCTGGCATTTCGCCGATCTGGCGATGGGCCTGATGGCCACGACCAACCTGGTGGCTATTCTTTTGTTGTTCCCGATCGCACTGCGAGTGCTTCGCGACTATGAGCGTCAACGCGCCGGGGGCACGATGCGGCCTGTGTTCAATAAACGCGTGCTGAAAAACCCAGAACAGGTCGAACCCGGCATCTGGGACTGACCGGTCGGCGTACTCTGGCTGTGCTTATCTGTTCGCTATCGAGATCGATCATGTCGCGTGCTGTGATTATCCGCCTGGCCCTCATCGGCCTGATCGTCATGGTGTCGGGCTGTAGCCTGGCCCCGCCCAAGGGCTTTCCCACCGCGGATGATGTCGATCTCGATCGGTTCATGGGCAACTGGTATGTCATCGCCCATATTCCGCCGTCGAAGACGAAGAACGCCTACAACGAGATCGAGCGCTACACGCGAGGCGACGATGCCGACACGATCAACGTCAAATTCACGTATCGCGAAGGCGGCTTCGACGGCCCGAAAAAGATCATGCGCCCCTGGGCAACCGTGCTGGACGCCCCCAGCAACGCGCTGTGGGCCATGCATTTCTATTATGTGCTGCGCCTGCAGTACGTGATTTCCTACGTCAGCCCGGACTACGACACCACGATCATCGCCCGCGACAAGCGGGATTTCGTGTGGATCATGGCACGTACGCCCGAAATCGATGACACCACGTATCAATCGCTGGTCGAGCGCGTACAAGACATCGGCTACGACACCTCAAAGCTGCGCAAGGTGCCCCAGCAGCCGCTGTCCAAGCGTGATGATCTGTGATCGACGAGTCGGCGCCCCGGGCCGGCCCCTAGATGACGGATAAGACCGCTGCCCGACAGGCCCGTCGAGCTGAATGGCGACGTCTGGCCGGGCTGACGCCCTACCTGCGCGCGCACGCCACACGCGTTTCGATCGCGCTCGGGTTTCTTGTGGCCGCCAAGGGGGCCTCGGTGCTCTTGCCGATCGCCCTGGGGCGTATCGTGGATAGCCTGGATCGCTCCGAGCAGTCAGCCGCCCTCGTGTTGCCACTGGCCCTGCTTCTGGCCTACGGGGGGTTACGTCTGGTGTCCGTTCTGTTCGGTCAGATCCGGGATCTGGTATTCGGCCGAGTGACCGAGCGCACGATGCACCAGATCGCGCTATCGGTGTTCGAGCATCTGCATGCCCTGGATCTGGATTTTCATCTGTCGCGCCGGACCGGCGGGCTGTCACGCGACATCGAACGCGGCTTGGGCGGTATTCGGTTCCTGCTGCGCTTTGCGCTGTTCAATATCCTGCCCACAGTGCTGGAGATCGCCCTGGTCGCGGGGATTCTGTTCTATTACTACTCGGTCTGGTTCGCGGTCATCGTGCTCGGTAGCGTCGTCGCCTACGTGCTGGTGACCGCCACGCTGACCGAATGGCGCACCGGGCACGTGCGCGAATCGAACCGGCTGGATACGCGCGCCAACACCCGGGCCGTGGATTCGCTGCTCAACTACGAAACAGTCAAGTATTTCGGCAACGAGGCCTACGAGGCCGATCGCTATGACCGTGCGCTCGACGGCTGGGCCATGGCCATGGGCCGCGCCCGGCGTTCGCTGGGGTTGTTGAACACGCTACAGGCGCTGGTGATCGCCGGGGCCGTGACCGCCATGATGATTCTGGCGGCCGATCGCGTGGTCGCCGGCACCATGAGCCTGGGTGATCTGACGATGGTCAACGCCTATATGCTGCAGATCTTCCTGCCACTGAATGCCCTGGGCTTTGTCTACCGTCAGCTGAAAAAAGCCCTGGCCGACACCGCCCACATGTTCGCTCTCCTGGAGATCGAGCCGGCCGTGGTCGACGAGCCGGCCACGCAGCGCCTGGCCACACAGCGCCCGACCATCGTGTTTGATGACGTGGCCTTTGATTACAAGACAGACCGCCCCATCCTGCGCAACGTCAATCTCACGATTCGGGCCGGCGAAAAAGTGGCGGTCGTCGGCCATAGCGGGGCCGGCAAATCGACGCTGGCCCGGCTGCTGTTCCGTTTTTACGATGTGAACGACGGCGCCATTCGTATCGACGGTATCGATATCCGCGACATGAGCCTGGCCAGCCTGCGCGCGGGCATCGGCGTGGTCCCACAGGACACGGTGCTTTTCAACGACAGCATTGCCTACAACATCGCCTACGGTGCGCCGACCACAGCCACCCGCGCCGATATTGAAAACGTGGCGCGGCTGGCCCACCTCGATGACTTCATCGCCCGCCTGCCCGAGGGGTATGACACGGTTGTCGGCGAGCGCGGGCTCAAGCTCTCCGGCGGCGAAAAACAGCGCATTGCCATCGCCCGGGCCATGCTCAAGAACCCGGCCGTTCTGATCTTCGACGAGGCCACCTCGTCACTGGACACCCAGGCCGAGCAGGCGATCAATCAGGCGTTGTCCGAGCTGGCGGCGGATCACACCACCCTGGTTATCGCCCACCGGTTATCGACGGTGGTCGATGCCGACCGGATTGCGGTCATGGACGCCGGCCGCGTGATCGAAACCGGCACGCACGCTGAGCTCTTGGCCCGAGACGGGCTGTATGCCCGGATGTGGCGTCTGCAGGGCACCGCCGACACGTCTCGTGTTTCGACCTAGACACCCACGCCATATCGCCGTTGACGCGCCAGCAGTATCAGCGCCGAGACAAGAGCCAGCACGGCCACCATCGCCGCGAAACTGATACCGGCCGTCACCAGTCCGTAGCGGGCCGCCATTGCCCCCAGACCCACCACGGGAATCGAGATCGCCACGTAGGCGACCACGAAAAAGCTCGAGGCCACCTCGGCCCGGCGCCGGGGCGGGCTGGCCGCGGTGATCGCCCCCATGCCGGCGCGAAAGGCAGCCCCCTGGCCGGCACCGGCCACCAGCCCGCCAGCCACCAGCCAGAACAACGAGGCCGTGGCGATGGCCGCGATCACTCCGGCCATGCCCAGTATCAGTCCGCCGCAGCCGGCCGGAAGACGCGCAGCCTCGGGCAGACGGCCCTGCAGGCCTTGCCCGCTGATCGAGCCAATGAACACGCCGAAGACCACGGCCCCGGTCAGTGCATGGTTATCGTGGCCCAGAATATCGTGCATCACGGCCGGGGCCACGGCCGTGAACAGCCCCATCACCGCGAAGCCGGCAAAGCCGGCGATCGAGGCCGGCACGAACACGCCGATCACTTCGGGCGGTACCGACGGCCGACGGATGGAAAGCCGCGGGTGCGCCGGTCGTTCGGCGGTTTCCGGGGCCAGTACCACAGCAATGCACGCCAGCGCGATCGCCGCCAGATCAACCCCGAACGAAAGCCGCAGCGGCCAGGCCAGATATTCAGCCAGCACGCCGGCCAGAAACGGCCCGAAGCCCAGTCCGCCCATATTGGCTGCGGTCGCGATGAACGTCGCCTGCGGCTTCCAGACACGCGGCGCCATCTCGACCACGGCCACCGTGGCCGTTCCCGTGAAGATACCGGCCGAAAACCCGGAAAGCAGGCGCCCGGCCAGCAACGGCCACAGCCCGTCGGCCAGCAGAAAACACACAGCACTCATCGCCGACAGAGCAAGACCCAGCGCGAGCATCGGGCGCCGCCCGATCTGATCCGACCAGGCCCCTGTAACGATCAGGGCCGCGATCACGCCGACCGCGTAAACAGCGAAGATCACCGTGATCATCAGCTGGGAAAACCCCATCTCCGCCTGATAGATCGGATAAAGCGGCGTGGGCAGCGTCGTGCCCATCATGGTCACGGCGAAGGTGGCCGCGATAGCCACGAACATCAGCGCGCGATTGGTCGAGCCGGTCATTGAGCAAACCCGCGAAAATCAAGCCGGCTAGCTTACAGCGCTTTGACCTGCCCACAAAAAAGCCCGACAGACAGCGTCTGGCGGGCTTTGTGCGCGGGCCGTATCATGCGCGGCCTGTCAGCGCATCACTTGTCGTCGGCGAACCAGGAATCGACCAGGTCGCTGTGCGAATCGACGAAGTCGGCGATCGCCGTGTCGTAGCCGGACTGGCGTGCGGCATACATCGCGGCCTGCAGATCGGCCAGCGGGATATGCATGTTCGACAACACACCGGCCAGTTGCGGATAGTCCGCAGAGAACCCCTCGCGTCCGAGCGCGTCGATATGCTGCGCCTTGCCGAGCGTGCCCTTGGGATCCTTGAGAAAACGCAGATCCCATTTGCCGAACATCCAGTGCGGTGTCCAGCCGGTCACCACGATCCAGTCCTTGTTGTCATAGGCTCGCGACAGTGCCGCCGTCATGGCCGCACCGCTGGCCGAGACCAGACGATACGAGCCGCCGAGGTCATAGGCATCCATCGTCTTGTTCGACAGCTGCATCAGCCCGGCGCCCGGATCGATCCCCTGGATCTTGCCGGACAGTTTGTCGGCAATGCCCGGTTTTTTCAGATCACTGATCGAGGCCAGCTGATCTTCGGGCACATAGCTCGGCACGACCCAGCCCAGACGTGCGTCGTTATACAGCGTGCCCAGATTCTCGACGTCATCCTCGAACTTGTCGTAGTAGTCGGCGTGCGTGTCGGGCAGCCAGGCCATGAGCATGGCATCCAGATCGCCGTTGGCCACGCCCTGATACTGCACGCCGATCGCCGACATCTGCAGCTTGACGGTGTAATCGGTGCGCGCCTCGACCAGGCTCTTGAACAGCTTGGTCACGAATTCGGCATCCGACCAAGCCGTCCAGCCGATCTTGACGGTCTTGCCGGACTGCGCCGCCGCCCCCGACACGCTGGCCAAGGCGATGCCCGCCGCCAGCAGTGCCGTTGTCGCGATACGTGAAAAAGTTTTCATGTTTCCCCCTTTATGATGAATTACTGATACTGGCAAGCCGCCACCCCCCAATCAAGTTCGTCGGCCGAACAGGCGCCCCAGCCCGGCCCATAGACCGGGCCCGCGCCGTCGCGTGCCAAAGCTCTGGGTCAGACGATCGAGGATGATCGCCAGGATCACCACGCCCAGGCCGCCCTGGAAGCCCGTGCCCAGACGCAGCTGCTGGATACCGGCCAGCACCGGATCGCCCAGGCCGCCGGCACCGATCATCGAAGCGATGACCACCATCGACAGTGCCAGCATGATCGTCTGATTGATGCCGGCCATGATCGAAGGCAGCGCCAAGGGCAGCTCAACCTTGTACAGCAGTTGCAGGCCATTGCAACCGAAGGCTCGCCCGGCTTCGACGTTTTCGGCTGGCACGTGCCGGATCCCGACGTTCATCAGCCGCACCGCCGGCGGCATGGCAAAGATCACCGTGGCGATCACGCCGGGCACGCGGCCCGTGCCGAAAAAGATCACCGCCGGAATCAGATACACGAACGCCGGCAGCGTCTGCATGAAATCCAGTATCGGGCGGATGATCGCCTGCATGATGTTGGACTTGGCCATCGCCACGCCCAGCGGCAGGCCGATGCCCAGCGCGGCCACCGTGGCCGCCAGCACGAGGCCGAGCGTATCCATCGTCGCCGGCCAAAGATCCATGCCCAGCACCGCATAGAGTGCGATCAGAACAAAGATCGTGAACTGCCAGCCCACGCGCCAGAGAGCGATGGCGGCCAGCAGCAGAAACACCAGCGGCGCGGGAATCCAGTTGAACAGCGCCATCAGCTCGTCGGCGACAAAACCGATGACGGTCGCGACGAGCTCGAAGAACCACTCGAAGTGATCCTGCATGTAGCCGACCACCGCGGTGAACCAATCACCGATCGGCAACGGCACGACCAGGCGCTCGGTCAGGCTCTGCCAGAACCCTTCGCCGGCGCGCGCCCCGGGTAAATAAGACTGATCAAGCATGTTCGGCCTCCGTCTGTGCCGCGGATTCACCGGGC
The DNA here is from genome assembly GCA_002715985.1 of Lysobacterales bacterium. GTDB lineage: Bacteria > Pseudomonadota > Gammaproteobacteria > Nevskiales > Salinisphaeraceae > Salinisphaera. The sequence goes on along the minus strand of PBAO01000034.1, from coordinate 46,350 downwards.
TGCTCCTCGGAGCGGTTCAACGCATGGAGCAGCACCGAGCGCGATACGGTGCCGTGATAATCGCCTTCGCTGTCGACGATGACGACCGGAAACGGCGCAGAGGCCACCGGGGCCAACAGATCGTCCAGCGGTGTATCGGCCGCGAGTGCGGGTACCTGGTCCATGTAGGCCATTTCGATACGGCCCTCGGCCTCCGGGCCGATCTCCCGGATACAACGCTTCAAAGAATCCGCGCTCACGGTGCCGAGATAACGCTTGTGGCGATCATGCACCACGGCGTTCTCGCGATCGTGCTGATCCAGACGCGAGAGTGCGGCTCGCAGGCTCATGCCCGGCCGATCGACGATGGTGACCTGATCACGTCGGGCGATATCGCCGGCCGTGAAGACATGCGAGACGTTCACATCGCGAAAGAACGAGCGCACATAGTCGTTGGCCGGATGGCGCACGATCTCTTCCGGCGTGCCCACCTGAACGACCTCGCCGGCCTGCATGATCGCGATGCGATCGCCCACCCGCATGGCCTCGTCCAGATCATGGGTGATGAAGACCACGGTGCGCGCCTGCTCGGACTGCAGCCGCAGCAGTTCGTCCTGCATCTCGGTGCGAATGAGCGGATCGAGCGCGGAAAAGGCCTCGTCCATCAACAAAATCGATGGGTTGACGGCCAGCGCGCGCGCCAGGCCCACCCGTTGTTTCATGCCACCGGACAACTCATCGGGAAAGCTTTCGGCATTGGCGCCCAGGCCCACGGCATCGAGCGCTTTGCGGGCGGCATCCTCGCGTTCGCTACGCCCCACCCCGGCTGTCGCCAGCCCGAAGGCCGTGTTCTCCAGCACGCTCTGGTGCGGCATCAGCGCGAAGGATTGAAAGACCATGCTGATTTCGCGGCGTCTGAGTGCGATCAGATCGCGCCGGCTCATGGCCACAATATCGCGCCCGTCGATCTTCACCGAGCCACTGGTCGGGTCGATCAAGCGATTGAGCATGCGCACCATGGTCGACTTGCCTGACCCCGACAGGCCCATGATCACGAAGATCTCGCCTTCGTTGATATCGAAGCTGGCGTTGTTCACCCCGACCGTCATGCCGGTCTCGGCAAAGATCTCGTCCTTGCCCTGGCCTTTCCTGATCCGTGTCATCGCGCGCTTGGGCTGCGCGCCGAAAATCTTGTAGACGTTCTCTACCTTGAGTTTGGCGTCCAAACACATACCCCCTTTTGTTTGATCCCCCCGGATACTAGCGTAATTACGCCCGTTCTTTGAAAGACATGGTTTATTGTCCGGCTTTGCTGCACATGACACGACAATCGCCATTGTCATGCCGTGCTCGGCAGCTCTGAATGCCCGCATGGCGCACGATTCGGGACCAGACCCGATGTCTCGGGGCGGTCTTTTGAACATTTCCTTAACAAAGGATGACATCACGGCTGATAGCATCCGGGTTATGCCGGATACTCGATCGATGCCAGCGCGTCTGCCTGCGCTTACCGAGCGCCCGGTCTATCCCGCCATGCGGCGTATGCGTCGTGCCATCCTGCGTCGACTGGGTCGCTGGTCACGAGGGGCTTACGACGTGCGCTTGGTTTATGACCAGGGCAAACCGATCTACAAGAAGGTCGTGTTCAACTCGAACCAACAGGCACGTCGTGTGGCAGGCGCCCTGTCGGCGTTTGGCGAGAGTATTCATGTCCCCACGCTGCGTCATCAGGCCGATAACGCCATCTGGGTCGACTATGTCGCCGGCCACGCCTTTGATCCGCACGCCGCCGATCAACCCCGAGGCGTGGCCGAGTGCCTGACCAGTTTTGCGCTTCGCCCCTCCCGAGCCGTGGCGCTCGGCGAGGCCGGCCTCGTGGACGAGTCGCACCAGCGACTGGCCTGGCTGCTGGATCAAGCTGTTATCACGCCACGACTGGGCGAGACGTTGAGAGCACGCCTCAACGGTTTCGATACCGATCTGATGCTGAGATTCGGCTTTGATTACGCCGATCCGATCGCGGCCAACCTCTTGACGCGCGCCGATACCGGCCAAGTCTGTGCCATCGATGTCAAGAACGTACGTCAGGACGCGCTGGTCGGGCTGGGCGTGGCCAAGGCCCATGCCCGCTGGCTCGACGATGACGGCCTGAACCATATCCTGGCCGACTGGCGATCGCGCGGACTGGCCGACGTGGTGGCCGCGTTCGACTTCATACGGCTTTATGAACGAATCGAACGCGTGACGCGCCAGGCAGCGACGGAAAAACGCAGCCGCGGCGCCATTCGCAAACAGAGCAACAAAGCCAACAAGCTTGAAGCGCTTCTCGATTAGCTGAATCAATGCACGTTTTTCCCATGCGTACCCTGCCGTGGCGCGCGCTGTCTGCGGCTATGGCCCTGTTTACCGTGCTGCCGATCGCGGCGGTGGCGATCGCGCTCTTGATCGCGCCGGTTCTCGCCGGCTGGCTGTTCGTACTGATCGTGGCCACGGCGCTGGGCCTGATGCTGGCTGTTCAGATCGGGCTCATGGCGGCACTGCTGTTCGTGGCAACACGCAACGAGATCACGCTGCGCGGCGGCACGATGCATCTCAAGGGCGGCGAGTTCCACGAACGCGTGCCGCTGGATACCGTGGTCGCGGCCACGGTGGTGCAGGCACGCTCCAGCGACGGGCTCAAGGGTCTCAAATGGCGCAACGGCATCACACTGCCCGGCTTTCGTGTCGGCTGGTATCAACGCGGCCGCGGACGATTCGTGTTCGTTCTGGCCAGCCACGCCTCGCCGCTGCTCCACGTGGTCACCAACAATCGTTTCGATGTCCTGCTGGGCGTGGATGACCCGGCAGCGCTGGCCGAGCGCCTGCTGGCCAATCGGCCCGAGGACCGAGACTAGGGCGTGTCGTCATGAGATATGACGTCGCATTGCCCGCGCCGGGCGTGTCAGGCAAGGCCCGGAACGCCGCATGGCGCGTCCGGCGCAGGCAACCCCCAAAACATGGCGATGGGTCGGCGGCCAAGCCTCGACAATCCTGCGCCATAGTTGATTTTTAGGGGCTCGCCCACGTGGAACGACCACGCGACGCTCGCAATGCCTTGTCTTGCCGCGGCTTGGCCGCCGATGCGCCGCCTTATCTTATGACGACACGCCCTAGCCCCGGCTGCCGATCCCGCGCCAGAGCGCCACTGCAGGTTTGTAGACCGCGTAGCGATACAACCCGTTGGTGAAGAATCGCCGATTGTACTGGCGCGGCGCGCGGCCGGCGCTGGCCGTGCCGTTGGCGCCCACGCTCACCCGAGTGGCGGCTTTCTGCTGACGCGGATAGACCTCGCGCACCACGTAATCGAAGACTTTCTGATCCTCGAGATTGGCATCGTGCACCGCCTGCATCGCCGCGTTGTCCCCCAGCAGCGCATCCTGCATCAGCGCCAGAGACTCGTCGAAACGCTCCATCAAGCCCACGAAGGCAATCCGCGACTCGATTTCCGCAATGGCGGCATGGGCGTCGGCCACGCCGGCAATCGTCGTGGTCTGTACGTTGCGATAGGTATCGCGTGCGATCCATTGATCGAACGCCCCTTCGCGGCAACGGCCCTGGGCCACGGAATATTGATATTGCGAAACCGTGCGCTTGATCGGATCACGCAGGAAGGTATAGAAGCGCAGATCGGCCACCGCCTGATCGATATCCGAGGTGCTGCGCACGCTATGCCCGGCAATGGAAGCCAGCCACGGGTTGATCCGCATGAGGCGATTCAGATCGGCGGCCGAAAACACGTGGGCATCATCCGACCAGCGCTTGACGTCGCAATGCGCTGCGCCGTAGGCACATCGCATGATGTGCTTGAGCGTCTTGCCCGCGGTTTTCTTGATATGAATCAGTGCGATCATGGGCAGGCCCCGATGCGATACACGGCGCGCCGACCGGCTGATTCGAGTGACGACGAACGCGTCAGAAAACAGAGAAGATATGGTGGCCGGAGACAGAATCGAACTGCCGACACTGCGATTTTCAGTCGCATGCTCTACCAACTGAGCTATCCGGCCACGCCCTCGCCGTTGCGGCGAGATGCGTATTAAACCGATAGTCGGCCCGCAGGTCAACCATCGGTTTCAAAATCATGACTTTGGCGGCACGAAATGGGTCTCTGCGGTCTGGCCCGAGCCGAAGAAATACTCCTCGGTCTGCTCGGCCAGAAACTCGCGGGCCTTGGGATCGGCCAGATGCAGGCCGTACTCGTTGATCAGGCGTGTCTGCTCCTGCATCCACTGTTGCCAGGCCATCATCGAGACGTTGTCGTAAATGCGCTTGCCGAGATCGCCCGGCAGGGGCTGGCGCGGCAGGCCTTCGGCTTCGTAGCCGAGCTTCACGCATTGCACGGTATGGCTCATAGATTCAGATCCGATTGCGGTGTATCCAGAAGACGCGCGATCGCGGCGGGCACGCCGGGGCGTGCATCGGGCGCGAACCACGCGAGATTGGCGTCCATGATACGAGTCATGCTCTGGCCCTGCACGCGATAGGCATGGATATGCAGCACGAAGTGGGTCAAGCCGTGGCTGATCGGGGCCAGGCGCGTCTGTGAGCGCACCTCAAAGGCAAGCCGCTCGCGACAGAAGCCCTCGATATCGCGATCGCTCGGCAGTTCCGGCAGGCTCCACAGCCCGCCCCAGATGCCGCTCGGCGGGCGTTTTTCCAGCAACAGCCGCCCGGCGCTGTCTTCAACCACCAGCATGGTGATCATGCGCTCAGGCCGTGTCTTTTTCTTGCGCGGGGCCGGAATCGTGTCTTGTGTGCCGGCCTCGCGCGCCAGACAGCCGTCGGCCAGAGGGCAGCGCCCACACGCCGGCCGCCGGCGCGTGCACAACGTGGCCCCCAGATCCATGATCGCCTGCGTGTAGTCGGTCACGCGCGTGGCCGGCGTGTAGCGCTCGGCCAGGGGCCACAGCTTGTTTTCATAGGCACTGGTCCCGGGGGTTGCGCTCACCCCGGCCAGACGCGCGATCACACGCTTGGCGTTGCCGTCGAGAATCGGTGCCCAGATACCGAACGCCTGAGCCACGATCGCCCCGGCCGTCGAGCGCCCGATACCCGGTAAAGCCATGAGCCCTTCGACCGAGCGCGGAAAAACACCGTTGTGCTCGTGGGCCACGGTCCGGGCCGCGGCATGCAGGTTGCGCGCCCGGGCGTAATAGCCCAGCCCGGCCCAGTACGCCATCACCTCGTCGTTATCGGCTGCGGCCAGGGTCGCCACGTCCGGAAAACGGGCCATGAAGGCATTGAAGTAATCGATGACCGTGGTCACCTGTGTCTGCTGCAGCATGATTTCGGCCACCCACACGCGATACGCCGTGCGCGGATGTTGCCAGGGCAGATCATGCCGGCCGTGTTGATCGAACCAGGCCAGCAGGCGATCAGCGATGGCCATGGGCGGCTGTTGGGCCAGGGTCTGGGTCATGGCGGCGATACGGATTCGGAATTGCGCTGTCGAGCGTTGGGGCGCCTACCCGGCTGTGCCACCGTGTCATCCGACAGGCCGGCCGCGACCTGTTCGATCGCACGCCCGGTATCCAGAATCTGTTCGGACAGCGCTCGCCGGATGGCCCAATCGCCGATCAGCGGCGGCACCCAGAAATCCGGGACGATCGTGGCATCGAATGCGATATGCGTCCGCCCGGGCCCCGCCGGCACGAACTGCCAGTGGGCCTGCCCTGCCTTGAAATCACCGGCACCGGGCACGAAGGCCATCGCCAGATCGGTAGGCGGCGTGCGCGACAGATCGACCACCTGATGCACGGTCTTGCAATAAAAGGCCACACACATCGACAGACGGGAATCCAGCCGATCGGGCTCGACCAGACGGCTGGAATCGATCAGCTCGGCGGCCGCGGCCAGGGCCTCGAAGCGGGTGGCGGCCGCATAGGCTCGGGCCAGGCCGGCATCCACATCCAGGCTCCCCCGGACCGCGAACGCCTTGGCATCGGCGTGATCGGTTGTCGTCACCGATAACGAGACGAGCTCGGCGGCGCCCGCGTGCCCGGCCGCCAGCACAAGCAGCAGGCCGACGACACGTTTACGAGCCGGCATCGGCCGCGGGCGATTGCGTGCTGGCATCGGTCGTGATCACCGACAGCTCGGGGGTGGGCGTGCCCAGCGGGCCTGTCAGGCGCATCAGCACCGGCGGCCGGGCACTCTCGCGCGGCGTGATACGGAATCGGTAGTCCAGCCTGTCGTCGGCCAACGCATAGCGCCCCTCGCCCTCGCCCTCGCCGTGGAAACGCGTGTTCTGCCAGGCCATGCGTGTCGTTCGGGCGATGCCCTGCTCGAAGAGCACGGTGGCCGCGAGGGCCTTGATCGGTGTCACGGGCGCGCTGCTCTGCCCGGAGGCCTCGGCGCCGCGCAGCCCCCGGATCGCGCCGTCGAGATCATAGCCGGCCAGCCGGCCATCGGTTAACGAGGCCGACAACGTGCCGTCGAGCGCCTCGAGCCGCTGGGCGTCGGTCCGGCCACGCGTGGTGACTTGTGCATCAATATCGGCCAGACCGGTCAAACGCTGAACGCCCACCAGATCGGACAACAAGGCACCGACAGCGATATGGCGCCACTGGGTGTTCAGGCTGTATGTCGTGGTCTGTTCGCTGCGCTTGATGCGCGCGCTGGCCGCCAGCCGGCCGTTGTAGGCGGCCGCCGTGAGCCGCTCGATCCGTGCCTCGTTCGGACGTGCCGACAGGCGGGCCTCGGCATCGGCCAGCCGCAGCCCCGCTGCATCCAGATAACCCACGCGCAGCGTGCCTTGAAAACGGCTGCGATCCAGGGCCGGCCACAGCTGGTCCAGACCGTGGTCATCGTCGCTGGCGGTGTCTTCTACCGACACGGCCGCGCCGTTCTCGTCCACCGGCGGCAGGTAACGATCAGCATCAAGACGATCGAGCGCCAGATCGAAGCGTACCAGCGGATCGCCGAACTGAGCGATCGAGGCCGTGCCGGTCAGATGACTTTCGTCGAGCTGGGCGGCGATCTGCTTGAATCGCACGCGCTGTTCGTTGCCCTCGAACTGAGCGTCGAAGCCGGCATGGCCGAGGGCTGCGCTATCCCGGATCAAAGGCGGCCGGATACGCAGCTGCTGCAGCACCGAGCGCGGCGAGAACGGCTTGATCGTCAGGCGCCCGTTGTAGTGCGTATGGCCGGCCATGTCCTTGCCGTCGATCTTGCCGGCCACGGCCAGTCCGCCGCTCTGCAACAGAAAATCGGACAGCGAATAACGCCCGGCCGCAAAGTCCGCCTCGCCGCTGGCCGAGATGCTGGCCTCCTGCATCCCGCCCGGCACACTGCTGCCATCGATCAGCAGATTCAGATTCAGCCGGGAAAATCGATAGAACCGATCCGCCAGATGGGGCTCGATTCGGGTCATCAGGTACATCTCGGCGCGTACCGCGCTGTCCGCGCGGCGCAGCCGGCCGGTGATCTCCAGCCGAAACGGCGAGCCGTCGGTCATGCGCCCGGTCTGCAGGTGCCCGCCGCGCCATTGCCAGGTCTGGCCGCGGACGCCGTCGACGTAGCGGATCCGGGCATCGTTGATCTCCAGCGCGCTGACCGACATCGACGACAGCGGCAGCTTCGATGCAGCAACGCCGGGCCGAACGGCCGCACTCGGCGCGCCCAGGGCCTGGCCCGGACCGGCAGCCAGCGCATCGATGATGCCCTGCCAGTTGTTCTGGCCGTCGCGATTCCGGGCCAGCATCATCTGCAGCCCCGAAATGGTCACCGTGCCCACAGCCAGCCTGCCCGCCATCAGCGACAGCGGGCGCGGGCTTACAGCCACACGTTTGATACGCGCCAGCGGCCCGTCGCCGATATCGCCGGGGTTTTCGATCTCGATGGTTTTCAACACCACCGCCGGGAACGGCAGCAGATTCAGCTCGATCGGCCCCTGGATACGAACCTGTCGCCCGACCGCCTCGCTGGCCAGTGCCTCGATCCGGCTGCGATACGCGCCGGGCTCGAAACTGACATACACCCAGGCAAGCATGGCCGCAACGGCCAGGCCCACGACGGCGCCGACGCCCAGCGCCCATCGATGCCAGCGTTTCATCGGGCGGTCACGCCCGTGTTGTCGTTGATCATGTCGTGTCCTGCAAGCACCCCGGGCTCGGGTTATTCTATCGCCCCGCCGAGGGTCATGGATCAGTGCGTATGCCATCAGCCCACCCACCGGTGGTGACAACACACAAGGGTTCGCTCATGCCCGGGCTGATACGACGATACGTACCAATGAACATCGATACTATGCAGATAGAAGTCAACGGCCAGACCACCGCGTGCGCTGACGATGCCACACTCGCCGGCGTACTGACCGAACTGGGCTACGCCAACCAGCGGGTTGCTGTCGAACACAACGGCCGGATCGTGCCGAGCACCGAATACGACACCACGCCGATCGCCGCGGGCGATCGGCTCGAGATCGTGCACGCCATCGGCGGCGGCCAGGCCGAAAGCGTGGCCGACACGTTCACCGTGGCCGGGCGTCGTTTCACCTCGCGTTTGCTGGTCGGCACCGGCAAATATGCCGACCTGGACGAAACCGATGCCGCCATCACGGCCTCGGGGGCCGAGATCGTCACGCTGGCCATCCGGCGTACACCGGCACTGACCGACCCGGATACGCGCGCCGCGCGCAACCTGCTGGATGTGGTGCCGCCGGAAAAATACACACTCCTGCCCAATACCGCGGGCTGTTACAGCGCCGACGAGGCCGTACGCACCTGTCGCATGGCACGCGAACTGCTCGGCGGGCACAATCTGGTCAAGCTGGAGGTTATCGGCGACGAGAAGACGCTGTATCCCGACGTGGCCGAAACGCTGGTCGCCGCCCGCGAGCTGATCGCCGACGGGTTCGATGTAATGGTCTATACCAGCGATGACCCGATCATCGCGAAAAAGCTCGAAGACATCGGCTGCTGTGCCATCATGCCGCTGGCCGGGCCGATCGGCTCCGGGCTGGGTATCCAGAACCGCTACAACGTGGCCGAGATCGTGGCCCATGCCAACGTGCCGGTGCTGGTTGATGCCGGCGTGGGTACGGCCTCGGACGCCGCGATCGCCATGGAGCTGGGCTGCGACGGCGTATTGCTCAACACCGCGATCGCCAGCGCGGGCAAACCGGTACTGATGGCCCAGGCCATGCGCCATGCCGTGATCGCCGGGCGCCAGGCGTATCTGGCCGGTCGCATGCCGCGCCGGCGTTATGCCTCGGCCTCTTCGCCGATGACTGATCTACCTTTCCAATAAGCGAAAGCAGCGAGCCGGCAATGAACGACAGCGATCCGACCGCGCCGGGCACGCCTCGGCGTATCAAGAGCTTCGTCAAGCGCGAAGGCCGGCTTACTCCCGGTCAGGAGAAGAATCTGGCCGCGCTGTGGCCGCGCTACGGGCTGGAGCGGCCCGAGGCCCCGCTCGACTGGACGGGCGTTTTCGGTCGCGATGCGCATCGCACGCTTGAGATCGGCTTTGGCGCCGGTGAAGTCCTGGCTGATCTGGCCATCAACCAGCCGGAGCACGATTTCATCGGCATCGAGGTCTATCGCAATGGCGTGGGCCGTCTGCTGGGCGCGCTGGACGCCGCCGGAGCCTCCAATGCTCGTGTCTTTCAGGATGACGCAGTCGAGGTGCTGGCCGCCGGCTTTGCCGACGACTCGCTGCACGAGGTTCTGCTCTACTTCCCCGATCCCTGGCCGAAGAAACGCCACCACAAACGCCGGATCGTTCAGCCTGTCTTTGCCGACGAGATCGCCCGTGTACTGGCACCCGGCGGCATCTGGCGCCTGGCCACCGACTGGGAGAATTACGGCCAGCACATGCGTGACGTGCTGGACGTGCATCCCGCGTTCGAGAATATCGGTGATGCCAACGGCTACGTCAGCGCGCCCCCGCGCCGGGATACACGCTTTGAAAACCGCGGCGTGAACAAAGGCCACGTGGTGCACGACATGGCCTACCGTCGGCGCGGCTGACGGTACGCTTTTTGCTTGATGATCACGGATCCGACCAAGGGCGCGTGGCCCGTGACCGGCTAACGCGCTAGCGTATCGATTATCGAGGCCGCCACAGGCGCGTCTTTTCGTTTTCCAGGGGGTTGCATGAACGAGGGATCGCAAGCGAGCCGGCGCTCGCCCGTGCTCGTCGTACTCGAGGCGGTCGATCGCGTGCTCGGCTGGGCCGAGCGCGTGATCGTCGCGGGCAGTGTGCTCGCCATGGCGCTGCTCATGGCCGCCCACGTGGTCGGCAATCTTGTCTTTGGCTCGGGCATTCCCGGCACCTACGAGATCACCGAACTGCTCATCGTGGTCATGACATTCGTTGGCGTGGGCTATGCCACGCGCTGTGCCCGTCATATCAGCATGTCGGCCATCTACGACACCCTGTCCGGCACGCCGCGCAAGGCGTTGCTGATTGTCATCAGCCTGGGCACCGGCGCGCTGATGTTCTATTTCGCCTACAAATCGGCCCAGTACGATCTGGATATCTTTGATCGTGGCCGGGTGAGTTCGTCGGTGGGCATTCCGCTGTGGATGGTCTATCTGGCCTTGCCGATCGGCTTCTCGCTGGCCGGGCTCCAGTATCTGCTGACCATCGTGCGCAATCTGGCAAGCCCCGGCACCTGGCGCTCGTTTCACGAGCGCGAGGGCTATGCCGATGTACCCGACTCCGGTGATGCCGCCGACGGGGGGCTGTCATGACGCTCTGGCTGGGCCTGATCATGCTGGTGCTGCTGCTCATGGGCTTTCCCATGGTGGTGCCGCTGGCCGTGGGCACATTGTTCATGATGTTCACGGGCATGACGTTTTTCGGCCCTGACCAGATGGTCTCGTGGATGATCACCGGCGTGGGCAGCTGGGTGCTGGCGGCCGTGCCGATGTTCATCTTTGCTGCCGATATCCTCACCAAGGGCCATACTGCCAATCGCCTGCTGGATCTGGTGGATTCGTTCACCCGCCACCTGCGCGGCGGCCTGCCGATCACCACGGCCGTTTCCTGTGCCCTGTTCGGCGCGGTGTCGGGGTCAACACAGGCCACGGTCGTGGCCATGGGCGGGCCCATGCGACCGCGCCTGCTGGACAAGGGCTACCCTGACAGCTTTGCCCTGGCGCTGATCATCAACGCCTCCGACGTGGCGCTTCTGATTCCACCGTCCATCGGCTTCATCGTCTACGGCGTCGTGATGAAGACCTCGATCGGCGATCTGTTTCTGGCCGGCATCCTGCCCGGCCTGCTGATCATGCTGCTGTTCGCGCTCTATTGTTATATCGGCGCGCGGATCCAGAAGATCACGCCCGAACCCAAGGCCAGCTGGGGCGACCGGCTGGGCGCACTGCGGCGCACCCTGCTGCCACTGTGCTTTCCGGTGCTGGTCGTCGGCGGCATCTACGGCGGTTATTTCAGCGCGGTGGAGGCTTCGGCCGTGGCCGTGGCCTATGCCTTCGTGCTGGAAGTCATCATCTATCGCCAGGTCAGTCTCCGGGATCTGGGATCCATCGCGCTTTCGACCGGCCTGATCACTGCCGTGGTCTTCGTGCTCGTGGCCGTGGGCGCTGCGTTTTCCCAGACCATCGGCACCGCGGGCATCCCCGAGGCCGTGCTGGGCCCGGCGATCGATGCCATCGGCACCAACCAGTTTCTGGCGCTGTTGTTGATCGCCGCCGCCTTCTTCGTGGGCTGCATGTTCGTCGACCCGATCGTGGTGATCCTGATTCTGGTGCCGATCTTCAAGCCGCTGGTGGAGTCCGCCGGACTGGACCCGGTTCATGTCGGCGTGATCGTCACCCTGCAGGCCGCCATCGGGTCGGCCACGCCGCCGTTCGGCTGCGACATCTTCACCGCCATCGCCGTCTTCCGTCGCCCGTACATGGACGTGATCCGCGGCACGCCGCCGTTCATCGCCATCCTGCTGCTGGCCACCCTGATCCTTATCCTCTTCCCGCAGATCTCGTTGCTGCTGCCATCACTTGGGGGGGCGTCCTAGATCGGGGCGCTTCTTACACTGCGGATTGCCCCAAAGAACGAAGGCCCCACACCAGATCGCAGGCACAAAAAAGCCGGGCCACGAAGGCCCGGCCGATTCTGACGGCTTGTGACGCGCGATCAGTTCGTGGCGTCATCGAACTCGCGCAGCAGGATATTCAAGGCTTCCTCGCCTTGGGCCCCCGTGTCTTTCACGAACGTCTGACGCACCGGCTGGGCCAGTTTGCGAAAGGCGTTGCGCTGGGCGTCGCTGAGCTTGATGACCTTGATATCCGACTTGGATTTGATGGTCTCCAGGCGCTTGTCGTTGAACTCGGACTGGATGTCGTAGCCCGTCTTGACCAGGTTGTCGGTCACGCTCTTGATCATCTTCTGCTGGTCGGCGGTGAGGTCCTGCCACCAGTCGAGATTGCTCATCAGCGTAGCCACGAACTGGGACTGATCCGCGAAGATCATGTAGTCCTGGACTTCATAGAAGCCCATTTCCTCGTGCGCGAATACCGGCTGGATATTGCCCTCGGCCTGGCCCTGCTGCAGCGCGCTGTAGAGCTCGCCGTAGGCAATGCTGATGGGATTGGCGCCGTAGGCATTATAGGTCGCCCGCAGCAGGCTGTTGTCCATCACGCGGATCTGAAGCCCTTGCATGTCGGCCGGTGTCTCGATCGCCTTGTTGGCGGTCCAGACCTGGTAGCCCTCGGGCAGCTCGGCCAGCGGCTTCAGGCCGCGTTTGGCGAACGCCTCCTGCCAGGGTTTGCTCTCGAGAAACGCCGGCGAGTTCAGAACCTGGGCAGTCTTCCATTGATCCGAGGGCATGACGAAGTTCAGCGAGAGCAGCTGGGATTCGGGCACCGTGCCACCCAGCGCGCCCGAGCCGAAACCGATCTGAATCGCCCCGTTCTGTACCGCGTCATACAGCGCGGAATAGGTTGAGCCCCATTTGCCGTAAGGCAGCAGCTGCACGGTGATGTCGCCGTCGCTCTTGGCCTCGATCTGCTTCTTGAAGGCTTCGGCATACGCGTATTGCACGCTGGTTTTCGTCTCTTCCAGGCCCACGCGCCAGGTCTCTGCCTGGGCCAGTGTGCTCATGCCGGCCAGGCCGATGGCCGCAGCCGTGAATACGCACGTATTGAATTTCATGGTTATCCCCCTTTGGATGGCAGTCGCCTCAGATAAGAGCAAGGACGATGCCATGTCAACTTTGTCATCTCCGTCTGTGTCATGCAGCGATTCGACTGATCGACCGGGAATCCTGGTTTACACTCGCGCCATCGACACCGGCCGGCGCGGCGTGTCGCGCACCGGCCACGACAAGGAAATCGCATGGAATATCGCCCGCTCGGCCAGACCGATATCAACGTCAGTGCCCTGTGTCTCGGCACCATGACCTTCGGCGAGCAGAACACGGAAAACCAGGCCCACGAGCAGCTCGATTATGCGACCGCCCACGGCGTTAACTTCATCGATGCCGCCGAGATGTATCCCGTGCCGCCCAAGGCCGACACCCAGGGCCTGACCGAACGATATATCGGCAGCTGGCTGGCCAAGACCGGCAAGCGCTCGGATGTGGTGCTGGCCAGCAAGGTGACCGGGCATGCCCGCACCAATATGGATTATGTGCGCGACGGCGAAACCCCGCGCCTCAGCCCCGCGCATATCCGGCGTGCCATCGAGGGCAGCCTCACACGCTTGCAGACCGACCATCTGGATCTGTACCAGCTGCACTGGCCGGACCGTTACACCAATTTCTTCGGCCAACTCGGCTATTCCCACGACGCCAACGAAACCCCGGTGGCCATCGAAGACACCCTGGCCGAGCTCGGCAAGCTGGTCGATGAAGGCAAGATTCGTCATGTGGGCCTGTCCAACGAAAGCCCGTGGGGCACGATGCGGTTTCTGCGCGCGGCCGAGGTGCACGGCCTGCCACGAGCCGTATCGATCCAGAACCCTTACTCGCTGCTCAATCGAACGTTCGAGATCGGCCTGTCGGAGATCGCGATTCGTGAACAGGTCGGCCTGCTGGCCTACTCGCCGCTGGCCTTCGGCATGCTCACGGGCAAGTATGAAAACGGCGCCAGGCCCGAAGGCGCACGGCTGACCAAGTGGGAACGCTTTGCCCGCTACAACGGCCAGCGCGGCGTGGACGCCACGGCCCGCTACGTGGCCATCGCCCGCGAACACGGTCTGGACCCGGCCCAGATGGCGCTGGCCTTTGTCACCTCGCGCGACTTCGTCACCTCGAACATCATCGGGGCCACGACCCTGGACCAGCTCAAGTCGAACATCGACTCGGCCGAGCTCACCCTGTCCGACGAAATCCTCGAGAAAATCGAGGCCGTGCATGCGGCCAATCCCAATCCCTGTCCCTAGCTGGGCCTGCGGGTTGTTCTTCTAGGGCAATCCGCAGATTGCGCGGATTTTGCGGTTCGGCTTTTGGAGAAATAACGCCCCGGGGCGCTTTCTGCTTCGTGCGCTGCGTTCTTCAGGGCATTTATCCGCGTCTGCGTACATCCGCGCCCATCTGCGGAATGCCCTAGAGAACAAAGCCTCGGCCGCGTGACGACGCCTCGGCCGAACCGCAAAATCTGCGAAATCCGCGGATAAAAAAAGAGCCGGCTCACACGAACCGACTCTCTCGAGCACACGCTTGCGGCCAGCGATCAGCCGGCGGCTTGCCGGGCCGTTGTCGGGTGTTCGCTGTTGGCCTCGGCGGCCGGGACATAGCGATAGTATTCGATACCGACGTCGCGGAAATCGGCGCGGTCGGTCTCGCCGATGCAATCCACCACGAATTCATCGCTGGCCGGGGCCGGTTCGACGTCAGCCGGGTGGCCGTCGTGAAGCGCGGCGTATTGCTCGGCGTCGAGATTGAGCGGCTCGCCCAGCGCGGCCTGGAAATTGATCTTGGCCGCCGCGGCCTCCCAGCCTTCGACCACCCGCATGGGCAGGGCTTCGGCAGCGTCGCCGCTGCCGTAGCCCAGCGCCAGCCAGTGCTGGCCCCCCAGGGCCAGCGTGGAATCATGAGCCTCGGTAAAGCCCGCGGCCAGCCAGGCCGGCAAGGCTGCAGTGTACAGATTGCCCAGATCGCGCATGGTGTCGCTGCCCAACCCCAGCTTGCCCGAGACCAGATTGGTCCAGAGCTCGGTCTTGCGCAGATAACGCATCAGATCGCCGGCCAGCGGGAACGCATCGTCGCCCGATGCCCCGGCCGCTACGCGCTCACGCATATTGGGTGAGGCCCCGGCGATTTCGGCCAGCAGATCATCGAAATCAACACCGGCGCCCTGGGCATATTCGGCCAACTCGGCGTGGTTGTCGGCATCGCCATCGGCCAGGGCAAACAGATAGGCCATGGCCCACCCGGCCGAGGGCATGCGGTGATACGGCCGATGCATGAACACCGCATCCACGGCATGGAAATAATCCGCCCGACGCCCGCCGCCCTGGCGGGCCAGCATGGCGTTCATGGCCGAGCGCGTGGCATCCACGTAGCAGCTGGTGGAATAACGCCCGTTGAAGACCGGCAGATCCTGCATCTGGCCGTCCGAGCGCTGCGGCTGATCCCGAAAGCGTGCAAAGGGCTTGCGGAAATCGACCATACGATAATCCGAGGCACTGCCCGAACGCGCCAGATCGATATGCAACAGTTTGGGCTCGGCTTCCAGCAGAATCGCCACGGCTCCGGCGCCCTGGGTCGGCTCGCCGGTCGAGCCGCGCCCGTATTCGGCGATATCCGAACACACGACGATCGCCTTGCGATGCGCACCGTCGGTGGCCAGATAGCGCAGCGCGCCCTTCATGGCATACACACCGCCCAGGCAGGCGTGCTTGAACTCGGGCACTTCGCACTCGCGCGACATGGCGGCCTTGCCGTGCGTGGCCAGCGCGTCGTCGAGCATGCCCTTGACGATCACGGCCCCGGCCGAGTTGTCCGAGGATGACTCGGTGCCCAGCGCCAGATAACCGATCTCCTGCGGGTCGATATCGTAGGCCTGGATCAAGCGCCAGACGGCGTTGGCAGCCAGCGTATAGACGCTCTGCTCGGGCCCACGCATCCGAAAGCTGTGGCCCACGACCTTGCGAATCTTGTCCCACGGCTGGTCGTTCCACTGACACCAGTCTTCGAGATTGACGCGATACGGCGGCAGATAAAGCGCCAGTCCACTGATACCCGGCATGGCATGCCTCGTCGGTTTGACGTCGCGCTGGGCGCGGCGATGGGTTTTAAGTTGGCCATGCTAGCAAAGCGCGTCCCTGCACGCTTGCGGTGCATTCGGCAACACGCCGCCAGATGCCGTATCCTTTCGCGCGAAACTGCCCTGCCAAGCCCGCCGACATGAGCCAAGCCAGCGCCCGCGCGCACAGCAACATCGCGCTGATCAAATACTGGGGCAAACGACAGACATCGTTGAACCTGCCGGCGGTCGGCTCGATCTCGGTCACGCTGGACGATCTCTATACCGACACCACGGTCGTCTTCGACGAGAGCCTGTCGGCTGACCGGGCCCGTATCGGCGAGGCAGAGGTCGATACCGCGCGCTTTTCCGAGTTCGTGGATATCGTGCGCGAGGCCACCGGCATCAGCACACGCGTGGATATCGCCTCGCACAACAACTTCCCGACCGGCGCCGGCCTGGCCTCCTCGGCCTCGGGCTTTGCCGCACTCGCCCTGGCCACGACACGCGCGGCCGGGCTTGATCTATCGGCCCGTGAGTTATCGATCCTGGCCCGCCGCGGCTCGGGGTCGGCCGCGCGCTCGATCTTCGGCGGCCTGGTCGAAATGCATCGCGGCACGAGCCCCGACGGCCAGGACGCCTTCGCTGAGCCGATGCTGACCGCCGATGCGTGGCCGCTTGAAGTGGTCGTTGCCATCACCGATACCGGCACCAAGAAGATCAACTCCACGGCCGGCATGAGCCAGCTGGAGACCCGCTCGGATTACTACGAGGCCTGGGTGAATCGCGCCGAGGATGATCTGGCCGATATGCGCGCAGCGATCGCGGCCCGCGATTTCACCACCGTGGGCGCCCTGTCCGAGATGAGCTGCCTGAAGCTGCATGCGCTGATGCTATCGACCCGCCCGGGGCTGATCTACTGGAACGCGGCCACTGTCTCGGCCATGCACGCCGTGCGCGAGATGCGCAACAACGGCATGGAAGCCTACTTCACGATCGATGCCGGTCCTCAGGTCAAGGCGCTCTGTGCGCCTGGCCAGGGAGCCGCCGTGGCTGCCGAGCTGGCCCGCGTGCCGGGCGTCATCGAAACCCGCCGGACGGGCCTGGGCCCCGACGCCCACTGTCGATGAGCGCGCACACGATCCATGTCAGCGCGCCGGGCAAGCTCTTTCTGCTCGGCGAATACGCCGTGCTGGAAGGCGCCCCGGCGTTGCTGACGGCCGTGGATCGGCGCGCGCATGTCCACGCCACCGTCATCGACGGGCCTGCCTGGCGGATCAGCGCGCCCAATCTCGGGCTTCATGATCTGGTACTCGGCGCCGACGGCCGACTGCCCGCCGAACTGGCTCCTGCCGTGGTCGCGCATCTGAAGGTCTTCGATGCCGTGCGGGCCGAGGTACAGGCCCGCGCCACGGCCGCCCTGCCCCCGCTCTGTCTTCATATCGATACCCGTGATTTTGCTGCCGACGGCCACAAGCTGGGCCTGGGCTCGAGTGCAGCCGTGGCGGCCGCGCTCACGGCCGCCCTGGCCACGGCAGCCGGAATGACATTGGCACGGGCCGAGCTGGCCGCCTGGGCGATTGCGGCCCATCGCGCGGCCCAGGACGGCACCGGCAGCGGCGGCGATGTCGCGGTCTCGGTCTATGGCGGCGTGATCAGCTATGTGCGCGATACGCCGCCCACGGCTCTGGCCTGGCCGGAGCGATTGATCGGCCGTGCCGTGGTGACCGGGCAGGGCGCCAGCACGCCGGATCTCGTGAGCTGCGTCTATGCGTACGGCGAGCGCGACGCGCCCGGCTTCACGCGCGATATCCAGCGCCTGGCCGCGCTGGCCGACGAGGCGGCGGGCGCACTTGATGACACGCCCGCCTTTCTCGACCTGGCAGCGCGATATTTCAGCGCGCTGAAAACACTCGACGCGCACGCCGGCGCCGGCATCGTCAGCCCGCGCCACGATACTCTGGCCGGGCTGGCCGCGGCGCACGGTGGCCGGTTCAAGAGCTCGGGCGCTGGCGGCGGCGATGTCGGGCTCTTGTTCGCCGACCGATCCACGCTGCGCGCTGATCTGTTCGAGATGTTTCAGGCCGCCGGCGCCGACGTACTGGATCTGGGCTTTGCTGCGCCCGGTCTGATCCACGAGCCGCAATGAGCCCCGCGCGGCATACGGCGTTAAACTACTGTATTCGACACCGATCGCTGTTTCCGGCCTCGATCGTTTTTTCGCAGAGGACTTCATCGGCATGAGCCACTCCCGCATCCCGCAGTTCTACAAGTTCTCGGTGGCCGATCGGCTGCGTGCCCTGCTCGAGCGCGAGGTCATCAGCGAGATCGAATACGACGCGCTGATGGACGGCACTCATCTGCTGGATGCCGATACCGCCGACCGGCTGATCGAGAACGTCATCGGCGCCTTCGGCCTGCCGATGGGGCTGGGCCTGAATTTTCAGATCAACGAACGGGATTACCTGATTCCCATGGTGGTCGAGGAGCCCTCGATCATCGCCGCCGTGTCTTCGGCGGCCAAGCTGATCCGGCGCTCGGGCGGCTTCTCGTCGGTCGCCGAGCGGCCCATGCTCATCGGCCAGATCCAGGTCGTCAACGTCCCGCATGCCGCCCATGCCAAGCAGGCGGTGCTTCAGGCCAAGGAAGAGATCCTCAACCTGGCCAACAGCCTGCACCCGAACATGGTGGCCCGCGGCGGCGGCGCGCATGACGTGGAGGTTGTCACCCACGGGACCACGGCCAACCACGGCGAAATGCTGGTGGTGCATCTCGTGGTCGATACGCGTGATGCCATGGGCGCGAATCTCGTCAACACCATGTGCGAGGGCGCGGCCCCGTTGGTGGAAAAGATCACCGGCGGCGAGGTGTTTCTGCGGATTCTGTCGAACCTGACCGACCGGGCACTGGTACGCGCCCGGGCCGTGATCGCCCCCGAGAGTCTGGCCACGAGCGATCGCCCCGGCACCGAGGTTCGCGACTCGATCATCCTGGCCAACGAATTCGCCGAGATGGATCCCTACCGGGCCACGACCCACAACAAGGGCATCATGAACGGCATCGATGCCGTGGCGATCGCCACCGGCAACGACTGGCGGGCCATCGAAGCCGCCGCCCATGCCTATGCCGCACGCACCGGGCGGTATCGCTCGCTGACCCGATGGTTCGCCGACGCCGAGGGCAATCTCGTGGGCGAGCTGGAGCTGCCGCTCAAGGTGGGTACGGTCGGTGGCCAGGTCGAGTCCAACCAGGCGGTCAAGATCGCCCATCGCGTGCTGAACATCGGCTCGGCGGCTGAACTGGCCGAGGTGATCTGTGCCGTGGGCCTGGCTCAGAACTTCGCCGCCATCAAGGCCTTGTCGACCGACGGCATCCAGCGCGGGCACATGACGCTGCATGCCCGCAGTGTCGCCATGGCCGCCGGGGCCACCGAGGCCAATTTCGACGACGTGGTCGACCGGCTCGTGGCCGGCGGCGATATCAAGGTCTGGAAGGCCCGCGAGATCATCGCCGGGCTGGACGGCGAGAGCGCATCAAGCGATGCCCCTGTCGAGACGCCGCCGCAAACCGATGTCGTGGGCCACGGCGATGCCACCGGGGATTTCGGCTACGGCAAGATCATCGTGCTCGGCGAGCATTCCGTCGTCTACGGCCGGCACGCGATCGCCGCCCCGATACCGCTGAATGTTCGCGCCGAGGTCCGGCCACAGGCTCAGGACATCGATCTGCTGATTCCGCGCTGGGGCGTCGAGATGCGGTTTTCCGAGCCCGAGGGCAAGATCAGCTCGTTGCACGAATCGATCTCGTTGATCGCCGAGCGCCTGGGGGTCGCCGATCGCGGCATGCGTATCGATGTCTTCCCTCGGGTGCCGCGCGCCAACGGCCTGGGAGCATCGGCCGCTCTGGCCGTGGCCGTGATCCGTGCCATGGCCCGCGCGTTTGCGATCGAGATTTCCGATCGCGAAATCTCGAATCTGGCCTACGACGTGGAAAAGATCGCCCACGGCACGCCCAGCGGAATCGACAATACCCTGGCCACCTTCGGCCGGCCGATCCTGTTCCGCAAGGACAATCCCCAGGCCCGCGCCGAGATTCGTGACCTGGCCACTTCGCGCCCGATTCCCGTGGTCATCGGCCTGTCGGGTGTGGCGACATTGACCGCCCAGACCGTGGGCAACGTACGCGCGGCCTGGCAGAAGAACCCGGCCCGCTACGAAGCCATCTTCGACCAGATCGACGGCCTGGCGCTGGCCGGCGTGGACGCCCTGGCCCGCGGCGATATCGCCGAGCTGGGGGATTTGATGAATATCGACCACGGCCTGCTCAACGCCTTGCAGGTCTCCTCCTGGGAGATCGAGGAACTCGTCGAGATCGCCCGCTCCAACGGAGCGCTCGGCGCCAAGCTCACCGGCGGCGGCGGCGGCGGCGCGATGATCGCAGTCGCGGAAAGCGATCGCGTCGAGGACGTGGCTGCCGCCATGCGCGCAGCCGGCTACAATAGCTTCATTACGGAAATCCGCTCATGAGTCATGCCATGAACGAATCAAGCGCCACCGGCCAGGCCCGCATCGTGTCCTTCGACGACGAGCCGCTCATCCTGGTCGATTCTGACGACAACGTCATCGGCCATATGGAAAAAGCCCGGGCCCATGAGGGTGAAGGCGTATTGCATCGCGCGTTTTCCATCTTCTTGTTCAACGACGATGGCGATGTGCTCATGCAGCAGCGCGCGGCCGGAAAGCAGCTCTGGGGCGGGTTCTGGTCCAACAGCGTGTGCAGCCATCCGCGCCGCGGCGAAACCGTGGCCGATGCGGCGCGCCGACGCCTGGAAGAGGAAATCGGCGTTGTCGCTGACGTGCACTATCTCTATACGTTCGAGTATCACGCCCAGTTCGGCGCGGTCGGCGCCGAGCACGAGATGTGTGCCGTGTTCTTTGCACGATCCAACATGGCCGTCACCGGCAATCCGACCGAGATCGCCGATTTCGCGTTCATGGCACCCGAAACGCTGGACCATGCCCTGGCCACCGACCCGGAGCGCTATACGCCGTGGTTGAAAATGGAATGGCCCCGTATCCGCGACGCCCATTGGGACGAAGTCACCGCCCCGCCCCGCGCGGTCTGACCATGGGCCCGAACGCAATAAGCCGGCCTTGTGCCGGCTTTTCCGTGGGTTCACGGGCAACGCAAACGAGTCATCGACGCCCGGCAGGCGCGTCCGGGCTGCGTTCAGTTCGGTCGGCGGCCCGAAACGCACTGATCGGCCACGCGGGGCGTTTGCCGGGCGCTGAAAGACAGCCTGGCTTGTCGTAGCACGCGCTTGCGTGTATCGGGGGCGCTTCAGCGTGGCCGTCTGGTGTCTTTCAACCTGCGGCTATCGACGAATGACCCGTCGTGTACAGCCGTCTCCACTGGCCGACGAGCCGATCAGCTCGGATCCACGTCGTCGGTCTTGTCGAGGACGCTATCGCTGGCCGGCGCGCTGGCAGCGCCACCGGCGCTGGCCTCGAGCGCGGCCGAAGGACGGGTGCTGGTCTCGGAGCTTTCGGCCACCGGCACGTCGGGGATCGACGGATACTTGGCCAGCTGTTTCTGATACTGGTTCAGAAACCCGTCGGGGCCGTTTTCACGGATCGAGCTGGTGTACTGGCCGCGTTTGAGGGCCAGATCGCTCACGCCCTTGGCCACGACGTTCACGATCTTCCAATCGCCGCTGCTCTGGTCCAGTACGTAGTTGATCGGAATGGTCTTGCCATCGGAATGGATGACGGTATTGACCTGGGCACGCCCGCCGGGCGCATCGCCGCTGCTCTTGATCTCGAACGACTGGCCGGAATAGCCGTTGAAACGCGAGGCATAGGTCGCGACCGTGTCCTTGCGGAACATGGCCTGATACTGGATGCGCTGCTCGGCGCTGAGTTTTTCCCAGGAGCTGCCCAGCGCCAGACGGGCGATACGGTTCAGGTCGAAGGCGTCGTCAATCACCGGGGCCAGTTTCTTGTAGCGCCCTTCGAAACCCAGGGTGTCAGCCTGTTTCATCGTGGCGATCAGGGCGTCATCCAGGTTCTGAACCACGTCCCGGGCCGGAGCCGCGGCGGCCACCGTCCATACGCTGATGCTGGCACACAATACGGCGGCACCGATCAGGCCCTTGAGCAGACGTGTCGCTGACTTCATAACATTTCCTTGGCTTGGTTCCCGGCGCCCCATGAGGCCTTGGCGCATGCACGCAGGGCTATATGGGGTTGGGGCCGGCATCGACAAGCGAATTACATCGCGTACAACGTGTCTGTCTGCTGAACATCCCACCCTTCAGCGCCCGCGCTGATAATCCCGTCCTCGCCACGCGCTGCGCAGGCCGCGCCAGTAGCGAAGTGCCGATGACCAGGTCATGGCCAGATAGAGCGTGCCGATGACCGGCATGGCCAGTGCCCAGGCCCCGGCCTGGCGATAGAACAACAGTGTGGGCAGATAACTGATCGCCATGAGGATCCAGGCCAGTGCGCCCAGTGCATCGGTCGCCGGCCCGCCGATCACGAGCGCGATCGGCGGCACCCAGAACATCACGATCATGGCTGCCGTGCAGACACCCAGCAGCCACCGTGAATAGCGCAGCTGGCTGTAAGCCGAGCGCGCGACCATGGCATGAATGCCCGACATATCATCGTAGCCACGCAGACTGATCGCCGAGCGGGTCACCCCGACCCAGGTTCGCCCGCCGACGTCGCGTACGCAGCGTGCCAGCGTGCAGTCATCGATGATCGCATCGTGGAGCGCGCCAAAACCGCCGATACGCGCCAACGTGTCGCGCTCGATGAGCACGCAGCCGCCGGCCGAGGCCGCGATCCAGCGCGAACCGGCGTTGGACAGGGCAAACGGATACAACAGTTTGAAGAAATAGATGAACGCCGGGATAAGCAGTTTTTCCGCCAGGCTGGCCATGCGTAGATGCGCCATGAGCGAGACCAGCGCGCGATCCTCGGCAATCGCCTTGTGCTTCAGGCCGGCGATCGTGCCGGGCGCGATCTTGATATCGGCGTCCAGCAAGACCAGGTGCTCGGTACAGACGTGCAGACGGGCCTGTTCCAGCGCCCAGAGCTTGCCGGTCCAGCCGTCGGCCAACGGCGCACCGGTCAGCACCTGCAGACGCTCCAGCCCGCTGGCACGGGCGATCTCGGCCGTGCCGTCGGTGGAATTGTCGTCCACGAGTATCACCGACAGCCCCTGACCCTGCGCCTGCAGGGCCGCCAGCGTCTGGTCTATGGACTCGGCCTCGTTGCGCGCGGGCACGATCACCGTGGTATCCGATAGATCGGCCTGCTCGGCGTCGCGCGGCTCGGCAGCGAATCGCTCGCGCATGAGCCAGGGCAGCCACGGCTGTAGAACAACGCCCAGCCAGATGACCAGCGACGCCAAGGCCAGCCAGAAGAGGATCGAGTCGAACATCGTGTTTTTCGAGTTGCGCGCTGCCCATGAAAAAGGCCGCCGGTCCCCCGACGGCCTCTGTTTCAGGCAGCGATTGTGTGATCCCTAGCTGATTTCTTTTTCCTTGCCCGCATCACTGGCACTACGACGCCCGATCGAGGAGATCGGGATCCGTGTGGCCGTGGCCTGGGCGCGGTCGCCATAGAGAATCGGCAGCTCTTCGGCGAAATCGCCGGTCAGATCCGGGCCTTTCATCATGACCTTGAGCGCTTTCAGCGGATGCTTGAAGGTGTCCTCGACGGCCGTGCCCTCGTAGCCACAGTGCGCCATGCAGTTATCGCATTTCGGGTTGCGGCCCACGCCGTAGTTTTCCCACTGCGTGTTTTCCATCAGGCCCTTGTAGGTCTTCTCGTAGCCTTCGTCGACGAGCAGATAACAGGGCTTCTGCCAGCCGAAGACGTTGTAGGTTACGTTCGACCAGGGTGTGCACTGATAGCTTTCGTTGCCGGCCAGGAAGTTCAGGAACAGCGAGCTGTGGTTGAGCTTCCAGTCCGAGCCGCGCTCGCGGCCCTTGGCGAAGATGTCGCGGAACAGATTCTTGGCCTTCGAACGGCCCAGGAACACATCCTGACGCGGGGCATGCTCGTAGGAGTAGCCCGGCGAGACCATGATCCCTTCCACGCCCAGATCGGTGACGTAGTCGAAGAAGTCGGCGACCTCTTCCGGCACTTCGCCGTCGAACAACGTGCAGTTGATGGTCACGCGAAAGCCACGGTCACGGGCCATCCCGATGGCCTCGACGGCTTTCTCGAACACGCCTTCCTGGCACACGGATTCATCGTGGCGCTCTTTCAGGCCGTCCAGATGCACCGACCAGGTGAAGTAGGGCGACGGCTCGTAGTCGTCCATCTTCTTCTTCATGAGCAGGGCGTTGGTGCACAGATAGACGAACTTCTTGCGCGCCACGATGCCCTTGATGATCTCGGGCATGCCCTTGTGGATCAGCGGCTCGCCGCCGGGGATGGACACCATCGGCGCGTCGCATTCGTCCACCGCGTTCAGGGCATCCTCAACGCTCATGCGCTGCTTCAGGATATCCTTGGGATGATCGATCTTGCCGCAGCCGGCACAGGCCAGATTGCACTGGAACAATGGCTCCAGCATCAGCACCAGCGGATAGCGTTCGACGCGCGCCAGCTTCTGTTTCATCAGATAGCTGTCCACGCGGTACTGTTGAATCAGCGGTACGGACATTTGAACCTCTTGTTTGCACCCGGCGCATTGAAGACGACGCCAGGCTTGCGGCACATATCGATCAGCCGTCGTGCTGCGGCTGCATTATACATGCAGACGGACAATTAAACCGTATTGTTGCATATCACGGCGCTATGATCTCGTCGAACGCCGCAAGCAGTTCGGCCATGTCGGCAGCGCTCAGATCGCCCATGGTCGAGACACGAAAGATAGCCTCGGCCAGTGCGCCCTGCCCGGCATAGATCACGAAACCCGCCTGCTTCAAGTGATCATGCAGGCGTGCGTAGGACACCCCTGGCGGCAGCCGATAGCTGCGCAGCACGCACGAGGCGGCCTCGCGGGGCACGATTTCGGCCATGCCGCGGCCGGCCAGGCCATCGCCCACCCGATCAGCCAGGTCGCGATAGTGGCTGCGGCGCGCGCACCAGCCGCCGGCCTCGGCGTGTTCGGCCAGTGCCGCGTCCAGGGCGTAGAAAGCCGGAATCCCCGGCGTGAACGGCGTACCACGCTCGGCCTGTTTGACCGCGTAACCGGCCAGATCCAGATACAGCGCGCGGGTGGTGGCGCTCGCCAGCGCGTCGTGGCGCACGATCACGAACGCTGCCCCCGGCGCGCCGTGGAGACATTTGTTGGCCGTGGCGGCCACCGCGGCCACGGCCTGCGTGAACGCGATCGACTCGGCTCCGAAACTGGACACTGCATCGACCAGCAGCGATATGTCGTGGCTTTCACAGACAGCCGCGATCGCAGCGATATCGTTCAAGCGCCCGGTGGTCGTTTCGTGATGCACCACGGCCACATGCGTGGGCGCGTGCAGCCGAATCATCTCGGCCAGCTGCCGCGCATCGATCGCCTCGCCCCAGGCCAGATGCCAGGCCACGTGCTCGATATCGTGAACGGCGGCCATGCGCGTCATGCGCTCGCCGTAGACGCCGTTTTCGATCACCAGCAACTTGTCGTGGCGCCCCGGTAACGAGGCGATCATTGCCTCGACCGCGGACGTGCCCGAGCCACTGATCAGTACCGGCGCCCAGGTGGCCGCGTCGGTGGCATAAACCGCCAACAGCCGCTGGCGAATCCGATCCTGCATATCGAAGAACTCGGGCTCGCGATGACACAGGTCGGGCCCGGCCAGCGCCGCCCGTACCCGCGGCGTCAGCGTCACCGGCCCGGGGTTGAGCAATCGCAGGCCGCTCATGTGGATACCGCGCCAATATGCGCCATCAGCCGGTTCTTGATCTCGACCGGCGAGGCAGCCGGCCGCGGCAGCCCCTCGGCGGCGATGCCCGGCTCGATATGCAGATGCGCGAACGCCGGGCCCTGCGAGCTGCCGGCCAGCATCTGATCGATGATCGTCCGATCGTGGCCTTCATGGACGGTGCGATAACCACAGGCGGCGGCGATCGCGCCGAACGAGAGCCCGTCGGAGACCGTGGCCTGCCCCCCGGTGGATTCGTGCACGCCATTGTCCAGCAGCAGATGTGCCAGGTTGGTCGGCCCGTAGGCCGCCAGCGTGGCCATGGCGCCCAGGCGCATGAGCGCGGCCCCGTCGCCGTCGATGGCGATCACGCGCAGATCCGGTCGGGCCAGCGCCAGGCCGAGCGCAAGCGACGGCGCACAGCCCATCGAGCCCACCATATAAAGATGGTTGGCACGATCGGCCAGGCCATAGAGTGCGCGCCCGGCATAGCCGGTCGAGGCAATGACGACCGTGTCAGCCGCCTCGGTGCGCGCCATGAGATGGCCCAGGGCGTCGTCTCGTGTCAGACCGGCCAGACCGGGACGGCGGCGCGGCGCCGGGCGATACGTGATCGCGCCGCGGCTCTGGCTGGGCGAGCCGGTCTCACGCAGCGCGGCAGGCGCCACCGTGCCCTTCTTCATGAGCAGACAATATGGCCGGCCCGTGGCCTGCATATGATCCTCGGCGCGGGCCAGTGCCGCATCGATGGCCTGGGCCTCCTGGGGAAAGAATTCCCAGGGGATCTCCATCGTCTCCAGCATATCGGTGGTGATCTGGCCCATCAGCTCATGCTGAGGCTCGTCGGCGACCTCCGGCGCGCCACGCCAGGTCACGATGAGCAGGACCGGCAGGCGAAAGACCCAGTTCAACGAGGTCAAGGGGCTGACCGCGTTGCCCAGGCCCGAGTTCTGCATCATGGCCACCGCCCGCTTGCCGGCCAGCGCCTGACCGGCGGCGATGGCCACCGCATCCCCCTCGTTGGCCGCCGATATGTACGACAGCTCATCGGCATCGATCACGGTATTGATGAACGGTGTCAGAAACGAGCACGGCACCCCGGCATAGTGGGCATAGCCATAGGCCGCGGCGGCGTCGATGAAGTCGCGGGCTTGGATCATCGGTGGTCTCCGTAAGCAAAGGCCTGCGCCGCACGCAGATCGTCCAGATCGTTAACGTCCAGCCAGTGGCCGGTGATGTAGATGACGTTCACACGCCGTCCGGCGGCCAGCAAGGTGTTGAGCAGCTCGGGCACGCCGGCGGTCTCGAACCGGCCCTGATCGCGCAGCGTCTCGAGTGCCTCGGCAATCCAGGTCCGGCCGACGCCGCGGCTGCGCATGATGCCGATCCAGCGTCCCTCGGGCGCGCGCGCAGGCGCATCGGCCGTGCCGACATGCTCGAGGGTTACATCCTGCGCGAACAGCGAGCGATCGTCGGCTGCGCTGCACCAGGCCGGATCACGCGCCGGCGCCCGGACATCGCGCGGCTGGGAATCGACCACCACGGTGATCTCGTGATCGGTTTCCAGCAAATCCGTGAGCACGTGGCGACGAAACAGAAGATCGCCGTAAACGATCAGATTGTCATCGCCTAAATGCTCACGGGCACAGTTCAGAGAGGCCAGCTCGCCGGTGGTTTCATAAGCCGGATTCTCAACCAGCTTCACGCCGGCGACATCGATCGTCTCGGCCCGGTAGCCGGCCACGGCCGTGATGTCGTGCAGGCCGTGCTGCTTGAAGACATCGACCAGATGCCGCAGGAGCGGCTTGCCGGCGACTTCGAGCATGGCCTTGGGCCGGCCTTCGGTCACCGATTCCAGCCCTTCGCCGCGCGCGGCCGCCAGCACGAGCGCATGGGTGGCCGCACCGGCCTCGCCGCCGTAGCGTTTCTCGGCCTCGCGCAGTTCGGGATCCCCCTGCAACCGGAAGATCTCGGATACCGGGGCGATACGATCCTCGACGCCGGTCAGCGTTTCGGTCTCACGGATCTCGCGCGCCGTGCGCTGCATGGCCGTGACGGCCGAACGCACGGTGTGATTGGCCCAGATGACCAGGCTGATACCGGCCTTGCGAAAGACATCGGTCGGAGTGGAATAATACTTCGTGGGCACGATCACGAGCGGGCAGGAGCCGTCCCAGCCGGCGGCAAAGCGCTGGATATTGTCGAAGCTGCGTGCCTTGTCGTGGATCAGGATCGCATCGGCGCCGGCCGCCTGGTAAGCCTTGGCCCGATCGAGTGCCTCCTCGACCGACCAGCCGGCGATCAGCGCCTCCACGCGCGCCACGATGCAGAAATCCGGATCGGCCTGGGCATCCTTGCCGGCCCGGATCTTGCCGCAGAACTCGTCGACATCGGCCAGCGGCTGGCGCTCGCCGTCGATGAAGCTGTTGGTCTTGGGAAACAGCTTGTCTTCGATGCATACACCGGCCACCCCGCGGGACTCGAGCTTGGTGACCAGCCGGCGCAGGTTGTTGAAGTTGCCATAGCCGGTATCCCCGTCCAGCAGAATCGGGACCTCGGTGGCATCGGCCATGAACTCCACGGCTTCCAGTACCTGGGTCCAGCTCGCCTCGTTGGAGTCGCGTACGCCGAAAGCCGCCGACAGCGCCAGGCCCGAGGCCCAGATGCCGGCAAACCCGGCCTCCTCGACGATCCGCGCCGACAGGCCGTTATGGGCTTCCATGATGAATTCGAGCTGGCCGCTGTCCAGCAGCTGACGCAGGGCACGGGTCTTGGAGGGTGCGTTCGGCATGAGCGTTGTCGTCATCGGTCGTCAGAGGGCTTCAAGCGTGGGCAGAATGTCGTCCATGGCCCGGTCGACGTCGGCCGGATAGTCGACCTCGATCCACGGTGTGCCGGCGATATCGATCGCCTCGAAGGCCACCTCGCCCGTGGTCATCAACGCCTGCAACGCCTGCTCGTGCGGCGCGTGGGAATCCGCCGCGTGCGCCGTCTCGCAGGCCAGGAGCAGCCCGTCGGCGGTGGCCGGCGACAGCCGGAAGAAGCCCACCGACTCGCCCACCCGATCGTAGGCCAGATCCGCGGCCAGGGTCTTGTCGAATGACACGATCCGATCATCGGCCAGGGCCACTTTCACAGCTTCGGCATCGTCGGAGCCGACGGTGGTGTCGATGGCCAGCCGATCGGCTGCGCCCTCCCCGGTGAATACCGCCAGCAGGCGTGCGTCATAGAGCACGTCGGCGTCCATGAGCAGTACATCGTCATCGGCCTCGAGCACATCGCGTGCTGCCAGTACCGAGGCCGTGCTGCCTTCTCGAAAGGCCGGATTGTGACGGGTATCCACCGTCATTTCCGGGGCGATCTCGTGCGTCATCGACGACAGCGCCTGCTCGATCTGCATGGCTTCATTACCCACCACTACGGTCAGGCGATGCACGCCGGCCGCATTCAGCAGCCGGATATGACGCTCCAGCAGGCTCATTTCGCCGAACGGCAACAGGCACTTCGGCCCGCCACCGGTGATCTCTTCGAGACGACGGCCCACGCCGGCCGCCAACAATACTGCGTGCATGCTGCACTCCTGATGATGCTTCGGATGATTGGTCATGTGGCCGGACGAGCGCTGCGTGCCCGGCCGGAGACGATGCGGCTTTCAGCCACCTGCCAGGCCATGAGTCCGGGCACGCCGAGGGTGAGCTCGCGTACCCGCTTGACCAACGAGATCGCCACGCCGGTCTCCATGGACAGCCCGACCAGGGGTGCGAGCAGCGCAAAACCGCCCTCTTGCACCCCCAGCGCGCCGGGAATGGCGAATGCGGCCCCGCGAATGGCCTGGCCGAGTGCTTCGAGCATCAAGGCCTCGTCAAGCCCGACCGGTTGGCCGAGAAAATACAGCGCCAACCAGACCTCGCCGATACCGACGAACCAGCCCACCAGGCGCCAGGCCAGGCAGCGCAGCACCAGGCCGGGGGCGCTGTAGATCCGCCCGATGGCGCTATCCAGTGCCGCCGCCCCGCCGACGAAATCCAGACTGTTCCGCCCGCCGGTGATCTTCTTGAGCGCGCGGGCCAGAAACACGAATAGCCCGCCTCGCTGCAACCGATAGAACAGCGCCAGCAGGCCCAGCATCACGACGATACCGATGCCGATCGCCCAGGCCAGGTCGGGCCGGGCCATGAGAGCAAGCAGCATCAACAAACCGGCGATGGCGAACAGCATCTGGCCGACGGCCGCCAAGGTGGTGTCGACCACGACCGTGGCCCCGGTCTCGGCAGCCGGCAATTGCCGCTTGATCAGAAGCCGGGCCTTGGCGATATCGCCACCGATCTGGGCGACCGGCAACAGGCCGTTGACCGATTCCCCGATCCATCGCGCCCAGATGATGCGCCACACCGGCGGGCGTGGCTTTTGGAACAACAGCCGCCAGGCGTGCGAATCGATCACCAGCGGCACGACATGCCAGGCCGTAACCGCGGCCAGCCCCAGCCAGCCAACCGCCGCCATGGCACGCGCCACGGCGCCAAAGCCTTGCCAGGCAAGCACCGCGGTGAACAGAGCGATGCCGATGACCAGCATCAGGGCGGCGGTGCGTTTCATATCGTTCTTAAAAAAAGCGAAGGCTCAGCGCAGATGGCGCTTGAAAACCTGCGTGAAACCGAAATACGCGACCGGGCCCTGCCTGTTCGACACCAACCGCTGCCAGCGGGCTTGATGGGCATCGCGGCCATACTCGAAGGCCAACGGGATACGACGCGGGCTCTGGTCCAGTGGGGTGATCCGATGCCGGCTCTTGTCGCTATTGAAAAAACACATGGCGCCGGGCTGTCGATTGCGCGCCTCACGGGCCGTCGCGCGCGTCGCGTCGTTCTCGAGCAACTCGGACTCGAGTTCCGACCACGCCTCGTCGACCACACCCGGCTTGTCACCAGGCATGTCATTGCGCTGGACGGCATCGACGCGGGCAGGAACACGCACCGCTGTTTCAGCCGGCGGACATGCATCGAGAACGATGACCCCGTTGTCGGCGCCCAAGCACTGCGTGCTCATCGCGATCCCCGCAGGTTCGACAACGATCGCGTCATTGCGGGCATCGACGTCGGCCGTGACATCATTGATCGTGGCCGCGCTCGCTGTTCGCCCCATGCGCTGTCATGGATAAGGCCCCACCGCGAAAACAAACCGCCCATACGCAACGCCTGCATGCTCGACAACGGGGTTCGGCTAGTCGGGCACATCGGCGATCGAGGCCGGCTCGAACTCCGCGCGCTGGTTCAGGTGATGACGCATCTTCGACGACGCGCGATAGGCCTTGGCCCGCACGCGGTTGATCGAGCCCAGTGGGCGTAGATCGGCCCGGCCCAGCCAGCCGTCGAAACCCAGCACGTCATCACAGAAGACGCGCCGTGCCGGCGTATACGGATTCTGGGGTGGCAATGTCAGAGTGGCGACCTTGCGATAGGCGCTCTCGCCCACGTTCCAGTCCACCGAGGCATCCTCGATCGGCATGCGCACCGGATCGGTCTGGAGCTGGATACAGAAATCGAAACCGGCTTCGTTGTCGGCCATGAATTCGATCAGCCACTCGGTGAGCACGCCAGGCGAGTCCTCGTCGGTAACCGGCCGTGCGGCCAATGCCCGCTGGGCCTCGTGGTTGGGCATCAGCGCGTACTTGCAGACATAGTCGCCAAAACGAAACGCCGACTGGCTGTAATAGCTGTTGGCCAGCAGATCGATATTGGGCAGACGCTCGAACAGCGTCTGCAGATCCGCATCGTCGCGCTCGCCGATCTTTTCGGCCAACAGCTCCGGGTCGTGCCCGTACTCGGCTTTCAGATATTGAATCTCGTGATACGTCGGCACGTTCGCCAGCGGCAGCACCGGGCAGTTGTTGAACGTGAAATCCTGGGTGGTGCGCCCGTCGTTGCCGAGCTTGTCGCCGCCCACGTTAAAGAGCTTGAGGCCCAGCCCGCGCGCGGCCGGCTGACGATCATCCAGCATGTCGCCCGGCTCGGTGGCGAACCGCAGCACCGCATCGTGTGTGCCGGGCCGCGCGAACAGGCTCTGGGCCAGTTCCTCGGGCAGATCGGCCTCGATGGTGAATCTGCCTTTCAGAAACCCCTGCCCCTTGGCGTGGGTATCGCGTGTGGCATGACGGCGCGCCTCGAAGGTGCGCTTCTGGGTGGTCTGCAGATAGCGCACGATGTCATTGATCTGGGCGTCCTCGTTGTCGGGCACCACCTCCAGATCATCGCTATAGGCCACGTAATCGGTCATGTATCAGACTCCTGTCACGATTCGGGCACGACCGGGCCGTGCTGATTCGGATCGGGTACGCGTGTCCATGTCGTGGTCTTGCCGAGCAGTGGCACACCGATATAACCGTGAACCTTCAGATGATCGGGGTCGGCAAGCCACAGATTGCAGTCGTACCACTTGCCGTGCTCGGTGTCGTAGATTCGGCCATCGACCCAGCGCGCCCGGTCGTTGTCGGATACATGATAATGCAGATTCTTGAGCAGCTGCAGACCGATGAGTGGTCGGGCCTGTTTCGCCGGATCCGGATTATAGCGATCGACCACCGGTTGGCCGCCCATGCCCTTGGGGTCATCGGCCGGATAATGATCCTCGGCCAGCCACACGATCGTGCCGGGAAAACGATGCCCGGCGACGGCGATACGAATCACTGCCTCATCGCCCTCGGTCTGCCAGAAACCGGCGATGGCCTCGGGAGGCTCGGGGGCCGCCCATCCGGCTGCCGGCCCCAGAAACCCCAACACAACCGCAATCGTGGCGTAGCGCATGATCGTTAGGGGCGTTTGCCACCCGGCAGATAGCGATGAGCGTAATACCAGGCCACGGCATCGGCCAGCGCATCGCGCGCCGGGCGGGCGCGATAACCCAGCTCCTGTGCAGCCCGGTCATGCGAAAAGAACATATGCTTCTTGGCCAGCTTGACGCCGTCGACCGTCACCCGCGGCGGTTTGCCGGTCACCCGTGCCACGCGCTCGGCCACGTGCGCGATCGGCAACACCAGGTTATGCGGCAACCGGATCTTCGGCGCGGGACGCTCGACGATTTCGGCGACCATGCCCAGGATCTGCGCCAGCGTCATGTCGGCCCCGCCCAGCACATAGCGCCGCCCGGCCTGGCCCCGCGCATAGGCCAGCAGGTGACCACGCGCCACGTCATCCACATGGACCACGTTCAGGCCGGTGTCGACAAAGGCCGGCATACGTCCGGCCGCCGCCTCCAGCACCATCTGGCCTGTCGGCGTGGGCTTGTGATCGCGGGGCCCGATGGGCGCCGAGGGATTGACGATGACGATATCCAGGCCGGCGTCGGCGTATTCGCGCGCCACTTCTTCAGCCAGATACTTGGATCGCTTGTAGTGGCCGATCATGTCGGCCAGCCCCACCGGTGTGGTCTCGTCGCCGGGTGAGCCATCTTTGGGAATGCCCAGCGTGGCGACACTCGAGGTATAGACCACGCGCGTCACCCCGGCTGCAAGCGCGGCCTCGCAGATCCGACGCGTGCCTTCGACGTTGTTCTCGTACAACTCGTTGGGATCAGCCGCCCAGAGACGATAATCCGCTGCGACATGAAACACCGCGTCACAGTCGGCCATCGCCTGGGCCAGAGCCGCCGTATTGGATAGATCCACCGTCACGGTCTCGATCTCGAGGCCGTCGAGTGCGCGCATATCGCTGGCGTCGCGCCGCGTCACACGCACCTGCCAGCCTTCACGCAGTGCCGCGCGCACCACGGCACTGCCAACGAATCCGGTCGCGCCGGTGATCAGACACTGCATATCAATAATCCTTGCCACGACGAGCCCGCAGCGTGCGGAAATACCAGCCCAGCCACAGCGC
Source organism: Lysobacterales bacterium (assembly GCA_002715985.1). GTDB lineage: Bacteria > Pseudomonadota > Gammaproteobacteria > Nevskiales > Salinisphaeraceae > Salinisphaera. The sequence goes on along the minus strand of PBAO01000034.1, from coordinate 12,436 downwards.
GAACGCCGGCGCCCCGATGAACGCCGCGATCAGAAACGGTTCGCGCACATCGAAGAGCGTGACCAACGGAAACAGATACAGCACGTCCTCGATTTCGAACCAGCCGGCCGAGGGCAGCTTGGCCTCGGCCTTGCCGAGCTCTTCTTCCATGACCATATGCCGCCAGAAGATGAACGCCACGGCTCCGCCGGCCACCAGCCCCATGACGGGGGCCGCCATGCCCAGCGCCGTTTCCTCCAGGCCCCAGCCGATCGCCACGAAAAGCAGCGTATGGATGACCGCGTCACAGGTCAGATCATAGGCATGGCCGAAGCGGCTGGACGCTCCCGTGATACGGGCCAGTTCACCATCGGTGTGGTCGACGAAGTTCGAAAGCGCGAACACGAAGGCCCCGATATTGGCCACGGCCAGGCTTTCATACGACACGCACCACGCCGCGATCAGCCCGAGGGCCAGACGCAGCGTGGTCAGATGATTCGGCCGGGCCGCGGTATCCTCGAGCGGCCGGACCAGCGCCCGGGCCAGTCGTGCATCCAGCGGCCGCGCCGGGGGGTGTTGATCAACGTGATCGGTCATGCAAGGTCCTTTGCTCGGGGCGGCGAACCGGGAACAGCGCCGGTACCAGAATGAGCGTGGTCGCCAGAATAGCCAGCATACCGATGGTCAGCAGCATCCCCATACTGGCCGTGCCGGCATGACGCGAAAAAGCCAGACTGCCAAAACCGGCCATCGTCGTGGCCGACGACAGCAACACCGCACGGGCGGTGCTGGTGGCCAGAAACGCTCGATTACGCAGATCGCCGCGCAGGCGATGCACCACATGAATCCCGCTGTCCACGCCCACACCGAGCAACAACGGAAGCGCGATGACATTGGCGAAATTGAACGGCAGCCCGAACCAGACCGTGGCCGCGCTCAGAATCAGGCCGGACAACACCAGCGGGGCCAGCACACGAAGCGTATCCACAATACTGCGTAGCAGAATCATCAAGAACACACTGATGAAGACGCCGGCATAGATGAAGGCCATCATGAAGGCATGCGAGACCGTGGCCCCGGCAGACAGCTCCAGCACCGGCGCGCCCGTGATATCCGGAGCCACCTCTTGCACCGAGGCCACGAAATTGGACATCGCGGCGTTGTCCGACAGATCTCCCTCGGGGGTGACCTCCACGCGATACGTGCCCGAGTCGGTGACCCAGCGCTGCCTCAGATCCGCCGGCAGACTGCTCAGCGATACCGACGACGCCGACAACGAGGCCGACAGCTGATCGATCTGTCGCGGCAGCCCGTCGAGAATCCGGTGGCGCAGATCGGTGAGCACCTGGGCCTGGCGTTGATCGGACTGCTGCTCGAACCAGCGCTGCCAGGCCGCCAGCGTCACCGACAGCCGTTCGGCCGCCGGGCGTGGTTGGGTCTGCCGGGCACGATACTCGGCCAGCGCCGCAGAAAAATTCGCCACGGCGAGGCGCTGGGCCGCCGTATCGGCGTGCTGGCTCATGTCTGGCGGCATCAGTGCCAGCGTGAGAGCCAGATCGCCGATGATGGCGAGCTTGTCCGACTGATGGGCCGGCACATAGTCATCGACCGTGATCGCCGAGGAGACATGCGGCTGGTCGGCGATCCGCGCGGCCAACGCGTTGGCCGCAGCCAACGACTCGCGCGTGGTCACCAGCGTCAGCGGCGAGCGATCGCTGCTGGCCAGTAGATCCCGATACGTCTTCACCGATTCGGCGTTCGGATTCTTCAGATCCAGCGCGCTCGGATTGAACGACACGAACGGCAGGGCCGCGGCCGAAACGAGCGTGGCTGCGATCGCCGCCGCCCAGATCACCCGCTGTGCGCGGCGACCGATGAACGGCGCCCGCGAGACCTGTGCGGCCGCGGTCGGCGTCCAGGGGTTGACCAGGGCAATGGCCGCCGGCAGGAACGTCAGGCTCACCAGCAGGCTGATGAACATTCCGGCCCCCGAAATCAGGCCCAGCTCGGCCACCCCGGAATACGAGGTCGGCAGAAACGCGAAGAACCCGGCGGCCGTAGTCACCGCGCACAGGCCCAACGAAACACCGACATCGCCGATCGCCGTGGCCAGTGCGGACCGCACGCCGGCCGCGCGATCAGCAATACCGGCGCCCAGCTCACCGAGCGCCTCGCGATAGCGCAGACAGACGTGAATGGCGTAATCGATACCCAGGCCGATATAGAGCACGGCGAACGCGATCGAGATCAGGTTGAGCCGGCCCACCGCCAAGGCTGCAAAGGCGGCCGTACCGACCAGCCCGGCGAGCAGACTGACCAGCGAGACCCCCATCAAACGCCAAGAGCGCAGCCCGATATAAAGCAGGATCGCCACGATCGTGAGTGCCAGTGCCGCCCCCCAGGCCGCGCCCTGGGTCACGCTTTCCAGCTCCTCGTCGGAAAGCGCCACTTCGCCGGTCTGGCGCACGGTCACGCCGTGCGCGCCATCCAGATCCAGGCGGGCAGCGGCCGCCTCAACGGCCCGCATGGCCGGCTCGGCGGGCAACAGCCGGTTATAATCCAGCTTCGGCTTGGCGATGATGAAACGTCGGCTCGACACGCCCGGCTGATCACCGCCGATCAGCTGCTGCCAGGACAGCTGGCCGAAATCCTGTGCCCGCGAGGCCGCGAAAACGCCGCTGAGCTCGTTGAACACCGGCGACAGATCCAGATCGACAGGCGCATCGGGCGCCATCGCCTGATCCAGCAGATCGAAGAATGTGACCAGCGTGGGATCGACGGTCAGCCGACCGAGAAACGGCTGGAGCCGGTTCAGACGATTCGACAGATCGGCCAGTTCCGGCGTGTCCAGATACAACAGACCGTTTTCGGCGAAAAACGCCCCGCCGCCCGGCTCATAGATCGAGGCGAACAGAGCCGGCTTGTCCCGCAAGGCATCGGCCAGGCGATCGGTGGCCGCGGCCGCCACGCCGGCGTTGGCGCCGTCCACGACGATGACGAGATTGTCGGTATAGACCGGAAACGCGTCCTGATAGGCGATATAGGTCTGGCGCCACTCGACGTCACGGCTGATCAGATCGGCGTCGTCGGTATCCATCGATAGATGGGTGGCCGCGTAGCCGCCGGCGAGCGCCGTGAGCACCAGGCCGAACAGCACGACCCAGATCGCATGACGCGTCATCAGATCGACCCAGGCCGCCAGGCCCCGCGTCAGGCGCGAGCGGCTCATGCGGGCGCCGTATCGGTCAGGGCATCGGCCACACGCTCGAGCGTGATGCGTGCCGCGCGATAGGCCACGGCCAGCTGTTTGAGTCCGCGCAGCTGGTGATGCAGGGCCATGGGCGCGCGCACCAGACCGCGCGCCAGGGCCAGCGGCTGCAGATGCCCGGCGTCGTCCATGGCCACCCGCGCGGCGGCCGGCAGGCCGGTACTGGCATCATCGAGCACGACCCGTATCGCAAGAAAGGCCAATCCGTGTTCGGCGGCCACGCGCGCGATGGCGGCACTTTCCATATCCAGGGCATCGGCGCCGGTGGTCGCGTGCAGCGCCTGCTTGGCCGCCGGGTCGGCGATCATTTCGTGTGTCTCGGTGACCGTGACCGCCGGCGCGGCCACGCCCATCGGAAGACGGCCCACGACCGCGGCCCGCCAGGCCGCATCCACGGCCCGCACCCGGCCGTCGGCGCTGCGTGTCTTCTCGGCCAGCAACAGATCCCCCGCCGCCAGCCCCGGGGCCAGTGCAGCGGCCACCCCCCAGCTGACCAGCGCGCTTGCGCCGTCGGCGATCGCCGCTCGCGCGGCCGCCTCGGCGCGCTCGGGCCCCATGCCGCCCAGACGCACCCGGCTGCCGTCGGCTCGTCGGGCCTGGCCGAGGGCAGGAAGCCGCGCCAGCGCCCGTGCCTCGCCGGGCAGGGCCGCGATATAAGCGACCTGGTCGCAAGCCGGCCCTGTCATGTGTCGTATTCGAGCGGCGCGCTGACCGGCGAGGCCACGCCGGCCTGGCTGTTGCGATAGCGCGCCAGTGCCCACATCGGGAAATAATGCGTATAGCCGTGATACTTGAGATAGAACACGCGCGGAAAGCCGGGCGCGGTATGTTCCGGGTCGTGCCAGGCGCCGTCCTCACCCTGGGCAGCGATCAGCCAGGCCGCCCCGCGCGCCAGGGCGCGGCTGTCGCGCTCACCGGCGGCCATCAGGGCCAGCATGGCCCAGGCTGTCTGAAAGCTGGTGGCGATATCGGCGCGCCCGCGCGGCGGATTCCAGTAGCTGCCGTTGTCCTCGCCCCAGCTGCCATCCGCGCGCTGCATGCCCTTGATATAGGCCACGCCGCGCTGGATCCAGTCCTGGCGCATGTCTTCGCCCAGCGTCTCGGCAGCCATCAGGACCGACCAGGTGCCATAGATATAGTTGGTGCCCCAACGTCCGAACCAGGAGCCGTCGGCCTCCTGCTCATGCTTGATATACGCCAGCGCGCGGCGAATGAACGGGCCGTCCTGGGGCCGGCGCAGGCGCCCGGCCAGGGCCAGTACGCGCGCGGTGACGTCGGCCGTGGGCGGATCGAGCAGCGCGCCGTGATCGGCGAACGGGATGGCGTTGAGATATTCGTGATTGTTGTCGGAATCGAACGCCGCGATGCCGCCGTTTTTCGACTGCATGCCGATCAGCCAGTCCATGGCCCGGGTGATCGCCCGGCCATAGGTGGCGTGATCGCCGGTGTTGTACATGGCCCAGGCGACCGCGGCCGTGTCGTCCAGATCCGGATAGTGGTCGTTGGCGTACTGGAACGGCCAGCCACCGCCGGGCAGATCGGGATGGAAATCGCGCCAGTCGCCCGGCCCGTCGCAGACCTGGCGCGCGGCCAGCCAGTCCAGCCCGGCACGCACCGCCGGGGTATCGCCGGTGCCCGCGGCTTCCTGCAGGGCCAGCCCGCCCAGACACGTATCCCAGACCGGCGAGGCACAGGGCTGCACATTGGCGGCATCGCCATGATCGAAGATCAGATCGTCGATGGCCTTGCGGGTATCGGCCCGGTAGGGATGATCCGCGCTGTAGCCCAGCTCGCCGAGGGCCTCGTAGACATTGACCATCGCCGGGAAGATCGCGCCGATGCCGTCGGTGCCGTTCAGACGCTCGATGATCCAGGCCTCGGCCTTCTTGATCGCTCGCTTGCGGATGAACTGCGGGATCAGCGGTTCAAAACTGCGCCCGACGGCGTCCAGGCCCTTGAAGAAATGCTGGAGCGGCGACTCCACCGGCACGAAATCCCGTTGTTGCTCGGGCGGCACCGTGAACAGTTCGCGCACGTTGACCCCGGCCGGGTTCTTGGCCATGACCCGCAGGCTGGTCAGAATGAACAGCGGCACCATCACCGTGCGCGACCAGTAGGAGACCTTGCTCAGGTGAAACGGCGAGGCTTCGGGCATGAGCATCACCTCCACCGGAATGAAGGGCACCGCCCGCCAGGGCACCTGGCCGAACTGGGCCAGCGCGATCAAGGTGAAGACATTGACGTTGCCGGCCCCGCCGCGGGCACGAATGGCCTCGCGGGCATGCACCATATGGGCGGCATCCACATCGTCGCCGGCCAGCTTGAGCGCGTAGTAGCTCTTCACCGAGCACGACTGATCCAGATCACCGCCGTAGTAGAGGGGCCAGCCGCCGTGGGCGGCCTGCTTGGCGCGGATGAAGCGGGCGATACGGGTCTGTAGCGCCTGATCCACATCGCCGACGAAGTGCATCATGAGGATGTATTCGGCCGGGATGGTGCAATCGGCCTCGCACTCGTAGCACCAGTGCCCGTCGGGTTTCTGGTCGGCGTGCAGCCGCGCGACCGCGGCACCGATCGCCTCCTCCAGGCCGGGCGGTGCCTCGGCCTGCCATGTTTGGTTGGCCGGCAGCTCCGCCAGATCATCGATCGGCGCGCCGGGATCCGCGGCCACCTTGGGCGTGAGTGCAGGCAGGTCTGCAGCCGTCATGTGAAACAGATGCCGCAGACGGTCATCGTCGGAGACGGCGAGATTGGTCGTCAGCACCGTGGCCTGCACGCTGCGCCGCGATACTTTCACCTGGCGGGAGTCGGTGAAACGCGGGTTGTTCTGGATCTTGCGCAGGGTCAATAGCGCCAGGCCGATCGCCCACAGACAGAATCGACGGATGCCTTTCTGATGGCCGGGAATCGTCAGCGTGTAGTCGAGCGCATTGCGCAGATGGCCATGGGCCAGACCGATCAGCTCGGACAGGCCGGCGGCAAAGGCCGGGTCTGAGCTGCCGCCGGCGGTCAGCGTGGACAGATCGAAACCGTGGCGGGCAAACACATCGCGCGGCAGCCAGCACACGCCGCGCCCTCGGTCGGTCCAGATATCCTTGAGGATATTGGTCATCTGTAGCCCTTGCCCGAACGACACCGCCAGACGATTGAGCTCGGCATCGTGTTCGCCCATGCCGGGCTCATAGTCGGTGAACAGCGTGGTGAGCATCTCGCCCACCACGCCGGCCACGAAATAGCAGTAGCGATCCAGATGGGGCAACGTCGGCAGGCCGTCGACCGTGGCCGCGCCTTCGTATTCGGGCATGCCGTCGCACATGATGCGCACACAGCGGGCCACGGCCATCTGGCGCGTGATACCCAGCCCCTGGGTGACGGTCATCACTTCATCGGTGTTCTCGACCAGGCGGCGCTCTTCGGCCAGCGTGTCGTCACACAGCAGCGGGGCCAGACGAGCGCCGAAGTCGGTTGCGCCCTGCCCGGTCTCGACCACGGCCACGAAGGCTGCGTGCCAGGCGGCCTTGTCGGCACGCGCCATCTCGGCATCGTCCTCGATGGTGTCAGCGATCCGACACAACAGATACGCATTGCCGATGGCCACCCGCAGCGGTTCGGGCAGCTCGGGAATGGTCAAGGCAAACGTACGCGAGACACTTGGCAGGATCTCGTCCTGAAAAGCCAGCGCCCGGCGCGCCGAATGCGTCTGAAGAGGTGCTTGTGACATGAACGAGCGACTTCCCAGTTATCGTGCGGCCAGGGTAAGGCTGGCCGGCGGTCGGATCGTCGAAGCGGTTTGCTTGACGCTTTCCGGGATCAATGGCTAGCTAGCCCGCCACCGACCTCGCCGACGGCTTGTCCCGGCCGGCGGCAACAGTGACGAACCGCCGATGGAACCCAATCAAGCGACGCATTATAGCCAACGCATCGAGCACGTGCTTGCTGCCTGCCTGCCGACCGAGGACCGCGCGCCGGCGCGCCTGCATGAAGCCATGCGCTACGGCGCGCTTTCACCGGGCAAGCGGGTGCGTCCGCGCCTGGTCTATGCCACGGCCACGGCGCTGGGCGTGCCGCTGGCACGCGTGGATGGGGCCGCCGCGGCCATCGAGCTGATCCATGCCTACTCGCTGGTCCACGACGACCTGCCGGCCATGGACGACGACGATCTGCGCCGGGGCCGGCCGACCACGCATAAAGCCTTCGATGACGCCACGGCGATTCTCGCCGGCGATGCTTTGCAATCGCTGGCGTTTGAAATCGTAGCCACCCACGGCGGCCTGGATGATCGGCCGGCCGCTCGCGTGGCGGTCATGCGCTGTCTGGCCGCCGCGGTCGGCTCGCGCGGCATGGTCGGCGGCCAGGCCCTGGATATGGCCAGCGAGGCCCGAAGCGACGTCACCCTCGAGGATCTCGAGACCATCCATCACCTCAAGACCGGCGCCCTGCTCTCGGCCTGCGTGATGATGGCGGCCTCGGCAGCTGACGAGGCATCAGCCGATGTCATCGATGCTCTGGAGGTCTTTGCCCAGCGGATCGGCCTGGCCTTTCAGGTTCGCGACGATGTGCTGGACATCGAGGGCACGACCGAGGCGCTCGGCAAGCAACAGGGCGCTGATATCGCCCACGACAAGGCCACCTACCCCGCACTGATGGGGCTGGCCGAGGCCAAGGCCTTCGCCGAGCGCCTCTACACCGAGGCCACGGCTGCCCTCGACGTCCTGGGCGAGGCCGCCGACGATCTGCGCGCCCTCGCCGCGGAGATCGTCAAACGCGATCACTGACGCCAGTCTGCCCCGGCCGGCAGCGATCAGCCGTTGTCGATGACGAAACGATACGAGAAATCGGTCTGCCCGCCGGCCGGTATCGTCACCCGCCAGGTCGGGGCGCCGTCGGTCTGCCCGGCCGGTTTCGGCGCACCCGGGGCCAGACGTGCGTTATCCGGCAGGCGTTCGACGATGCGCACCTGGCGCGATGCCTGAGTGGCGTTGAAAAGCGTCATGTGCACGCGGCGCTCATCGGTCGTCTCGGTGGCCGCGACCTCTCTCGTGGCAGTGATATCGAAGGCCTCGCCCAGCGTGAGATCGATCGGTGCACCGGCGGGCACATCATTCAGCGTATCGCCGCCGAGAAGCTGTGCCCGGGCATCAGCGTCATAGATACGGATCATGCCGGCCGGTAACGGCTTGTTCGTACTGTTTCTGGCGTGCAGGGCCAGCATGGCGTGCTCGCGCGCGCCGCGCCCGGTGGCCGTGGCATAGTGCGTGAACGTGGTGCGACGCGTCGCCTCCAGCGTGAACGGCGCCATCAGGGCCATGCCTCGCGTGGCACCGGCGGCGATATGCAACCCGTTCTGCAACGGATAGCGATACAACCCGCCCGCGGGCTCGGGCGCGCCGGGCTGACTGTCGTGGGACACGCGGGATTTGCTGGCCATCATCATGGCCGGCTGCGGCGTGTTGTAACCCGCCCGCTGGGGCTGGCCGGCCACCAGCCAGGCCTGATCCGCATCGAGCGGGGTGCTGCTCTGGTTGTCGATGATCGCCGAGGCATTGACGCGCAAAGCGCCCGTTTCGGCATCGAACGTGCCGGTATAGCTGGCCTGCCAGGCAGGGGCCGCCCGCTGATACAGCAACGTCGCGGTCTGTCGGCCACCGGTCCGGGCCGCGATATCCAGAGACAGCACGCGCTGCGTGTCATCCTCGGGCGCGGGCCAGCCGATCACCGTCGGCGAGGACAGCGCGATACGCTCGATGCGATCATCCACCCGAACCAGGGCTGCGTCACCGTCCAGGGCCACCAGCGTGCCCTGGCGTGTCGCATCGTCACCGTGGCCGGCGCCGAGCACGACGCGTTGACCGATACGCCCGGCCAGGCCCTGGCCCGCGCCGGCCGCCACATCAAAACCGGTCAATCGAAGCCCGTCGCCAACCAGCGCCAGGCTCGATGTTTCAGGCAGGGCCGTGACCGGCCAGCGCACGGTCTGAGTGCCTTTGTCCAGGCTCAGCGAACGCTGTGCCTGCACCACAGCCATGCCCTGGCTGTATAGCGTCATGGCCGTGCGAGCCGCAGACCCGGCCCCATCCTTGGTAGGGCCCGCGGCCTCGGGCGCCGCCTGGGCAGCGGCAACGCCGCCCAACGCGAGTGCACCGACCGTGAATAACGTCTTCGCCGTCATGTCGTGTCCTTGTGTCGTGGCTGGACGATGACCAGCCCGGTGAGCAGGATGATTACGGGCACGCCGATCAGCGCGGTATCGAAAAAGAACCAGGCATAACCGAACCGCTCGACCACCCAGCCGGAGAACCCGCCGACGAACTTGCCCGGCAAGGTCATCAACGAGGAAAACAGCGCGTATTGCGTCGCCGTATAAGCGACATTAGTCAGGCTGGATAAATAAGCGATGAACGCGGTCATGGCCATGCCGTTGGCCAGGTTCTCCACCGAAATCGTGGCTGCCAGATCCACGATGCCGGGCGCGCTCTGCACCGACAGCCACACGAAGACCAGATTGGAAGCCGGCGAGACCACCGCCCCCACGAGCGCCGCTCGCAATACGCCGATCCGCGCGACCAGCACGCCGCCCAGCGCGGCCCCGGCCAGCACCATGATCAGGCCGAAGATCTTGGTCACGCTGGCGATCTGTTCCGGGCTGTAGCCGGCATCCAGATAGAACGGGTTGGACATGACCGCCAGCGTGATCTCGCAGGCCCGATACAGCCCCACCACGGCCAGGATGACAAGCGCTGCGCGCCCGTAGCGAACCAGAAAATCCCAGAACGGACAGATCACCGCGCCAATGATCCAGCGCTGCGTGCGCTGGATCCAGGCAGGCTGGTGGCGGCGCGCGGCCAGCCAGTCCAGAGCCCACTGCTCGCGCACGGCCATCTCGCCCTCGGCGTCGACATCCGGCTCGCCGAGCAGCAGCACGGTGATCATGCCGATGCCCACGAGTGCCGCCATCACGACATACGCCGTAGGCCAGGACGCCCCGGCCGCGATATAGAACGACCCCGCGCCGGCCACGAGCATGGCAATGCGATAACCGGCCAGATAGGTCGCTGCCATCGCCCCCTGTTGATCGTTGGCCACGGCCTCGATGCGCCAGGCATCGATGGCGATATCCTGTATTGAGGACGAAAAGGCGACCAGCAGGCCGAACCAGGCCAGCGTGGACAACGCCTCGGCCGGGTTCGTGCCGGCCATCGAGAACAGCCCGAACATCAGCCCGGCCTGGGCGATGAGCATCCACGAGCGCCGTTTGCCCAGCCACCCGCCCAGCCCCGGCACCCGGAACCGATCGATGAACGGCGCCAGCACAAACTTGAACGAGTAGGTCAGCCCCAGCCAGGAAAACAGCCCGATCGTGGTCTTGGACACGCCCACCGTGGCCAGCCACGCCGATAGCGTGGAAAAGACCAGCAGGAACGGCAGGCCCGAGGAGAACCCGAGAAAGCCCATGCCCACGACACGCGGGCGGGTATAGGTGAACAGCGCGGCCCGCCAATCCCGTCGCCCCGGGGCGGCCCCGGCGTGCCCGCTCACGCGAAATTCAGAACCGGGCATCGTAATCGATCGTCAGCGGGGCATGATCGGACAGCCGGGTTTCACGATAGACGTGCTCGGCCGTGGCCGTGGCAGCCAGTCCCGGTGTGGCCACGTGATAATCGATCCGCCAGCCCACGTTGTTGTCCCAGGCCGCCCCGCGCTGGGACCACCAGGTGAACTGATCCTCGTTCGGATTGACCCGGCGAAAGACATCCACCAGGCCGACCTCGTCGAACAGGCGATCCATCCAGGCCCGCTCGTGCGGCAGAAAGCCCGAGTTCTTCCTGTTGTTCTTCCAGTTCTTCAGATCGATTTCCTTGTGCGCGATATTCCAGTCGCCGCAGACCAGGTATTCGCCGGGCGCAGCCGCCTTGGCCTGCAGCACATCGATGAAGTGCACCAGATAGCGTTCCTTGGAATCCTGGCGATGATCGCCCGAGGAGCCCGAGGGAGCATAGAGGCTGGCGATACGCAGCGGGCCGTCGTCTTGCTCGAAAACAGCCTCGATATACCGGCCCTCGGCATCGAACTCGGGATGACCCATGCCGCGGATGACCTGGTCCGGTGCGCGCTTGGAATAGATCGCCACGCCGGAATAGCCCTTGCGCGAGGTCGCCTCCTCGTAGAAACAGTGATAGCCGGCCGGCCAGAAGGCCTCGATGCCCTCCAGCTGGTGCTGCTGTGCCTTGAGCTCCTGGATACAGACCACGTCCGGATCCTGGGCGGCCATCCATTCGAAAAAGCCTTTGCGCTGGGCGGCACGTATGCCGTTGGCGTTGAAGGACATCACCCGCATGAAACGTCTTCCGGTTGCTGTTGAATCACGGGATACGGCTCGCCGCATCGCTGACAGGCTCTTATCATACGTGCTCGCTACCCTACGACGGACACTGTGCCCATGCCCGACAACCCCCGCGATCACGCCCAGGAGTTTCTGGCCCTGGCGAATACCTACGACGCGCTGAAATTCGGCGAGTTCACGCTGAAATCAGGCCGTGTCAGCCCGTATTTCTTCAACCTGGGCGCGATCGCTTCGGGCGCGGGCATGCAGCGCCTGGCCGCGGCCTATGCGGCCACGCTGAGCGCCGCCGATATCGGCTATGACAGCCTGTTCGGCCCGGCTTACAAGGGGATTCCGCTGGTGGCCACCGTCGCCTGCGCCCTGGCCGCGCACGATCGCGACGTACCGTTCACCTATAACCGCAAGGAGGCCAAGGCCCACGGCGAAGGCGGCACGCTTGTCGGTGCCCCACTGGGCAAGCGCGTGGTCATCGTGGACGATGTGATCACCGCCGGTACCGCCGTGCGCGAGGCGATCGCCACGATCCGGGCCGCCGGCGCCGAGGTGGCCGGCGTGCTGGTCGCTCTCGATCGCCAGGAACGCGGCACCGATGGCCGCTCACCGCTGGCCACCCTGGCCGAAGACGAGGGCATTCCCTCGATTGCCGTCGCCAGCCTGGCTGACGTCATCGCCTACGCCCGGAACCAGGGCCTGTCCCAGGCCCGGATCGATATGATCGAGACCTATCGCCGCGAGTACGGCGTCTAGCCAGACGCGGCGGGCCTAGCCCGGCGTACCCGTGGCCGCCGAGGCCGAGCGGCCGATCAGGGTGCCCACGCCGGCATCGGTGAACAGCTCCAGCAGCACGG
>PBAO01000033.1 GCA_002715985.1 Lysobacterales bacterium | reverse complement strand
GCCGGCGAGATCCGGCTGTGCGTGGTGGAGGCCGGGTGCACGATGGTCGTGCGGGTATCGCCCAGATTGGCTGTGATCGAGAGCATTTCGGTGGCATTGATCAGCGCGAAGGCGGCCTCGCGCCCACCGGCCAGATCGAAGGACACGATACCGCCGAAGCCGCCCGGCTGCTGGCGTTTGGCCAGCTCGTGCTGGCTGTGCGAGACCAGCCCGGGATAATAGACCTTGGCGATGCCGGGTTGATCCTCGAGCCATTCGGCCAGCGTCATCGCGGCCCGGCAATGGGCCTGCATGCGCACGTCCAGAGTCTCCAGCGCCTTGTAGAAGATCCAGGCGTTGAACGGGCTCATGCTGGGGCCACAGGTCCGCAGGAATCGAAAGACCTGATCGCCGACCACATCGGCATCACCGACGACCGCCCCTCCCAATGCACGGCCCTGACCGTCGATATACTTCGTGGCCGAGTGGGTCACGATATGCGCGCCCTGTTCCAGCGGGCGCTGCAGGGCCGGCGTACAGAAGCAGTTATCGACCACCAGCCAGGCCCCGTGATCCTCGGCCAGCTGACCGAGAGCGGCCATGTCCACGATCTCGGTCAGCGGGTTGGACGGTGTCTCGACGAAGAACATCTTCGTCGCCGGCGTGACGGCAGTGCGCCATGCGTCGACGTTGTCGGGGGCGACATAGCTCGTGCTGATGCCGAGCTTGGCCAGATAATTGTTGAACAACCCGATCGTGGAGCCGAACAGCGTATGCGAGGCCACGATATGGTCGCCGGCCGATAGCGTGGCCAGGCACGTGGCCAGAATCGCCGCCATGCCGGAGCCGGTGGATACGCTGCACTCGCCGCCCTCCAGGGCTGCCAGGCGCTTGTTGAAGGCATCAACCGTGGGGTTGGTGAAGCGTGCATAGATATTGCCCGGCTCATCGCCGGCAAAGCGCGCGGCACAGGCCTCGGCCGAGTCGAACACGAAACTCGAGGTCATGTAGATTGCACTGCTGTGCTCGCCTTCCTCGGTACGATGGGTGCCGGCCCGTACGCCTTTCGTGGCGATTCCCCACTCGGCGTTCCCGCTCGGTTCAAAGTCGCTGTCGCTCATCGTTGTCGTCCTCTTGGCCTTCCCGGGCACAAACAAAAACGCCTGCGAAAGCCGCAGGCGAGCAACATGTCGGACCCGTTTAGCGGCATTTTGATCGTCGTTGATGGACGATCCGCGCCCGCAAGCTGTTTCAAATCGGCGCTTTGGCTACAAAGTATGCGCGGGGGCTCTGACCCGGAGCAACCAGGCCCCCGCCCATGATCAACTGTCGTTGTGTATCTCCAGTACCGCATTGTCCTTGCGGCGTCGCTCTTCCTTGTTGTCGTCCGAGCGCGAGGTCTCGAGTGCCTGCAGATACTCCGGCGAGACATCGGGGGTGATATAGCGCCCGGTGAACACGGAATCCTCGTATTCCTGAATCGCCTCGTTGCCCAGGCCTACGGCCCGTTTCAAATCCGCCAGATCCTGATAGATCAGGCGATCGGCGCCGATCACCGAACAGATCTCGTCGTCGCCGTGGCCGTGCGCGACCAGCTCGGAAGCGCTCGGCATATCGATACCGTAGACATTGGGATAGCGCACCGGCGGTGCCGCGGAGGCGAAATACACCTTGTTGGCTCCGGCATCGCGCGCCATGTCGATGATCTGGCGCGACGTGGTGCCGCGCACGATCGAATCGTCGACCAGCAAAACGTTCTTGCCCGCAAACTCGAGATCGATCGGGTTGAGCTTCTTGCGCACCGATTTAACCCGCTGCTGCTGACCCGGCATGATGAAAGTACGCCCGATATAGCGGTTCTTGATGAAGCCCTCTCGGTATTTCACGTCGAGCTGGTTGGCCAACTCCACGGCCGCGGTGCGGCTGGTCGAGGGAATCGGTATCACCACGTCGATGTCGTGATCGGGCCACTCGCGCTGAATCTTTTCGGCCAGGAATGTCCCCATACGCAGCCGTGCCTTGTAGACATAGACATTGTCGATGACAGAGTCCGGGCGTGCGAGATAGACATACTCGAAGATACACGGCGAGTGCACGGGATTATCGGCACACTGCTGAACCTGAATCTGACCGTCGAGTGTGATGACCACGGCCTCGCCCGGTTCGATATCCCCGATTCGCTCAAAGCCCAGCGCATCGAGTGCCACCGACTCCGAGGCGATCATGTAGTCCGTGCCGTCGTCGGTCACGCGCTTGCCGTAGACCACCGGGCGGATGCCGTTGGGGTCGCGAAAGCCCACCAGGCCATAACCGGTGATGAGCGCCGTCGCCGCATAGCCGCCACGACAGCGCCGGTGCACGGCCGACACGGCCTTGAAGATATCATCGGGTGCCAGTTCCAGACGTTCGCTGAGCATCAGCTCATGGGCGAAGACATTGAGCAGGATCTCGGTGTCCGAATCGGTGTTCAGATGCCGCCGATCCGAGCGATACAACTCCTTGGCCAGGGTTTCGGCGTTGGTGAGATTGCCGTTGTGCGAAAGACAGATCCCGTAGGGCGTGTTCACGTAGAACGGCTGGGCCTCGGCCGATGAATCCACGCCGGCCGTGGGGTATCGCACATGGCCGACCCCTGCGTTACCGACAAGCCGCAGCATGTGATCGGTGCGAAACACGTCGCGAACCAGACCGTTTTCCTTGCGCAGATATAGCCGGCCGTCTTCGGTGGTCACGATACCGGCGGCATCCTGGCCGCGATGCTGAAGTACCGTCAGGGCGTCGTAGATGTCTTGATTGACCGGGGAGGTCGAGACCATCCCAACAATGCCGCACATAAGCGAGTCGCTCGGTTGAGTAAGACGAGAGTGGTGTCAGTTGATCGATGCGTCGAGGGCGTCGTCATCGCCGGATACGCCGTCGGGGATGCCGGGAAACGTGATCGCGCCGGCGACATCGGGCGGCAGATAGCCGCGGGCCCAGATCGCGGCATGCTCCAGTTTGGCGATGAAGACCGAGTCCTGCCACCAGGCATCACGGGGCAGCGAAGTCACGCCGGCCAGCATCACGAGCAGCACCAGAACAGCCACACCGCGAGCCACGCCGAAAGCGATGCCCAGGACCCGATCCGTGCCTGCCAGGCCGGTGCCCGAGACCAGCTGACCCAGAAAATAATTGAGGATCGCACCGACGATCAGAACACCGATGAAAACTGCGGCGAATGCCACCACCAGCCGCGCCGAATCCATGTCGATCCAGTCGACGAGGAGGGTCTCGACTTTCGGGGCGAAGCGAAAGGCCACGAAAAACGCCACGATCCAGGTGGCCAGCCCCAGCACCTCGCGCAGAAAGCCGCGAAAGAAGCCGATGGCCGCCGACAGCACGACGACAATCGCGATGATGACATCGATCCAGATCATGACGGCTCGTTGTAACCTCGTGAGGCCGTGATCATAACAGAGCCGCGCGTCCCGGGATCATGCAAGCCCGTTCCGATCGTTCTCCGACGGCCCCGTTGAGAGTTACGGCAGATTTCGCACCAGCCCGTTACGGCCCTGCTGCGAGAGCGTCTGCGCAGCATCGCGGGCCTGTGCCTCGTTCGAGAACGGACCGATGTTCACATGATAGAGCGTGCGGCCGTCGATCGTGACCGGCGTATACGAGGCCGAGAAATCGTTGCCCAGCGAACGCGCCAGGTCCGCAGCGTTGGATTGCTTGGAAAAGCTGCCGACCTGAACGACCCAGCCGCTGATGCTGTCGCGCTGACCGACGCTCGAGCCCGACGACGGGTTGCTCGAGCCTGTATCCCCCTGGGACGCACGGCCCTGGGTCGAGGCCCCGTAATCGCTGCCTGACGATGCACGCTCCGGCTCCGGCTCCGGTTCGGGCTCGGGCGACGGCTCAGGCTCTGGTTCGGGCGTGCGCTGCGATGCGCTGGCCGGGGTCGCTTCGTCCGGTTCTGCCGTGCTGGCCTCGGCCTCGCTGGGGGCCGCCTCCTGGCTGCCGACGACCGGCGGCGTTTCGAAGCTTTCTTCTTCACTGGCCTGGTCCGCATCGGCGCTGTCATCGCGCTGGGGCGAAACCGCTTCGGGCATATCGGGCGTGTCGTTGGCCGTGCTCTTTTCGCCACCTTCGGCCCCGGACTGGGTCTGACCGTCAGGATCCACGGTATAGACACGCATATCGCCCGACTTGTCCGCCTCGTTGTTGCTGCCCACGCACTGCGAGAGCAGCACGGGCACAAGCACGCCGATGGCGATGATGATCACGACGCCAATCAGGCGTTTTTTCATTACGTCATTCATGTTATTGGATCCCGAACCCGGGCCACCGTATAAAAAGAACCACAGACCACAATACAGTCGGCCGCATCGGCCACCGACCGCGCGGCCGTCAAACCTGCCATCGGGCTGGCGAAACAAGTCTGATCGCCACCCCGCCCGAGCCGCGAGCAGAGCTGACCGGCACTCGCCCCACGCGGTGTGACGCTCGACAGATCCACCGGATACCAGTGATCGACGTGCGGCGCCAGCATCGCCCCGATCGTCTCGATCGGCTTGTCGACCAGCATGCCGATCACCAGATGCACCCGGGCAAACGAGCGATCCGTCAGTGTCTCGATCAAGCGTGCGACAGCGGCTTCGTTATGCCCGACATCATAAACGATGGCGGGCGACGACAGGTGCCATTCGCGTCGCCCGGGCAGACGTCGCTGGGCGCCCGCCGCGCGCGCGATATCCGTAGCGCTGACCGACAGGCCCAGTCGATGCACGACCGCCACGCTGGCCGCCAGATTATCATCGAGCACATCCGCCTCGATGGTCCCTTGGACCGAGCGCTGGCCGTCGCGGATTCGCCACTGCCCGTCCACGCGCCGGATATCGAATGCCTGGCCGATCGGCTGGAAGCACGCACCGATCGTATCGGCCTGTGCGGCAAGACTCTCGGGCCGGTCGCGCTCACTGCAGAGCGCCGGCCGGCCGCGACGATAGATACCGGCTTTCTCGTAGCCGATGGCATCGCGGGTCTCGCCCAGCCAGTCCGTATGATCCAGACCGATGGACACCACCAGCGCGATATCGGCATCCACGATATTGACCGCATCGAGACGTCCGCCCAGGCCGACCTCGAGTATCGCGATGTCCACGCCGGCGCGTTTGAACAGCCACAGTGCGGCCAGTGTGCCCCACTCGAAAAACGTCAGCCGGGTTTCGCCGCGCGCGGCCTCGATCGCCCTGAACGCCGCGATCAGCGCGGCATCGCTTGCCGGTACGCCATCGATGGTCACGCGCTCGTTGTAGCGCCAGAGATGCGGTGACGTATAACAGCCCACCCGTGCCCGCGTGCCGATCAACCCGGCGGTCAGAGCCACGCAACTGCCTTTGCCGTTGGTGCCGCCGATCACCACCGAACGCGGCGCAGGGCAACGAAGATCCAGCGCATCGGCCACGCGCCCGACCCGCGTCAGACCCAGCTCGATCTCACCCGGATGAGCGGCCAGCTGGGCGTCAAGCCAGTCACCGAGCTCGGCATGCCCGGCGGCAGGTGTATTCAAGGCTTTCCGGAATCCGTGTGTGCCTGGGGCGACTCGGTCCCGGCTGTCGCCCCGGCGGGCGCCGCGCCATCGGACTCGTCGTCAGCCGGTGCATCGTGCGCGGCCGCGGGGGCCGGCGCCTGATGCGTGAACATCGAGACCACACCGTGGATACGGTCCCGCAGCTGTTCGCGCTCGACGATCATATCGATGGCGCCGTGCTCGAGCAGGAACTCGCTGCGTTGAAAGCCTTCCGGCAGGGTCTGTTTCACGGTCTGTTCGATCACGCGCGGGCCGGCAAACCCGACCAGCGCCTCGGGCTCGGCCACGTTGATATCGCCCAGCATGGCAAAACTGGCCGCTACGCCGCCCATTGTCGGGTGGGTGAGCACCGAGACGAACGGCAGGCCGCGGTCGGCCAGGCGCGAGAGTGCGGTGCTGGTCTTGCCCATCTGCATGAGCGAGAACAGCCCCTCCTGCATGCGCGCCCCGCCCGAGGCCGAAAAGAACACGAACGGCGTTTCGCGCTCGATGGCCTCATGTACGCCGCGCACGAACGATTCGCCGACCACGCTGCCCATCGAGCCGCCCATGAACTTGAAATCCATGGCGCCGGCGACGATCGGCAGACTCTTGAGCTGGCCGGCCATCATGACCACGGCCTCGCGCTCGCCCGATTCCTTCTGTGCTGCGGACAGGCGATCGCGATACTTCTTGGAGTCCCGAAACTTGAGCGGGTCCTTCGGCTCGAGGCCGGTGGCCAGCTCCTCGCGCGACTCGGCGTCGAGAAACAGGTTCAGCCGTTGCCGCGCGCGCAGGCGCTGATGTGCATTGCACTTGGGGCAGACATGCAGCGTGCGCTCCATCTCGGCGGTATACAGCACCGCGCCACAGCTGCCGCATTTGGTCCACACGCCTTCCGGCACGCTGTTCTTGCTGCGTGGGCCGTCGCCCCGCATTTTCGACGGCATCAATTTTTCGAGCCAGCTCACGCGTGTTCACCCTCTTCTGTCTGCTTGACCTTGCGCTTGTCGTCGCGCGCGTCGATCGCCGCGCGCATGTCGCCCAGCGTACGTGACAACGCATCACGCGCGCCCGCCTCATCGTCCAGATGGTCGGCGATCTGGCCGACCAGCACGCTGCCCACGACCACGCCGTCGGCAACATCGGAGACATCGGCCGCGTTGGCCGGCGTGCGCACACCGAACCCTACGCCGATCGGCAGCTGGGTTGCCCGCCGAATCGGTGCGATCTGGCCGGCCAGGGCATCGGTATCCAGGCTGGCCGAGCCGGTTACGCCCTTGAACGATACATAGTAGATATAGCCGCCGGCGTTCTCGCAGATCATCTTGATCCGGGCTTCACCGGTCGTCGGCGCGATCAGACACACCGGCGACAGGTTGGCTGCGGTCAGGCTGGGCACGACGTCGGGCGCTTCCTCGGCGGTCAGATCCACGATCAGCACCCCATCGACGCCGGATTCGGCCGCACGGGCGGCGAAATCGTCCAGGCCCAGCCGATCGATCGGGTTGTAGTAGCCCATCAGCACGACGGGTGTATCCGTATCGTCTTCGCGAAAGCGGGCCACCATCGACAACACATCGCGCAGGCTCGTGTTGTGTGCCAGCGCGCGCTCACAGGCGGCCTGAATCACCGGGCCATCGGCCATGGGATCGGTAAACGGCACGCCCAGCTCGATCACGTCTGCCCCGGCCTGGACCAGCGCGTGCATGAAGCCGACGGTGGCCGCCGGCTGCGGGTCACCGGCGGTCAGATAGGGAATCAGTGCCGTGCGACCGGCGGCTTTGAGATCGGAAAAGCGCTGCGTCAGACGATTGACGGCAGGCTCGGTCGGTTCTAGAGCGCTCAAAGCGTTTCTCCTGCGGCCTCGGCAACACTGGCCATGTCCTTGTCACCTCGCCCGGAAAGGTTCACCAGAATCGACTGCTCGGGCGACATCGTGGCAGCCAGGCGCTGTGCATAGGCGATGGCATGGGCCGTTTCCAATGCCGGCATGACGCCTTCGATACGCGTGCATTCGTGGAACGCGGCCAAGGCTTCGGTGTCGGTCACGCTGACATAGTTGGCGCGGCCGATGTCCTTGAGCCAGGAGTGCTCCGGCCCGACACCAGGGTAATCCAGCCCGGCCGAGACCGAGTGCGTACCCATGATCTGACCGTTGTCATCCTGCATGAGATAGGTGCGGTTGCCGTGCAGCACGCCCGAGCGCCCGGCCGACAGCGGAGCGGCGTGACGCCCGGATTCGATTCCGTCGCCGCCGGCCTCGACGCCATAGATCTTGACCGAGTCGTCATCCAGAAACGGATAGAACATGCCGATGGCATTCGAGCCACCGCCGACACAGGCCACCAGCGCATCGGGCAGCCGGCCGGCGCGTTCGAGCATCTGGCGGCGCGACTCGCGTCCGATCACGGCCTGAAAATCACGAACCATCGCCGGGTACGGCGCCGGGCCGGCCACGGTGCCGATGATATAGAACGTATCGTCGACGTTGGCCACCCAGTCACGAAGCGCTTCGTTCATGGCGTCCTTGAGCGTCTTCGAGCCGGACTCGACCGGGCGTACTTCGGCACCCAGCAGACGCATGCGATAGACGTTGGTGGCCTGACGACGCATGTCTTCGCTGCCCATGAAGACCACGCAACTCAAGCCAAGGCGTGCCGCCACGGTGGCCGTGGCCACGCCATGCTGCCCGGCGCCGGTTTCGGCGATGATGCGCGTCTTGCCCATTCGCACAGCCAGCATGGCCTGGCCGATACAGTTGTTGATCTTGTGCGCGCCGGTGTGATTCAGATCCTCGCGCTTGAACCAGATCTGGGCGCCACCAGCCTTCTCGGACAATCGTTCGGCGTGATAGATCGGTGTCGGCCGGCCGACGAAATCGGCCATGTCGGCATCGAGCTTGGCCTTGAAGGCGGCATCCTGTTGCGCATGGGCATAAGCTTCGGCCAGCTCATCCAGCGGCGCCATGAGGGTTTCGGCCACGAACCGACCGCCATAGGGCCCGAAGTGCCCGCGCATATCGGGCGTACCCTGCCAGGCCTGTGTATTGGCGCTGGCCGGGCCTGTTACGGAAGGGTTCGTGTTCTGGGTCGTACTCATGACTGACCTGCCTTGTCTACTGCGTTGATGAACGCGTGCATCTTGTCGGCCGATTTCCGGCCCGGGGCGTTTTCGACCCCACTACTGACATCCACGGCATAGGGCGCCAATGCAGCGATTGCCTGGCCCACGTTGCCGGGATGCAACCCGCCGGCCACAACGATCGGCAGACCCACGGCCGACAGATCGATCTGCCAGTCGAAGGTCTCGCCCTGCCCGCCCGGCTGCCCCTGCCGATTGCCATCGAGCAGGAGCGCGGCCGCGTCGTGATAATCGTCGGCGGCCCGGAACACCGATGCATCACCACCGCCCATGGCCACAGCCTTCATGTAAGGCTTGCCGAACGACCGACAGAACGTCGGCGTCTCGTCGCCGTGGAACTGCAGCATATCCAGCGTTACCGACGCCACGACATCATCGATCATTGTGGCGTCATCGTTCATGAACAAGCCCACACGGCTGACGAACGGGCCGATCGCATCGGCAATCGGTACCGCCCGGGTCGTATCCAGCCGGCGCCGACTGTTGTGCGCGAACACCAGGCCCAGCGCATCGGCGCCAGCCACGACGGCCGCCCGGGCATCATCGGCCGAGCACAGACCACAGATCTTGGTGCGCACGTGTGTCATGGGCTCAATCACTCAAAGCGGGTCGTCGCCGGTCGGCCGGTAATTCTACCAGCCCGCGGGCCCGGCCGCCGGGGGCGGCAGATCGGTCCCCGGCGGATAGTCCACCTGTCGCAACGACAAGCCGCAGGCCGGTGCCGTCATGCCGGCGCGGCGACGATCGCGCCCGGCCAGCAGCCGGGCGGTCCAGGCGGGGTCGGCCTCGCCGCGACCGATCACTGCCAGCGTACCGACGATGTTTCTCACCATATGATGCAAGAACGCATTGGCCCGGATATCCACCCGCAGCCAGTCGCCCTCGCGGATCACCGATATCTGTTGCACGTCGCGGATCGGGCTCTTGGCCTGGCAGCCGGCCGCGCGAAACGCGCTGAAATCGTATCGCCCCAGCAGATGCGCGGCGCCGGCGTCCATGGCCTCGTGATCGAGGCCGTGATGCACGTGCCAGGCGCGGTTGCGCCACAGCGCCGAGGGGGCCTCGCGATCAGTCAGCCAGTAACGATAGCTGCGCGCGGTTGCCTGAAATCGAGCATGAAAGGTGTCGGCCACCGGCACGAACCACTGCGGGGCAATATCGTCCGGCAGATAACGGTTGCTGCCGAGCAGCCAGCTGCGAGCGCGTCGATCGGCGTCGGTATCGAAGTGCACGATCTGGCCCTGGGCGTGTACGCCTGTGTCGGTACGCCCGCTGCAGACAACGCGGATCGGGCGATCGGCGACCCGCGACAGGGCGGTCTCGAGGGTCTCCTGGACGCTGGCCGCGTGGGGCTGGCTCTGCCAGCCGTGATAGGCCGTGCCGTCGTATTCGATACAGGCTGCCCAGCGCCTGATCTCGTTCATGCCCTCGTTCATGAGCTAGATCTCGCCCAGCAGGCGCTCGGCATGCGCGCGTTGGGCCGCATCACCGTGGGCTTTGACGTCGAGCAAGAGCTCGCGGGCCGATTCGGGATCACTCATATCGATATACATGCGGGCCAGATCGAGCCGGATGCTGATGCTGTCATCGGTGGCTGGCGAGCCGGCGTCTGTATCAGGGGACGGCGTATCGTACAGATCGAAAGCCTCCGGATCGATCAGGTCGACCGTGGATTCACGGGCATCCTGCTTGCCCTCGATTTCATCGGGCATGGACACGGCGTCGCTCGGGGACTTGCGCTCGCCCCCCGCCGCGCCGTCGAACGCCACGTTATCGTCGGCGATACCGCGATCGTGTCGTCGCTCGACCGGGCGGATCGTGGTTGGCTGAAATGTCAGCCCGGGCACCGCGCTCGAGGCGTCGGCGGCGGCCGGATGTAGTGGCGCACGCGGGGCCGGCGCGTCTGTCTCCGGCAACGGCGCGCTGGGCCCGTCACCCGCGGCGGCGGGCCCGGCCGGATACGCCTGATCGGCCGTGGCCTGTGGCGAGCGCGTGTCCGGGCTTGCGGTACCAGTCAGCCAGGCCGGTTTCTCCGGCTCGGCGTGACGGGTCGGCCCTGCGGCCAGGCCCGGCGCAGGCCGATGCTCGCCGGCGGTGTCGCCGTGCGCCGGCGCTAGATTCTGCTCGTTCTTGTCGCGCTGACGCAGCCAGAGCATGGCCAACAAGAAAAGCCCCAGCACCGCCACGATATTACGCGGGCGCAGCAGGCCCGGCCCGGTTTCGCGACGGACCGGTGCCGTAGCCGCTGGCGCCGTGGTCGTCGATGTTTGTTGGGCCGGGACGTTCGTGGGCGACGGCGTCAACGCTGTCGTGGCAGGCGTGTCGGCCGGCGTGCCTGCTTCCGGCCACGGGGTGGCGCTGTCGAGGATGAGCGTTCCGAAGGCCGCATTCGGCGCATCGACAGGCCCGGCCGTCTCGGGCGAGTCACTGCCCGATGCAGCGGTTGGCGGCGTCCCGGCGTTGCCGGTCGTGGCGATCATCTCCGGCGGTGGCGGCGCCTCACCGCTCGCAGCTGGCGCGGGCACCGTCGTCGACCGTGTCTCGGCCGGCGACGTCTGAAGACCGGTTCGGGCGCGCTGACGCGAGACAGTCCTGATCGTGGCGGCATCCGGCACGCGCAGGCGTGCCTCCTGCTGTAACGATGACGGCCCGGCAACGAATGCCGCCGGATTCGCCTTGTAGATCGCCCAGGCCGTCTGCGCGACGCTGGCTCTCGGGGGTTGATAGCGGCTGGCAATATGCCAGAGCGTATCGCCGGCACCCACCGAATAGGTGGCGGGCAAACCGGATCGCTCGTCGGTACGGGCTGGCTGTGCCGCAGGCATGGCCGCAGCTCGTGTCGTCGGTGGGGCCGAGCCGGCCGGGTCGAGAAGCGCGGTGTATTCGTGCAGCGCGCCGCCGGCGGCCGTATCCACGCGCACCAAGAACGAAAACAGCGGCTCGTTGATCGGCTGTGTGCTGTCGACACGTACCTGAAACCGATCGTCACCGGCAGCCGTGACCGCCAAACGCAGCCGATCGATGAGGGCCGGCCGAGGAATGCCGAGCTGCTCGAAACGCTCGGTCGAGGCCATGCCGATGCCCAGCGATTCATCAGCGGCGACCTGGCGCAGCTCGAACGTTGCTGACAACGGCTCGCCCAGAGCCGAATTCACCTGTAGTCCGGAAAACGTCAGGGCATGGGCCATACCGGGCAGGCCCGCCAGCAGCACGGCGGTGCCCAAAAGCCTGTACCCACGTGAAGCGCCGTGCGCCTTGCGTCGTGCCCGATGCTGCATATCCCCCCCAAGCGGCTCGGTCAGCCGCCATCGCACGGCCAGGCTATCTCTATTATCAGCCGCCGGGGCCTGTTGCCGTTTCATGCGGGCCTGCGGCAAGCGCCGTGATGCCTCAAAAAAGCGCTTGCCGCGACGGGTTGGGCCGCCCATGAAATTGAAGATGGGCGCCCCGGCGCCGCCAGGTCTGGCACGTGGCACAGCCCGAGCCGCCATTCGTGCCTTGCAGGACACACGTGCGGGCTCTCGAGGAAAGCGGCGCTCGCATGAAACCGCAGCAGGCTCGGGATCAACGTAGCATATCGACGATCGCGCCCCCCATCTCCTGGGTACTGGCGATTTGGGTCTCGTCGTCCATGATGTCGCGGGTGCGGAGTCCACGATCGAGAACGGCGCCGACCGCGGCCTCGATCTTGTCGGCCAGATCGCCGCGCTCCAGCGTATAGCGCAGCATCATCGCTACCGAGAGGATCGTGGCGAGCGGGTTGGCGACCCCCTGACCGGCGATATCGGGCGCACTGCCGTGGACCGGCTCATACATGCCACAGCCTGCGGCATCGAGCGAGGCCGAGGGCAGCATGCCGATCGAGCCGGTCAGCATGGCCGCCGTATCCGAGAGAATGTCGCCGAACAGATTGGTGGTCACGATCGTGTCGAACTGCTTGGGCGCGCGCACGAGCTGCATGGCGGCATTGTCGACATACATATGCGATAGCTCGACGTCCGGGTAATCCTTGGCCAGCTCGTTCATCACGTCACGCCAGAGCTGGGATACATCCAGCACGTTGGCCTTGTCCACACTGCACAGCCGCCCGCCGCGCGCGCGGGCGATCTCGAAGGCACGTCGGCCGATACGCACGATCTCGTGCTCGGCGTAGCGCATGGTGTTCCAGGCCTCGCGCCCACCGGCATCGGTCGTGCCCTGGCCGGCCGGATGGCCGAAATAGATGCCCCCGGTGAGCTCACGCACGATCATGATGTCGAGCCCGGCCACGATCTCTTTCTTGAGCGACGAGGCATGGGCCAGCTGCGGATAGAGAATCGCCGGGCGCAGGTTGGCAAACAGGCCCAGCTCGGATCGGAGTCGCAGCAAGCCGGATTCCGGCCGCTTGTCGCGTGCCTGGCTGTCCCACTTCGGCCCGCCGATCGCACCGAACAGAATGGCGTCGGCCTCGCGTGCGGCGGCCAGCGAGTCCTCGGGCAAGGGATCACCCGCGGCGTCCACGGCGGCCCCGCCGACCAAGGCTTCGTCGAGCTCGATATCCAGCCCGTGATCGCTGGCCAGCACGTCCAGCACGCGAACTGCCTCGCGACAAATCTCGGGCCCGACGCCATCGCCGGGCATGACCAGAATACGTGACGTCATGGATACGTCCTCTTTGAAAAATCGTTAGGCGAACACGGCCGAGACAAGCCGCCGATCAAAGCTCGCGGAACAGCCACGGTTTCTGTGTCTTGCGCTCGGCCTCGAAGGCACGGATCGCCTCGGCGTGCTTGAGCGTTTCGCCGATATGATCCAGCCCTTCGAGCATGCTGGCCCGGCGGTGCGCGTCGACGGTAAAGCCATAGCTCGGCCCGTTCGTCTGACTGATCTGTTGTTCGTTCAGATCGATGCGCAACGTCAGGCCCGCCGGGTTCTTGGCGGCGTCGAACAGAGCGTCGACCTCATCGTCGCCCAGCACGATCGGCAAGACGCCGTTCTTGAAACAGTTGTTGTAGAAGATATCGGCAAAACTGGGGGCGATGACGGCCCGAAAGCCGAAGTTTTCCAGGGCCCAGACGGCGTGTTCGCGCGAGGAGCCACAGCCGAAGTTCTCTCGCGTGAGCAGAATCGAGGCGCCGCGCCAGGGGGCCTGATTCAGAACGAAATCCGGGTCTTCACGGCGCTCGGCGATATCCACATCCAGGCCGCCGGCATCCAGATAACGCATATCGTCGAACAGATACGGACCGAAGCCGGTCTTTCGGATCGATTTCAGATACTGCTTGGGGATGATGGCATCGGTATCGATGTTGGATTGATCGAGCGGAGCGACCAGACCTTCGTGAATCGTGAATGCTTGCATGAGTTCAGTCCTGTTCGGGTTTGCGGGCGATGAATCGCAGCCGCAGGTAAGGGGCGTACCAATGACCGTTCGCGTCGGCGAGCTCCGGGCGTAGGCGCTCGACCACATCGGATACATAGCCATTTCGCTCGGGCCCGGCCGCAAAGGCCGTCACGAAAGGCCATGCCAGCGTGGTCAGCCAGTCGGCGATATCGCCGGGCAGTGGTGTCGGGCGCTCGAATGTCTCCAGGCGTTCGACGACGAAGCCCGCCTCTTCCAGGCGCGCGCGATATTCGGCCGCGTCGGGGAAGAACCACGGATCAAGCGTGTCGGCGTCGCGGCCGCGTTCTTCGGCCTCGGCGCGCAGTGCCGCGCGGATGGGAGCGACGTTGCCCGCCCCGCCGAACTCGGCCACGAATCGCCCGCCGGGGCAGAGCGCCGTCCTGACGCCGGCGATCACCGCATCGGGATCCTGTTTCATCCAGTGCAGCGCGGCATTGGAGAACACGGCGTCGTAGTCTGTGCCTGCCGTGCCGTCGGCCAGATCGTGGCCGTCAAGCACCATGGCCTCGATGCCCTGCTCAAGGGCGGCAGCCACCATGGCGGGACTGGCATCGACGCCGATCGCGGCTGTGTCTCGTGCCAGAAGACGCAGGCTCATGGTGCCATCACCGCAGCCCAGGTCGAGCACGCGCTCGCCGGGTCGCGGTGCCAGCCAGTCGATCAGGTCGGCGGCCCGCTCGACCACGAAGCCGGCATGCCGGGCGTAGTCGGCCGCTGACCAGTCCTGATCGGCTTGGCCGTACTCAACCGCCGGTGCCTTCGCGCTCACGCGGTCACGTCCAGGTCGCGGATATCAACGAAATGACCGTAGACCGCGGCGGCGGCCACCATGGCCGGGCTGACGAGATGACTGCGACCGCCCTTGCCCTGACGGCCCTCGAAGTTACGATTCGAGGTCGAGGCACAGCGCTCGCCGGGCATGAGGTTGTCGTCGTTCATGCCCAGACACATCGAGCAGCCGGCATCACGCCATTCAAAGCCCGCGGCCTTGAAGATCGTGTCCAGCCCTTCTTTCTCGGCCTGGAGTTTCACCAGGCCCGAGCCCGGCACAACCATGGCCAGTTTGATGTTCGGCGCGATCTTGCGGCCCTCGACATATTGCGCGGCCACGCGAAGATCCTCGATCCGGGCATTGGTACAGGAGCCCAGAAAGATCTTGTCGAGCATGATCTCGGTCATGGGCACACCGGGGGCAAGATCCATGTATTCGAGCGCGCGTGTCCAGCCGTTGGCCTGGCTCGTATCCCGGGCCTGCGACGGGTCGGGCACACGGGCGGTGACCGGCACGACCATCTCCGGCGAGGTCCCCCAGGTGACCTGCGGGGCGATCTCGCCGGCGTCCAGCGTGACCACGCGATCATATTCGGCGTCCTCGTCCGAGACGAGTGTACGCCAGTAGGCTTCTGCGGTATCCCAGTCGCGGCCCGCCGGGGCATAGTTGCGCCCGCGCATGTAGTCGATGGTCTTGTCGTCCACGGCCACCATGCCGGCACGCGCGCCGGCCTCGATGGACATGTTGCACATGGTCATGCGCCCTTCCATCGACAGATCGCGAATGGCCTGGCCACCGTATTCGATGACATATCCCGTTCCGCCAGCGGTGCCGATCTTGCCGATGATGGCCAGCATGATGTCCTTGCCGGAGATGCCCGGTGCGGTCTGGCCGTCCACGCGCACCAGCATCGTTTTCGAGCGGGCTTGGGGCAGCGTCTGGGTGGCCAGTACGTGCTCGACCTCCGAGGTGCCGATCCCGAAGGCCAGCGCGCCGAAGGCGCCGTGGGTGGCGGTGTGCGAATCGCCACAGACGATGGTCATGCCCGGCTGGGTCGCGCCCTGCTCGGGGCCGATGATATGCACGATGCCCTGGCGCGGGTCGCCCACGCCGAACAGTCGTACGCCGAAATCGTTGCAGTTGACCTGAAGTGCCTCGACCTGGGCCCGCGAGATCGGGTCGGCGATGCCGCCATCGCGATTGGCCGTGGGCACGTTGTGATCGGGCACAGCGAGATTGGCACTGACGCGCCACAGACCGCGATCGGCCAGGCGCAGCCCTTCGAACGCCTGGGGCGAGGTCACCTCATGCACCATGTGACGATCGATATACAGCAGTGCGTTATCGCGATCCGCGGTCACGCAGTGCTCGTTCCAGATTTTTTCGTACAGCGTCTGTGCCATGAGTGGGCTCCTGTGCCGGGCATGGGCCAAGTCTAGGCGCCCTTTTTCGATGACTCAAATGAATCTTTATCCTGCTTCGATTCCATTATGGAATGCCGTGCCATAGACTGGGCCCATGCGAATCGATGCCCTTCAAGCGTTTGTCGGCATTGCCGAGAGCGGCTCGTTCCAGGCCGCTGCCGACCGGCTTCACCTGAGTCAGCCCGGTATCAGCAAGCGTGTGGCCGCGCTCGAGGCCCGACTGGGCTATCGGCTGCTCGATCGCGTGGCGCGCGGGGTGAGCCTGACCGAGGCTGGCCGTGCCTACCTGCCCTATGCCCGAGAGACCCTGGCTGCACTGGCGGACGGCGATCGGGCGCTTGCGAATCTGAATACGCGTGTCGAGGGCGAGCTCTCGATCGCGCTATCGCATCACGTGGCCATGCATCGTATGCCGCCGGTGCTGCGTGCTTACATGGCCGATTTTCCTGCCGTCGATCCACAGATCGTGTTCGAGGATTCGGAAGCCGCCTGCGAACGGGTGGTGGCCGGCACGAGCGAGCTGGCAGTGATCACGCTGCCCCGTATCGATCATCCGCGGCTTGTCACCACGCCAATCTGGCACGACCCGCTGGGGATCTATGTCAGCCACGATCACGAACTGGCCGCTGGACGCGCGCTGAGCGTGGAGACTCTGGCACGGGTTCCGGCCGTTCTACCGCCGGTCGAAAGCCATACATATGCAATTCTGCACGATGCCTTCGCAGCCCGGCAGGCAACGCTATGCGCGCGTATGACCAGCCACTCGCTGGAAACATTGGCCATGCTGGCCGGCGTCGGGCTGGGCTGGACGATCCTGCCCCGAGCCATGCCGCACGCACTCTACGAGCCGAGCGTGCCCGAGCTTGTCATGTCACGCACGCTGGGCGTGGTGCGTCATCCTCAGCGGCATCTATCCAATGCGGCGCGGGCCCTGCTAGAGCGTCTCGAAGCCGAGCGCTGACTCGCGCTGGGATACGATCCGCCACTGGCCGTC
This sequence comes from Lysobacterales bacterium, assembly GCA_002715985.1. Classification (GTDB taxonomy): domain Bacteria; phylum Pseudomonadota; class Gammaproteobacteria; order Nevskiales; family Salinisphaeraceae; genus Salinisphaera. The sequence continues at coordinate 5,410 of PBAO01000033.1, read as the reverse complement.
CTCCTGCACGAATGCCACCGCGTGCCGGATGACGCTCCCGGCGTGGCCCGGCTGGCGATAGCTCGCGTGCGCGCGATCGGGCGCGTTGAAAACCACGCGTACATCTTCGATCGGGCCGCCCGGCTTGCCCGGCTCGTCGAAGGTCTTGCGCACTGCGGTCAGCCAATCTGCCCGACTCTGACCGTCGGCCGGCGTGAAGTGGTCGCTATAGCTGGCCAGCCAGGCCTGAAAATCGCTGTTCGCGCGAGCGGCTGCCCGGTCTCGCAGGACTTGCACGATGGCTGTCTGTCGGGCCGATGCGACCGGCCCGTCGACGACCGGATGGCCGATGTCCTCGAGCGCCGGCAGGACGTCGTCCAGCCGCGAGCCGCGCTTGGCGCCTTGTGCCCCGGCGGCTGCATAGGCCCGTTGGGCCAGAGCCAGATACACATCACCCAGATTACGTCTGACGGCCGTATCGTCGGGCGCAAGCACGCGGGCGCTTTCGAGCGCGGCTCGGGCATCGCTCAGCTGGCCGACACGCGCAAGAACGACACCGAGATTGTTTGCAACATCCACGCGCTCGGGGTAGTCGCTGCGCAGCTGGCTGAAGATCGACAATGCCGCCGCATCGGCGCCGCTTGCCGCCAGAGCGCTGGCCTTGAGGAAGCGCGCTTGGGCATCGTCTGCGTGTTCGGCCAGGCGTTGATCGGCACGCTGTACCGCCAGACTGTTCTCGCCGGATTCGATTGCGGCACGAATCGAGTCGATCGATGCGTTCTGGGCGACCGCGAGGCCGCTGGCCAGCAGCCCGGCGGCGAGCAACACAAGCCGCGCGCCGCTCGGACGCATCAATCGATCTCGCCGGGTACGGGCGCCATGCCCGGTACGACATCGGCGTTCTGGCCGCGATGGCGCAACGCGTGATCAAGCAGCGTGATGGCCAGCATGGCCTCGGCGATCGGCGTGGCGCGCAGGCCCACACAGGGATCGTGTCGCCCGGTGGTATGCATTTCGGTCGCCTGGCCGGTGGTGGTCACGGTATCGCCGGGAATGATGATGCTGGAGGTGGGCTTGAGCGCCATGCTTGCACGGATCGTCTGGCCCGAGGATATGCCGCCCTGGATACCGCCGGAGTGGTTGGTCTTGAACCCGTCCGGCGTCATCTCGTCGCGATGCTCGGAGCCGCGCATGGCCACCACGTCGAAACCGTCGCCGATCTCCACGCCCTTGACCGCGTTGATGCTCATCAATGCCTTGGCGATATCGGCATCCAGGCGATCGAAGACCGGCTCGCCCCATCCGGCCGGCACGCCGCCAGCCATGACCTCGATACGCGCGCCCACCGAGTCGCCGTCACGCCGGATCTGATTGATGTAATCCTCAAGCTCGGGAATCCGGGCCGGCTCGGCACAGAAGAACGGGTTGGTTCGCGCGGCGGCCGGGTCGGGAGCGCCCAGCTTGATTGTGCCGATCTGTGAGACGTATCCCGTTATCTCGATACCGTAGCGATCAGCCAGCATCTTGCGCGCCACCGCGCCGGCGGCCACACGTACGGCTGTTTCGCGCGCCGAGGAGCGCCCGCCGCCGCGATAATCGCGAAAGCCGTATTTCTGGTTGTACGCATAGTCGGCGTGGTTGGGCCGAAACACGTCCTTGATCTTGGAATAGTCGCGCGAGCGCTGGTCGGTGTTCTCGATGATGATGGCGATCGGCGTGCCGGTGGTCCGGCCCTCGAATACGCCCGAGACGATCCGCGCCTCATCCGCCTCGCGTCGCTGGGTGACATAACGCGAGGTGCCCGGCTTGCGTCGATCGAGATCGATCTGCAACAGCGCCTCGTCGATCTCGATGCCGGGCGGGCAGCCGTCGATCACGCAGCCGATCGCCGCGCCGTGAGATTCGCCGAAGGAGGTGACCGTGAAATGCTGGCCCCAGGTGTTGCCCGCCATGGCTAACCGGCCTCGTGCTGTGTTGCGACCCAGGCCGCCAGATCTTCGGCCTCGAGCGCGCCGACCCCCATGCCGCCGCGCTCCAGCTCGATCCAGGTGACCGGCAGATCGGGATATTTCGCTTCCAGCAGATAGGCGGACGCCCCGACCTCGATGATCAGCAGGCCATCCTCGGACAGATAATGCGGCGCACCGAACAGGATCTTTTCGACCAGATCGAGATCCTCGGCATCGCCGTGGAAGGCAAAGCCCGGTTCGTGCTGGAACTCCGGATCCAGCCCCGAGTATTCATCCTTTGTCACATACGGCGGGTTGGTGACGATCAGATCAAAGCGCTGCTGGGCCAGGCCCTCATAGATATCGGATTTGACCAGCTCCAGCTGCGGGCCGACTTCATGCTTGTCGCGGTTGATCGCCGCGACCGCCAGGGCATCGTCGCTGGCATCGGTGGCCACCACGCGCGCGTCGGGAAACGCCTCGGCACAGGCGATGGCGATCGCCCCGCCACCGGTGCACAGATCCAGAATCGCCAGCGGCTCGCGATGCCCCAGCCAGGGCTGGAAGCCCTCCTCGATCAGCTCGGCGATCGGCGAGCGCGGCACGATCACACGTTCGTCAACGAAGAACTCCAGCCCCGCGAACCAGGCCTTGCCCGTGATGTAGGGCGCCGGCAGCCGGGTGTCGATACGGCGCTGGATCACGGCAGCGGCCGCCTGACGCTCGGCGCGCGTGAGTTGCGATGCCAGATAGGCATCCGGCAGATGGTGATCCAGGCCCAGGCTGTCCAGCACCAGATGGGCCGCTTCGTCGATCGCGTTATCGCTGCCGTGACCATAGGACAGATCCGCAGCCACGAAGCGCGAGGCACCCCAGCGGATATAGTCGACGATTCGTGTGAGCGACGTGGTTACGTCGTCCAAGGAGTCGGTTGCAGCGGCCATGCACGGTTCATCGCTTGTCGGATCAGCGTCGTAGGATAAACCACATTGACCGCTTCGCGGACGCTTGCCAATTTCCTCGTCGCGAACGGGCCGGCTACACTGTGTCCGCGCCAACCCATGCCGACGTCATGCCCATTGCCCCAAACGCCAGCCTCGGCGATCGTGTTTTCGCCGGTCTGCTGTCCTGTCTGCCCACCCGGCTCATTTCGCACGGCGCGTTCTGGCTGGCCGACAACACCACCCCGTGGCTCAAGCGCGCGCTCATTGGTGCGTTTTTGAAAGGCTATCCGGCCATCGATATGCGCGAGGCCGCCGAGCCCGACCCGGCCGCCTATGCATCGTTCAACGCGTTCTTCACCCGCGCGCTGGCGGCCGGGCAACGTCCGGTGCCGGGCGCTGGCGATGCCCTGGCCTGTCCCGTCGACGGCCAGCTCGGCGCGTTTGGCGATATCGAATACGGCCGGATTTTTCAGACCAAGGGCCTGGCCTATGACCTGGCTGAACTGCTGGCCGATCCGGAGCTGGCAGCGCGGTTCGCCGGTGGGCGCTATGCCACGCTGTACCTGGCCCCACACGATTATCACCGCGTCCATATGCCGCTGGCCGGGCGGCTGGTATCGACGCGCTACGTGCCGGGCCGGCTGTTCGGCGTCAACCCACGCTGCGTGCGCGCCGTACCACGCCTGTTCACGCGAAACGAACGTCTGGTGAGCGTGTTCGAGACCGAGGTCGGGCCGATGGCCGTGGTGATGGTCGGGGCGTTCATCGTGGGCGGCATCCATGATGTGGCCACGGGCCGAGTGTGTCCGCCGCACCGCCGAGCGCCGATGACCACTGAGTTTGATGATCACGCCCCGGCCTATGCCCGCGGCGACGAAATGGGCCATTTCTGTCTGGGCTCGAGCGCGATCGTTGTCTTCGGTCGTGATGCGGTGGACTTCGCCCCCGAACTGGCCAGCGGCCAGGCCGTGCGCCTGAATCAATCGCTCGGTCGGCGTCGAGCGTAATCGGGCATCGGCGCTTCAGCGCGCCGGCCAGGCGAAGGGCATGACCGCGGCCAGGCCCGTGCTGCCCGTCAACAGCGCCAGCAATCGATCCACGCCGAGCGCGACACCGGCGCATTCGGGCAGGCCCGTGGCCATCGCGGCCAGCAGTCGCTCATCGATCGGCGGCTGGGCCTGGCCCTGCTCGGCACGTGCGGCCTGTTCGCGCTGCATGCGTTGCCTGGCCAGTTCCGCATCGGTGAGCTCTCGGGCCCCGTTGGCCAGCTCGATGCCCTGCCAGAAACACTCGAAGCGCTGGCCTATGCGTGCATCATCTGCATCGAGCGCGATCAGCACGGCGTCGTCGGCCGGAAAATGGGTCACGATCTCCGGGCCGTGAGCCCCCAGACACGGCTGAATCACCATCCCCATCAGCAGATCGAGCCAGAAGACTCGATCGCCGCCGGCCTTGGGCGGTGCAACGCCGTGGGCATCGGCACACCGCTCGAGATCGGCCCGAGAGGCTGTCAGGGGATCGAGGGCGAGCGTGTCGATGAACACGTCGCGATACGTGCGCTGGCGGCTCGGAACCGGGGCGCCGGCCGCGGCCAGCACCGCACCAAGCGTGTCGATGGCGTCCTGCATCGACGCCCCGAGCTCGTACCATTCGAGCATGGTGAACTCGGGGTTGTGCCAGCGCCCGACCTCGCCGGCCCGAAATACATGGCCCAGCTGATAGAGCGAGCGTTGTGCCTCAACCAGCAGCCGTTTCAGCCCGTGTTCCGGCGAGGGCACGAGATAGCCGGCGGTCTCAACGGCCAGACACTCGAGCGCGCGCTCGCTCGGCGCGGCCGTCGAGACGAGCGCCGTATCGACCTCGAGCATGCCGCGTGTGACCATCGCCTCGCGCAGGGTGGCCAACAGCGCCGCACGTTCGGCGAGCACGCCCGGCTCAACACCGCTGGCGCCAGTACGCGCCACGGGGGATCAGCCCTCGCTGGCGCGCGAGACGTATTCGGCCTTGCGCGTATCCACCTTCAACAGCTCGCCTTCCTCAATGAACAACGGCACCTGGACCACCGCGCCGGTCTCCAGCGTGGCCGGCTTGGTCCCGCCCGACGAGGTGTTGCCCCGCACCCCCGGATCCGTCTGCGTGACGCGCGAGATCAAGAAGTTCGGTGCATCGACCTGCAGCGGCACCCCGTTCCAGAGCGTGACGTCGCACTTGTCTTCGGCCTGGATCCATTTGGCCGCGTCGCCGACCGCGGCTTCGCTGGCCTGATACTGCTCGAAGCTGGCCGGGTCCATGAAGTGATAGAACTCGCCGTCGTGATACAGAAACTGCAGGTCCAGGTTGAATACGTCGGCGGCCTCGACGCTGTCGCCCGATTTGAAGGTGCGCTCGATGGTGCGGCCGGTCTTCAGGTTGCGCACCTTGACGCGACTGAACGCCTGCCCCTTGCCGGGTTTGACGAACTCGTTCTCGACGATGCTGTACGGGTCGCCGTCCAGAATGATCTTCAGACCGCCCTTGAACTGTTGCGTTGAATACTGC
>PBAO01000032.1 GCA_002715985.1 Lysobacterales bacterium | reverse complement strand
GTGGCACCGGGCTATATCGCGCGCTATGTCGTCGTGAACTATCTGGAAGCCAAGGGCCTGAACGTGGATATCGACAAGATCGATATCAATCTGCTGACCGGGCATATCGCCATCGACGATGCCCACGGCGAAATCACCGACGGACCCAATGCCGGCCAGGGCTTCACCATCGGGCATCTGGGCTTGGAGCTGGCCTACCCGCCGTTGCTGAATCACAGGATCGTGCTCGAATCGATATCGCTTCGCGGCGCCAGCATCGATATCACGCGCAGCCCCGACACGGGCTTGACCATCGCCGGCGTGCCCCTGCCCCAGGGCCAGTCCTCGGGCGGTCGTGCCTGGCGGTTCGGCGTGGAACATGTTCAGGTCGGTGCCCTGCGTGTTCATTACAGACAGCCGGCGACCGGCCAGACACCGGCCATCGATCAGGTCATCACCCTCAACCAGTCGGGGGCCGAGAACATGGTCACCTGGCGCCAGGGCGAACCGATTCCGGTGGATGCCCATCTGGGGGCCGCCGGCGGCAGCCTCAGCCTGTCGGGCTCGATCGCTGCGCTGGCCGACAATCCGAGCGCCGATCTGCATATCCGGGCCGAGAACTTCCCTGTCTCGGTGCTCGCCCCTTGGGTCCGTCAGGCCGGTATCGATCGCCTCGACGGGCGTATCGATACCCAGCTGGATCTGTCGCTGAGCTATGACGCCGACAAGCATCTGCTCATTCACAGCGACGGCCAGACTGCCTTCGAGGGCGTGGTGCTCGTTCGTACAGACGGCATGCGGATCGATGCCGATGCCGTGTCCTTCGACGGCGTCTCCGACTGGCAATTGATGCGTGCGGGAGCCCAACCGGGTGAGATCACGACAGACGGCCGTTTCGCCGTCGATGGGCTGTCCATCCAGAAGGACGGCACGCTCGATCTCACCGCCGACAAGGCCGCCTGGGCAGGCCAGAGCTTCGTCAGCCTGGATGACCCGTTCCGTATCACGACCCACGGCACCTACAACGATGCCAATGTCCGACTGGTCTCGGGTGATCGGCTCAGACTCGAGGCGGCTTCCGAACACCTGACCGGCGATCTGGAAACCACGTTCGGCAAGAACCGCACCACCATCGTCAGCAACGGCGCCTATCGCGCCACCGGCTTTGAATTCGCCGTACCGGGCAGCCTGTCGACCCAGACGGACGCCATGAACTGGCAAGGCACCACACAGACCACGCTGACCGATAAAGCCACACGAATCGACACCAACGGCCAGCTCGGCGGCACGGATCTGGTTTTCGTGATTCCCCGGACCAGCACCTTCACCGCCGGCGATATCGACTGGGACGGCCAGACCCATATCGATTCCGGTGCGTTGTTCGTGCACTCCGCGCGTGGACGCCTGGCGAGCACCGACGCACGTCTGGATCTACAAGGCGTGCCGCTGGCCTTTGTCGCACATCGCTTCATCTACGACGGACGCTATGCACAGACGCCCGATGCCAGTGGCAACGCACTCAAGCTGATGATGTCCGGCGAGGCGATGGGAACCGATCTGGACATGCGTAATACCACCATCGATGCCCCCTGGCTGGCCACGCTGCAGGATCATGCCACCGGCATCGAGATTGACGGCCTGTCCGATATCCGCGTCGATCGCCTGGAAACCAGCGGCGTTCGTATCATGGGCGATACCAATACCGATTCAGAGGTCGTACAGGCTGTCTCGCTGGATTTGAAGAATTTCCATCTGCGCGATCTGCTGCACTACGAGCTCGAATCCGCCGAGCTCGAAGATGCGATCATGCATGTACGACGCGATTCGTCGGGCTACGGCGTGATCAGCGAGTATCTCGGCGGCGACGGTCAAGACAGCGCCAAGGCCCAGGCTGCGTCTTCATCAGAAGACACCTCGAAAAACACCACCGGCGGCGCGACCGCATCCACGTTCTCGATCAAGCACTTGGGCATCAGCGGCCCGTCGGTCTGGTTCGTCGATACCGTGACCCAGCCCAACGTGGCCCTGCACGGCATGGATCTGAACTTCGTCCTGAACGATCTGGATACCGCCAAGCCCGAGCAAGACGCCGATTATCGGTTATCGATCGATCTCGGCGCCTACGGGCATTTCGATAGCACCGGCACCGTGGCCCCGCTGGCCTCGGGCGGCATGAACATGGATATCGATGCCTGGCTGCGCTCGCTGAACATGCCCTCGCTGTCGGGCTATCTCAATCAGGCAATGGGCCGCAAGATCGCCCGCGGGGCCATCAACGGCACCCTGAACCTCGAGGCCAAGTCCGGCCAGCTCGATGGCAAGCTCCAGGCCACGATCAGCAATTTTCGCCTGGCCAACGACAGCGAAAAGGTCACCGAGATCGCACTCGGCATCAACATGGAAACCGCGCTGGCCATCATTCGCGGCCAGGACGACGAATTCACCTTTCAGACCAGTATTCTCGGCGATATCACCAACCCGTACTTCTCGGTCGACAATCTTGTACGCGAGGCTGTGCTGGCCGGTATCCGCACGGCCCTGTTCTCGAACTATTCGCCGGTGGGCCTGGCCAACAAGCTCAAGAACGCGTTCTTGAACCTGTTTCGCTCGGTCGAGGGCCGCCCGGCCGTCTTCGCCGCGGGCAAGCACTATGTCCGCCCGGAAGATCGTCCCTACATGGGCCTGATCGCCCAGGCCATGAACAAGAACCTCGACTGGACGCTGACCGTCGAGGGTCAGGGCGTGCCGGCCGATGCCAAGGCCATGGGTCTGTTTCAGACCGGGCGCGTCGACGAAGACAACCGAATCGCGCTCAAGGAACTGGCGCGCAGCCGTGAACAAGCCATCCGCGATTATCTTGCGGCGCGCGGCGTAAGCCCCGAGCGCATCATTTCCAAGGGCCCGACCGTGCTCGATGACGCCGATGCCAGACCCATCGTGCGCTTCACGCTCGACAAGCAAGACGATTGACCCGGTTGCGAAGACGCCTGCCGCACGGATTAGCCGCAGCCATCCGCATTGATCGGTGTCTTGCGGGCGGCTCAACCGGACGCCGCCCTGCCCGCGCTATGACTCCAGAAGATAGGTATAGCCGGCCAGGCCGGCTTCGAGCAGGGCCTCGCACTCGGCGCGGGTGGCCCTGTCCAGGCCGGCCGCGGCCAGTTTGCGGCGATAGGCCGAGCGCAGGGCTTCGGGCTCGAAGTGCACGTAGCGCAGGAGTTCGTCGGCGCGGTCCCCGTGCTGGGCTTCGACGAGATGCCAGCCGGTGTCATCGATCTCGACGTTAACCACATCGGTATCGCCGAACAGATTGTGCATGTCGCCCAGATTCTCCTGATAGGCGCCTACCATGAAGATACCGATGCGATACGGCTCACCGGGCGTGGGCGCGTGCAGGGCCAGCGTGGTGTCCACGCCGTCTTCGTCGACGTAGCGATCCAGGCGACCATCGGAGTCACAGGTCAGATCACACAGTCGGGCGCGCTCGGTCGGCGCCTCGTCCAGGCGGGCAATCGGCATCACCGGAAACACTTGATCCAGCGCCCAGACATCGGGCACCGATTGAAAGACCGAGAAGTTGACGAAGTACTTGCTCGCCAGCTTGTCACGAGCGATGGCCGCAGCCCGGCGTTCATCGGCATCGGCCGGCGCGAGGCCTGCCAGTGCCTTGTAGATGCCCGCGACCTCGCGCTCGGTGGCTGCCCGTTCGGCCAGACCGATCCGGCCCGCGACGAAGGCCTCGTGGGCCTGCGCGGCCATGGTGGCCGCACGATCGAGCTGGGCACTGGCCGACAGCGAAGCCTCCAGCGCAACCGGCGCTGTGGCCACGGGGGCCTCGCTGTCGATGACCTGCGTCAGCAGGACGGCGTGGTGGGCAGTCAGGGCCCGGCCGGATTCGCTGATCAGATCGGGCTCGGCGAGGCCGTGCTCACGACAGACGCGCTGCATGGCCCTCACCACCACGCGAGCATAATCGGCCACGCCATAGTTCATCGAGCAGAAGGACTTGGCCCCACGGCCTTCATAATCCACGGCCAATCCGCCCCCGACGTCCACGGTATCGATCGGCGCCCCGGCCTCGACCAGTGCGCGATACAGATGGGCGGTTTCGTCCATCGAACGGCCAAGAGCGGCGTGATCGGCCACCTGTGAGCCCATATGGACATGCAGCATCTGCACGCAATCCAGATAGCCCAGTGTCTTCAGTGTCTCGATCGCGGCCTGGGCCTGGCTGGCGGTCAGCCCGAACTTGGATTTCTCGCCGCCGGTGTTCTGCCAGTGACCGGCGGCTACACTGGCCAGGCGCAGCCGCAGGCCCAGGCGCGGGCGCAGTCCGAGTGTAGCGGCCAACTCGGCGATCGGAACCAGCTCCGAGGGTTTCTCCACCACGATGAACACCCGGTGGCCCAGCTGTTGCCCGGCCATGGCCAGGCGCAGGAACGCATGATCCTTATAGCCGTTGCACACGATCGTGCTGGCGGGCCGGGCCAGAGCCAGCACCGCCATCAGCTCGGGCTTGCTGCCGGCTTCGAGACCGGCGCGTTCGCCGCCGGCGGCCACCAGGCGCTCGCACACGCTTTTCTGTTGATTGACCTTGACCGGATAGACCACGGTATAACGCCCGGCGTAGCCGTGCTCAGCCCGGGCGGCATCGAACGCATCGGCCAGGCATGTGATGCGATCGGCCAAAATATCCACGAAGCGTACGAGCACCGGCAGACGCAGCCCGTGCAGCTGGACTTCATCGGCCAGCTCGGCCAGGTCCACCCGTGGGCCGTGCCCCGGCACGCTGACCTCGACGTGGCCGGCCGCGTTGACGCTGAAATACCCCTCGCCCCAGGCGTGCGTGCGATACAGCCGCGCGGCATCGTCGGTACGCCAGGGGGCCTCGTCGGCCGGATCTGCTGGGTTGATCATCTATACTCGGGCCCTTGCAGCGCAAACAAAGAGATTGGCATGGTAAGCGATGGCGACTGGTATACCGAATCCAGCGACGAGCTGGGGCTGGGCTTTTCGCTCAAGACACGTGACAAGCTGCACGAAGAGACGTCCCCGTTTCAGAGCATCGCGGTCTACGACACCGAGACGTTCGGCCGTTTGATGACCATCGACGGCCTGGTGATGCTCACCGAGCGCGACAATTTCCTCTATCACGAGATGATGACGCACCCCGCGCTGCTTGCCCACGGGGCGCCCGCGCGCGTCGTGATCATCGGCGGTGGCGACTGCGGCACGCTGCGCGAGGTCTTGAAGCACGATACCGTGGCCTCGGTCATGCAGATCGATATCGATGAACGCGTGACCCGCGTGGCCGAGCGGTATTTCCCGCGCCTGACCGAGGCCAACGACGATCCGCGGGCCACGCTGGCCTTCATCGATGGCATCGAATGGATGCGCAACGCATCAACGGATTCGGCGGATCTGATCATCATCGACAGCACCGACCCCATCGGCCCGGCCGAGGGCCTGTTCAACGAGGCCTTCTATCGAGAGTGTCATCGCGTGCTGGATACCGGCGGCCTGATGGTGCAACAAAGCGAATCGCCGCTGGTGCATCAACGCCTGATCGCGGACATGTCGGCGGCCATGCAGCGGGCCGGCTTCGCCGCGACCGATCTGCTGAGTTTCCCCCAGCCCTGCTACCCCACCGGCTGGTGGTCAGCCACGCTTGCACGAGCCGAGGCGCGCGAACTGTATGCGCCGGCCACCGATCCGAGCTTCGAGACGTTCTACTACACCGCCGAGATTCATCGCGCAGCGTTCGCATTGCCTGCATTCATGAAACAGCCTCGGTGAAGGCCGGGGAATCGTAGAAGGCATCGATCTGGTCGTTGACCAGGGCATCGAGCAGGCCTGTCTCGGCCAGACCGGCAATGATCTCGGGCGCCAGCGCATCGATCTCGGCGGCCAGCGTGGCCCGGTCCAGGCCGACGTGACCGGCCAGCTCGGCCAACGTCGTATCGCCGTGGCGAGCAAAGAAACGCGTCACGCCGTCCTCGATCATCACCCCGAGATATTCGGTCTCGCGCAGCGACTGCCATACGCGCAGGCCGTAATCGATCATGCGCTGTAGCTCATCGCCATCAAGCAGATCGGCGACCGAGAGCGTTTCGTCGGCCGACGCGGCCCAGATCTCGTCTGCAATGGCCCGGATTCGTGTTTCGTCGAGCGAGCCCAGCAGATAGGCCTCGCTACGGGCCAGCGTCTTGGCCGTATTGTTCTCGATATAGGCTTTCACGCGTTTCTCGACCTGGGCCTCGAGCCCCGGCATACGCTTGGAGACCGCACTGGACGAGCCCTTGATCAGGCGCGAGACGCCTGGCAGCGACTGGATCGCCCCGGTATCGGAAAAGATATAGTCCTTGATCCCCTGATACAGCACGTCCGAGGCCAGCGCGGTATAGACCGGGCTGTTCAGCAGCCGCTTGATCAGACGGGCACGCAGCGCCTCGAGCTCCACGAACAACGACACGCCGTCGTCGTAGAGGCTTTCGTCGACGACATCACGAACCCGTGTGTCGCGATTGATCTCATGGCGGACCAGATCATCGGCCACGCCACCGATCACACCGGCCAGCGTATCCGGCAGCGACAGATCCAGCGACAGGCGCACGGCGGCCTCGCGCACGGTTGCGGCATCGATACAGGCGGCAAGCGTCGTCGCCTCGGCCCAGTCCCAGATACGGTCGGCGATTCCGGCCAGCCGATCCCGGCCCGCAGCCCCCTGCCATTGCTCACGCTCAAAGGCTCGATGGGCCTGGCGCAGGCGCTCGCGCAAGTCGTCGGTTGCCGCTGCGTGGTCGTTCATGAAGATGCCGAGTTCAAGTCGATCGTCGAGCTTAACGTGCTGTATGCCATGCTGCAGCAACCGACGTCGGCCCTCATCCGGGGCTTGCGTAGTAGCACGGATAGCCGCTCGGCCGGGCGTTGGTTAATTTTCGACAGGATGAACACACGACAGAGGCCGGCCCGTACGTCGGTCTCGGGCGACAGGGATCATATGAGTACACAGTGGATCGTCGTGGCCGATGCGGCCGCTGCTCGCTTTTTCGAGCGCACCGCCGACGGCCGGCTCAAACGTGTTGGCGCGACCTATCACGACGCCAGTCGCATGCACGAAGGGGATCTGCGAACCGGTGGCAAGGGCGGCGTGGACGATTCCGCGGGTGCCGGTCATCACGAAGCCGATCCGCAAGTCCGAACCAGCGAAAAACATGCGGACATCTTTGCCAAGGAACTGGCGAAAAAGCTCAAGTCCGATCACAACGACAAGAAATTCGATGCGCTGGTACTGGCCGCTGCGCCCCAGTTCCTGGGTCATCTGCGCGACAAGCTCGATGACACGGTCTCGGCCACGATCGTTGATTCGATCGACAAGGACTGGACCAACGAAGACGACGACAAGATCGCCAAGCATCTCAATACGCAGCTTTACAAGTAGTTCCGAATCAGGCTTTCATCGTTCATGGCACGGACGGGCTGTCGTTCGATGATGTAGCCCCGGAAGATGCGCGGCGCAAGGCGTCAACGCAGTGTTGGTTTATTCAAACGGAGAAAGGCCATGTTGGGTTGGGCAGTCGTATTTTTTGTCGTCGCCGTTATCGCGGCCGTGTTCGGATTCGGCGGCATCGCAGCCGGTGCGGCCGGCATCGCGAAGGTTCTTTTCTTTATCTTCCTGGTGCTGTTCGTTCTTGCGCTGGTCTCCAATGCCGTGCGCGGACGCGGGCCGAAGATATAGCGTCACACAAGACCAACACCGGTCTGTCCACGGCAGGCCGGCGTTTTCTAATCCGTATCCAGGGCCTGCTCGTGATGCGCTGTTGCCTCTATCCAGATGCGCACCAGATGTGCCAGCGAATTGGCCTGTAGTTTCTGCATGATGTGCACGCGATGTGTTTCAACCGTTCGTGCACTGATACCCAGCGCTGCGGCAACCTCCTTGTTCGCCTGGCCGTCGACGATGCCCGAAAGCACTTGTTTTTCTCGTGGCGTCAGGGTGTCGATCAGCGCGGCCCGCTGTCGGGCATCCCGCTGCAGGCGCGTTGCGTCGTCGCTGGCTTTTTCCAGCGTGGCCAGCCGATCGATCAAGGTTTCCGGATCAAACGGTTTCTCTACGAAATCGACTGCCCCCAAACGCATCGCCTCCACGGCATGCGCGATATCACCATAGGCACTCATGATGATGACATCGGCATCGACCTGCTCCTGTATCAGCGTACGCTGGACGACCAGTCCGTCCATGTCGGCAAGCCGCAGATCCACGATGACGCACCCACTGACCGTGTCGATATGGTCGATCAGGCTCTTGCCGCTGGCATAGCAGGTCACGCCATAGCCCGCAGCGCGAATCAGCGCCTTGAGCGACTCACGAACACTCGCGTCGTCGTCAACGATATGAACATGCAAGTCGTTTTTCACCCTATTCCCCGTTGATTCGTCCGTACTAGAGTCTGTTTGGATACCGCCCACTCAACCTGAGGGCTGTTGGATTTTCATGCAGCCGTCCTGGTTGAGCGTTCAATATGTGCACTGCCAACACTTCACGCTGTCTGCGCGTTCATCCTTGTTTCACGAGCGGCGCAACGTCCCGGGACGAGCGCCCACAATCGACGCTATGGTCATGACGCGATATATCGCCCTTGGTCTGCACACCCGATAATACGTGAATTGCGCCACGCGTCTCTCAGCGGGCGCTAGAGTGATGATACGCATCGATGAGCAGCCGGCGTGGCCCGCCCGTCCGACTGATGCCATACCGCGACCCGGCCGCAACACGCCTTACGAGATAGGTTCCATGACTGGTTTTGCAAGTAATCACGATATCGTCGCCAATCCGGATTGTACCGATGTACAGGTATTATGCCGACAGATTCGAGCGCTCAAGCATCGTGCGGCTTCTGCCGAGCTGGAAACTCGTGCGTTTCGCGAGCTGGCCGAGCATATCCATGAAGTCTTCTGGATGACGACGCCCCTGGGTGATGAACTGATCTATATCAGCCCCGCTTATGAAGCGATCTGGGGCCAAACCTGTCAGAGCCTGTACGAGGAGCCCGGGCGTCGGCTGGCCTGGGTGCACGAGGCCGATCGCGAACGGGTGCTGAAGGCCTTCAAACGCGATGCGCGATCCGGCCAATACGACGAGACGTTTCGTATCGATCGGCCCGACGGTGAAATCCGCTGGATTCGCGACCGCGCCTGGCCGGTATACGACGACACGGGCCAGCTTTATCGACTGGCCGGTTTTGCCAACGACATCACGACTCGCATGGCCGAACAGGATCGGATGAACGAGCTGGGCGAAACGCTGGCCTGTCGCGAACGGATCGAGGTGTTTGCCGCCCTCGGAGCCGGTATCGCCCACGATATCGCCCAGCCACTGACGGCTGCCCGCGGGCACCTGGCTCGCGGCAGTACGGCCGACGAACTGACGACAGCGCGCACCGCAGCCCGCCAGGCCGACCGCGAGCTCCAGCGTGCCGGCGATATCGTGCGTCATCTGCGCAACTACGCACGTCAGGGCGAACCCAACCTGAACCAGGTCCGGATCGACGATCTTCTTGCCGATCTACACTGTCTGGTCGACACCGCCATTCGCGCCGGTGAGGTCGAATACAGCGTGGACGTCGACGAATCCACGGCCGCGGCTGAAATCAGTGTCGATCGTATTCTCGTACAGCAGGTGCTGCGCAACCTGGTGCAGAACGCCATCGAAGCACACTCGGGTCAGTCCGAAGCCGAGGCCCAACGTCATATCGAGACCAGTGTTCGCTTGACGGATGATCAGCACGTCGAGTTTCGAATAAGCGACAACGGCCCGGGGGTCCAGTCCGGCGATGATCCGTTTGCCGCCTTCGATACCCGGAAATGCGACGGGCTGGGCCTGGGACTGTACGTCGGCCGATCACTGGCCCGCGTTCATGGCGGCGACCTCTGGCTGATCGCCGATCACCGCAAATGGGCGACCGTGTTCGTCCTGCGCCTGCCCTGTAGCGGCCAGGCCGAGCCGGCCGGCCCGCCGCCGGTCGCCACCGTCAGCGCGGTGGATGCATGACGCGCATGAGCAGTGCAAATCCCAGGCCGTAGGCGCCGTTGAGCGCCATGGCCAGGCCTATTCGCGCCAGGGTCAGGTCGGCCAGCAGGCCCTCCAGACTCGCGCCCTTGGCCAGCGGCACCAGGGAGAACGCCAGCGCCGTGGGCAGGATGGCACCCAGGATGGCCGCACCCACGTAATAACCGGCGCTTTCGGCGCGACGAATCAACAACCAGAGCACCAGGCCCCAGAGCGCCCCCCAGAATGCCAGGGACACGACGATCGGTACGCCGAACGGCCCGACGGGCGCCAGATTCCACGCGGTGGCCGTCATCACGTCAAAGTGATCGAACAGCCAGAGCAGGCCCTGATGAAACGCCAGAACAGCGATAAAGCCGGCGATGAAAGCCTTGATATAGGCGAACATGGTGTACTCCAGACAGCGTTATGCAATCAGCGACATTCGAATACCGCCAATCGCTTGCGGCGGCGAATTGTACAAAGCCCGACGCCATCCTGCGATCAGTTTCATGTTCCCCGCTGATTGAACAGCGTCGCCCGGGCCGCTTCGCTCTTGGTCTGCCCGCCGGTGGCCCAGGCCTTGCCGAGTGCAACGCCCCGCTGCACGGGCTCGCGCGACTTCACCCGGCCACGCCAGGCGGCCACCGCCGGAAACTCGTCCAGAGGCTGGCCCATGGCCTTGGCGATCAGCACCCACGGCCAGTTGATGATGTCGGCCACGCTGTACCGGCCCCCGACCAGATAGTCACGTGCCTTCAGGCGCCGTTCCAGAACGCCCAGACAACGATGATATTCATCACGATAACGTCGCTCGGCATAGGCATGATCGCCGTCGGCGTAGTTGACGAAATGACTCATCTGGCCACCCATCGGACCGAGGTTGCCCACCTGCCAAAACAGCCACTCATCGACTTCCTTGGCCAGGCGCGGATCAGCCGGCATGAGCTGACCGGTCTTTGCGCACAGATAGCGCGCGATCGCGGCCGATTCGAAGATCGGCAGGGCGTTGTCGCCAAACCCGCTGGCCGGTGCATGATCCACGATGGCCGGCATGCGGTTGTTGGGGGATATCTCCAGGAATTCGGCATCGAACTGATCGCCGGCGTTGATATCAACCGGTTTCACGCGATAATCGAGCCCGAGTTCTTCGAGCAGGATCGAGATCTTCCAGCCGTTGGGCGTGGGCCAGTAATAGAAATCGATCACGGCGTGGCCTCGTCGGCGGCATGTAACGGTACGGCCGCAGCCTCGGCGACGAGTCTCGCGATCTCGTCAGGGCTGTAGCCGGCCTCGGCCAGCACGGCGCGCGTATCCGCCCCCAGGCGCGGCGCAGCCCGAAACGGCGGCGCAGCCATGGCAGAAAAACGCGCCGCCGGGCGGGCCTGTCGCAGCCGCCCGGCGACCGGATGATCGGTTTCCACGATGATGCCGTTGGCCCGAATCTGCGGATGCTCGGTCAGTTGGCTGCGCGTGAGGACCGGCGCACACGGCACGCCGTGGGCCTCCAGACGCTCGAGCCAGTGCTCGGCGCTGGCCTCGGCCAAGCGCTGCTGGGTCAGTCTGAGCCGTGCGTTGACGTTGTCCTGACGAGCCGCGGCCGTGGCAAAACGTCGGTCATCGCGCCACTCGGGCCGCTCCAGGGCCTCGGTCAGAGCGTGCCACTCGGCATCATTCTGAACCGCCACGCTGATATGGCCGGTCGTGGTTTCATAGATCAGATCGATGAAACTGGCAGCCTTGGCCTGATCCATTTCGTGGCCGACGAACGTCTGGCTGTTCATGTCCGAATGCCAGAGAAAATCGATGACCGCATCCAGCATGGACAGCCTGACGTGCTGGCCACCCGCGCCACGCTCGCGCGCCAACAGCGCCGCGGTGATCGCCTGGGCAGCCATGTAACCGGTCAGCTTGTCGGGCACGATGGTGCGCACCAGCCGCGGGCGCGCATCGTCAGCGCCGCCCTGAATACTGGCCAGCCCCGACAGCGCCTGGATAAGCGGATCATAAACCGGGCGCGCGGCATACGGGCCCTCGTCGCCGAATCCACTGATCGAAACATAGATCAGCTCGGGATTGTCAGCGCACAGGGTCTCGTACCCCAGCCCCATGCGCTCGGCCACCCCCGGGCGAAAGTTCTGCACGAACACGTCCGCCCCGGCCACCAGGCGCCGCATCGCGGCGATGCCCTGCGGGTGCTTGAGATCAAGCGCGATCGAGCGCTTGTTGCGATTGTTGTTGAGATAACTGGCCGACATGTCGTTGTGCCGATTGGCGGCCAGCCGCGTGAAATCACCCACGCCAGGGCGTTCGACCTTGATGACATCAGCCCCCTGATCGGCCAACTGCTGGGTGGCCACCGGCCCGGAAACCATGGCCGTGGTGTCGATGATGCGATAGCCCGATAACGGATGTTGCATGACGTTGAATACAGAAATTACGCAATGTTCAAAGTGTAGGCGCCGGGTGCGTTCATATACCAGCAAGCGGGCGGTTATTTATACTCGCCGCACATTTGTAGCGAACATACGTCAACGCATGTTCCTTTTTGAGCACCAGGGAGAAAATCGATGAGCCATAAACTGCAAGCCCTTCTGATCGCCGCTGTGCTGGGTGTCTCCACGCTCGGTCTGGCCGCCTGTGACAGCAACGAAGGCCCGGCCGAAGAAGCCGGCGAGAGCCTCGACAACGCCACCGATAATGCCGGTGACGCCATTGACAACGCGGCTGACGAAACCTCCGACGCCATGGACAACGCCGCCGACGAAACCTCGGACGCCATGGACAACGCCAGCGACGAGATGGAAGACGCCACCGACGATCACAACAACTGATCATCGGCTGATGCCATCGTGAAAAAGCCCGCGGCACCGGTCGCGGGCTTTTTTATGCGCGTCGTACCCGCTGCATCGCTGGACACCTCGCCCGAGCCGGGCCAGACCGCGATCCACCAGGCCATTTTTCATCCGGAATTGGCCGGCCTGTTTCGTTCAACAAGGCCAACGGTGGCCAGTCCGGCAAGGCCAGCGCCATTTCATTACCGGTCGAGCACCGCTCGCCGACGAAACACGAGCGCCCGATCGACGGGGCGCAACGGCCCCGCCACAACCCGATGGGCCGCTTCACGCCGCCGGCGCCGGTTTCTTGCCCATGTTCTGTCCGCGAGAGCCGGGTAGCGGCCGGCTGGCGGTTTCCGGAATCAGCATGATCGGAACAAGCGCGATTGCCGCGGCGGCCATCAGGTAATAAGCCGGTATGAAATTGTTGCCGGTCTCGCCGATCAGCCATTGAATGATCAGCGGCGCCGTCCCGCCGAACAACGACGTGGAGACGTTGTATGCGATGGCAAACCCACCGTAGCGTACGCGGGTCGGAAAGATCGCCGGCAGCGTCGAGGGCATCACGCCGGCCAGCATCACCGTCAGCAGGCCGAGAATGGCGAGGCCACCGACCAGGCTCCAGATGGTCGTCAACGAAAGCAGCCAGAACGCCGGCCAGGCAAACAATATGAACCCGATACAGGCCACTATGAGCACCGGCTTGCGCCCGACTCGATCCGAGAGGCCGCCAAACAGGAAGATGATGCTCATCATGACAAGCTGGACCAGAATCAACAGGCCCGATGCTTCCCAGGTGCCGATATTCAGTACCGTTTCGAGATAGCTCGGCAGATAGGTCAACACCGTGTAATAGGCGATATTGAGAATCAGGGTGAGCCCGATGCACAACAGCAGCTGGCGCATGTGCGTGGTCACGACTTCGCCCAGCGTGCCGTCGGCTTCGTTGTTCTCCTGGGCTTCTTCGAAAGCCGGGCTGTCTTCCAGGCGCAGTCGCAGATACAGACCGAACAGGCCCAGTGGCGCCGCACACAGGAACGGAATACGCCAGCCCCACTCGGTGAAGGCGGCATCCCCCAGCGACAGCTGGGTCACGAACACCAGCGCCGAGCCGACGATATAGCCGCCCAACGTACCGAACTCCAGAAAACTGGCCAGAAAGCCGCGGGTCTTGTCCGGCGCATACTCACAGATGAACGTCGCCGCCCCGCCGTACTCACCGCCGGTGGAGAATCCTTGAACGAGCCGGGCCAGCAGCAGGCCGATCGGCGCCCAGATCCCGATCTGGGCATATGTTGGCATCAGGCCGATCATCACGGTGCCCAGCGACATCATGATGATGGTGGCGGCCAGCACCTTGGAGCGACCGATGCGATCACCCAGCGGGCCGAAGAACAAGCCGCCCAGCGGGCGCACCGCGAACGCCACGGCGAAGAACATCAACGACTTCAACAATGAGCCGCCGCCCGAGTCCGAGGCGAAGAAGACCTGCCCGATCGTGCTCGCGGTGTACGCATAGATACTGAAGTCGAACCACTCCAGGGCATTGCCGAGCCCGGCAGCCGAAACGGCTTTGCGTACGTCGTCTGAATCGACCGATCGATCGTCGTTTACGGTGTCGCTCACGGGCCCCAAGCCTGCGCGGATGCGCTGTCGTTGTTTCGATCCGACGCTAGCACCTTGCAGATGCCTGCACAATGCAGCCGGTCGGCCACCTTGTTTTGTCGCGACGCAGGTCTTAGTTTCATAGCGCAGATGGTTTTTGACTTCCAAGGAAAAGCGATATGCCCGTACGTAAAGCCAACGCCCAGTGGGAAGGCGATCTGAAATCCGGCCAGGGCCACATGAAGCTGGCCAGCGGCGCTTATGAAGGCCAGTTCTCGTTCAAGACACGTTTCGAGGATGGCACGGGCACCAACCCGGAAGAGCTGGTCGGCGCGGCTCATGCCGGCTGCTTCTCGATGCAGTTCTCGGCCATGCTGGCCGAAGAAGGCCATGCACCGGACTCGATTCAGACCGAAGCCAAGGTGCATTTTTCCACCGACGGCACCCCCACGATCGAAAAAATCGAGCTGGTCTGTCGCGGCAAGGTTCCCGGCATGGACGATGCCCAGTTCAAGGACATCGCCGCCAAGGCCAAGGACGCCTGCCCGGTGTCGCGCTTGTACCAGGGGGCCGATATCGAGCTGGATGCCGCGCTCGAAGGCTAGCTCGGCGACAGCGATCGCCCCGTGACGATGCATGGAAAAAGCCGGGCGCAGTGCCCGGCTTTTTCAGTGTCTGGCCGGTCAGACAAGACAATGCCATGCACCCGGCGACTCTCGATAAGCGCTTTTTCCCCGGCTGACGACATCCGCTCGACGATCGATTCCCAATCATGCCATTGACTTTTCATCGATCGTCGCAAGGTTAATTCGCTCATCAACGAAACACCACGCTTAGAGGCGGTTATGGAAGCCCAGCGCGACAACGTCGTCAGCATTCACTATGTCCTGCGCGACGACCAAGGCGAAATCATCGATCAGTCGGCCGAAGGCCAGCCGTTGTCCTATCTGCACGGCCACGACAACATCGTGCCGGGTCTGGAGAAGGCCATCGAAGGCCACGGCGAAGGCGATGAGGTCAAGACGACCGTCGAGCCCGAGGAAGGCTACGGGCCGTATCGCGAGGAACTGGTCCAGAAGGTCAATCGGGAAGCCTTTCAGGGTGTGGACGAGCTGGCCCCGGGCATGAGCTTTCGTGCCGAGTCCGATGCCGGCCCCATGGTCGTGACGGTCAAGGAAGTCGAGGGCGAGGAAGTCACCGTCGACGGCAATCACGTGCTGGCCGGCCAGACGCTCGATTTCACGGTCAACATCGCAGGCGTGCGTGAAGCCAGCGAGACCGAGAAAGAGCACGGCCACGTGCACGACGAGCACACTCACGCCGAGTAGGCGAGGAAACGCCTCGGCACAGACCTGCCGAAGAGGAAACGACTGATGTCGGACAACAAAGTATTGTTGATCACCGGTGGCTCGACCGGTATCGGGGCGGCAACGGCCCGTGCGGCGGTCGCTCGAGGCTATAGCGTGGCGCTGGCCGCACGCACCGAATCCAAGCTCACGGCACTGGTCGATGAGCTTGGCGGTGCGGATACAGCGCTGCCGGTGGCCTGCGACGTCACCGATAAGGCGTCTCAGCAGGCGATGGTCGATACCGTCATCGAGCACTTCGGGCGAATCGATGCGGTTTTCGCCAATGCCGGCATTGGCGGCAAACCGGGTGGTTTCACCGGCGCCGATACGGATGTCTGGAAAGACATGATCCTGACCAACGTCTACGGCGTCGGTCTGACGATCCAATGCACCGCCGAGGCGCTCAAGGCCAGCCGCGGGCATTTGTTGATCACCGGATCGGCGGCCGGACGGGCCACCATTCCAGGCTCGATGTACAGCGCGACCAAGTGGGCCGTGAGCGCGATCGGCTACGGGGTTCGCGAAGAGCTCCGTGGCACGGGGATTCGTACCACGCTGATCGAGCCCGGCATGGTCGATACGCCGTTCTTCGACGAAACGCCCGAGCACGCGTTGACCGACAAGGACGTCGCCAACGCGGCCCTGTATGCCCTGGAGCAACCGGCCAGCGTCGACGTGAACGAGATCCTGGTACGGCCGACGCCGGCAATCGAGGATTGATCGTAAGCGGCCTGTGCTGCGCGAGATATCAAGCCGCTTCCGTGTTCGGAAAGCGGCTTTTTCATGTCGGGCCCTATCGGCCCTCGACCAGCAGATAGCCGGCCATCCAGCCGATCATTCCGTCTTGGGTGCGAACGCGAACCCAGCCGTTACGGCGCTCCAGGGCGGTCACGACACCATCGCGTTGCAACTGCCCGATCACTCGGGCCGAGCGCTCGGCCCGGGCTCGAATATTGGCACTGCTGACCCCCACGTGCATGGCCTGGCCCGAGGTCTCGGAATCGGCTTTCGATGTCGCCACCGATGTCTGTTCGGCCCGTGCATCCGGCGCGGCCGATGTTGACGACTGAGTTGCAGCCGGCTGTTCATCACCAGCCGTTGATTGATTGCTGCCGGTTTCGAGATCCTTCGGGCGGGTCTTCTCCGATGAGGTCTTGGCAACCGCCGCGGCTTCGGGCTCAGCCTCGCGGGGTCGGGCCAGCGGCGCCAGGCCCTCGGCCAGCAGGAAATTGGCGATCCAACCGGTTTCGTAGGTTTCGGGGAAAAGCACCTGGGTCCATTCGGGCTCGCGGGCCAGAATGACCACGGTCGCATCACTGTCGGCCTGGCGCACGATACGGGCCTGATTGTTCGGCTGGTCGCGCACGTTGACGTCCTGTGCGCTGACATGGCCTTGCGGCAGGTCATCGACGATACGGGGCAGATTCTCGATCGCTGCGCCGTTGCCCGCCGCTGCGGCCCGCGCGGTCCAGAACGCAGCCTTGCCGCTGTTCTGCGGCACGCCGTCGCCTTTCATGTAGAGCACGCCGAGGTTGTTCTGGGAGGCCGCCTGACCATCGTCGGCGCCTCGACGGAACCAGTGCGCGGCCTTGGCCGTGTTCTTGGCCACGCCCTTGCCCGACTCGTACATGATGCCCAGGTTGTGCTCGGCCCGGCCATAGCGCTGTTCGGCGGCCTTGCGATACCACTTGCGGGCCTGGTCGTAATCCTGCTCAACGCCCAGCCCGCGGTCATAGAGCACGCCCAGATTGTACTGCGCGGAGGCATCGCCCTTTTCGGCCCGCGGGCGGGTGGTGGCCAGAATCTTCTTTGCCTCGGCCGGCGTCATATCGGCGTGGATATCAGCCGATGCCGCCAGCGCGGGGACACACCACGACGCTAAACAGACGACAACCAATCCCAGAACAGACCGTAGGGTCATGACGCTCCTTTACATCGACGAACCACGCAGGCGGGTGCATAACCTAAACTGCTGCGCGATCGAACGCGAGCCCGCAACGGCGCTGTTCGCCACCAGCCGTGTCTTGTGAAGTATGCCGTGGCGGCCGGCACCGCCCGGTTACGAACCCGGGAGCGGGACAGGGCTTGAATGCACGTGTTATCTTGTAACGATACTGTCTGGTGTGGATCGCCCGGTTTGCTCGTTTATCTCTCGCCTGCCGTCGTCTATCGGCCCAGAATCTCGCTCTCGTCCGGGTGTGCCGCATGAACAGTCCCAGGACATGCGCCGGCATACGGCCATGACACAGCACCTGTCGATTACAAGACGCCTGTGGCGTGATCATCTGCCCGGGCCGGCCGCCACTGCCTGTCTGGGTATCGGCTGGCTGGCGTGGTTCGTGTTGCTTATCATGGCCGAGTGCCAGGGGCTGGTCACACTGGCGGGCCTGGCGGTCTTCGGCGCGCTGGCGCTGGCTGTCGGCGCGCTGGCCAGTCTTGGCGCGGTGTCCGAGCGCACGATCGTGTTGGCCGATGCCGCCGCCGGCGGCGCCATGCTTTCGGCCGCACTCGTGTTCGTCGTGCCCCATGCACTGATCAAACACGCCCTGCCGGGCACGCTCGGGCTGGCCACGGGGATCGCCATCGGGGCCCTGCTGCATCGGGCGACTCGCGGCGCGATCGACCAGGTCGCCCTGACCGGGCTGACACTGCACACCATCAGCGCCGGCGTAGCCATCGGCGCACTCTATACGTTTTTGCCGGCACTCGGCTGGACGGCCGGCGTTGCCATTCTCGCGCACAAGGCCCCGGCCGGCTATCTCCTGGCACGCCGGCTTCGCGAGGCCGACCGCTCGCGTGCGCTGGTGGGATGGCCGGCCATGGCGACTGGACTCGGTGCGCTGTCCATTGCGATGATGCATCCAACGCTGCCGATTTCCAGCGGATTGATGTTCGGCATCGCAGCCGGTCTGTTCTCGTTCGTGGCCCTTGGCTTCATTAGAAACAGCGCCGGCTTCGGTCAGAAGGACAGGGGATTCTGGGCCGCCGCTTTTGCCGGTGCGGCCGTCATTGGGCTGGCCGGCTGGGCGTTATCGTCCGGCGCTTGATCATGCGATTACGTTTTTTGCCGGGATAACGGAACTTTTTGCGCATGCCGCGGTCGCAATCCGCGTAACGCGCCGTCACGCGACAACGTCGAAATGTCATTTCGGGGAGACGGCGTTGCCTCGAGGGTTTTGAATGCGGATTATGCAAACACGCTGTACCGGTCTGGCCGGCGCACTAGGGCTTTCCTTGTGCATGGCCACCACACTGGGCCATGCCACACCGGGCCAACCGGGCGTCGGCCTGGCCTCGGCACGCACTGCGGCAACCGCCGGCCCCGATCACGAAATGCGCATCGAGCCCCTGGCCGACAACCAGATGCAGGCTGCAGACGCGCTGGGCCTGACCACCACGCCGCAGATCACGCCCTGGGAGCAGATCACGGTACGCCGTGGCGATACCTTGTCCGGCGTGTTCGCCCAGGCGGATCTGCCGGCCCGAGCCTGGGCGACGTTGATCCACCAGCCCTCCGCGCGTGCGCTCAAGCAGCTTCATCCCGGCGATGTGCTGCATTATCGCAAGACACCGACCGGCGAGCTGGCCGAGCTGCGTTTCAAGATCGACCGGCTGCGCACACTGTCGGTTCATCGTCGGGATCACCAACTGGTGGCGGCTATCGATCATCGCCCGACACAGACGCGTCAGATTCTGGCTTCGGGCACGATCGACGGCTCCCTGTCTGAGTCGCTTCGCGCCGAGGGCGTGCCGTCCCGGATCACCGAAGACCTCGAACACATCTATCGGTATCGTCACGATCTGGACACCCTGCATCAGGGCGACCGATTCGCCGTGGTGTATAACGCCATCTATGCCGATAACGAAGAGATCGGCACCGGCGAAGTCGTTGCCGCCCGCATCACGACCAATCACCGTATTCTTGAAAGCTTTCGCGGCAAGAGCCCCGATGGCGGCACGGCTTATTATGACGGGCTGGGCAAGGCCTACGAGCCGAAGTTCAGCCGCAAGCCGGTGGCCTATACTCGTATCAGCAGCCCGTTCAACATGCACCGTCTGCATCCGATCACGCATCGCGTGAGCCCGCATGAAGGCGTGGATATGGCTGCGCCAACCGGCACGCCCGTACACGCCGCTGCAGACGGCGTGATCAAGTACGCCAGCTGGATGAGCGGCTATGGGCGCTTGGTCGAGATCAAGAATGCAGCCGGATTCAGCACGCGCTACGGCCACCTGCATCGCTTCCGTTCCCACCTGGCGCCCGGCCAGCATGTCTCGCAGGGGGATATCATCGGTTACGTCGGCGAATCGGGGCGTGCCACCGGGCCGCATCTGCACTTCGAGATCCGGCGCAATGGCGTGCCACATAACCCGTTGACGATGAAGCTGCCCGGCGGGCATGACCTGCCCGACAGCCGGCTGGCAACGTTCGAACGTCATATCCAGCCTCTGATCGCACGGATGTCGCCTGCCCCGACCACGCTACTGGCAAAGACAGCCTCGACCCCGGCCAACGGTCGAACATGTCTGGGCCATGACGGCTTCCAGACCCAGCTGATTCAGGAGCAAAACGATCCGGCCGACGGTATTCTGTGTCTGCTCGGGCGCAGAGCCACGAGCGCCTGACCGGCCGCAAGGCTTTCATCACGCATGAAAAAGCCGCGCCAAGAGCGCGGCTTTTTCATTTCGGCGGCCGGAGCCAGGCCATGTCGTCACAAGACGGCCTAATGATGCCAGCGCCCCCAGTGGCCTCGCCGGTCGTCGTAGTGCCGATCGCGCCGATACCGATTGTCGTCGTAGCGATCGTCGTCGTGTTCGTTGATTTTATCGGCAATCACCGCACCGCCGGCGCCCCCCAGCCCCCCACCGATGACCGCGCCGGTCTGGCCCCCAACCGAGCCGCCCACGGCAGCACCTATCGCCCCGCCGAGACCGCCGCCCAGTGCGCTGTTCAAGGTATCGCCGGCAAGGGCTGAACCACTGGCACCGGCAAGACAAACGGCAGCCACCAAAGGAATGAATAGTCGACGCATGATGTGATCCTGTATTTATCTCGAGTCTTGGCGCTAATTTAATCCAACCCATTTAACCAAGACTGAACGGAATTAATGGATGGCGGAATTTACCGCTTGTTCAGCCCATGGACACGCCGGTCTGGCATTTTCAGTACACAACAACCATCCAAGCCATCACCTTATGGATATCATTCGACTTATCTTTGCCATCCTGCTGCCGCCGGTCGGTGTCTTTCTGCAGGTGGGTATCGGGCTTCAGTTCTGGATCAATATTCTGCTCACGATCTTCGGCTATGTCCCCGGTATCATCCATGCCGTCTATATCATCGTCACCCGCGACTGATCGACCGGCCGAGGCTGTGATTGGTTTGGTCCAATCGCAGCCCCATGGTTGTCGGACGATTTCGAAACCAGGCGTCTCGACATGTCATTTGATATTTCAGTTCTTGATCTCGTTCCTGTTCCCAGCGGAACAGCCCCGTCGCAGGCATTGCGCGATACGCTCGACCTGGCACAGGCGGCACAGGCAGCCGGCTATACCCGGTACTGGATCAGCGAACACCACAGCATGCCGGCGATTGCCAGCGCCTCGCCCGAGGTATTGCTCTCGCGCATCGGGGCGCTGACGGACACGCTTCGCATCGGCTCGGGCGGCATCATGCTGCCCAACCACTCGCCTATGCGTGTCGCCGAGCACTTCAAGGCACTGGAAGCACTGTATCCGGGCCGAGTCGATCTGGGACTCGGGCGCGCCCCGGGCTCGGATGCCCGCGCCAATCGCGCCATGCACGCCAGCTCGGGCGAGCACTTCGTCAGCATGCTGGACGAGATGCTGGCGTTGTCGGCCGATACCTATCCGGCCGATCACCCGTATCACGGCGTGCGCATCATGCCCGATGATGTCGGCCTGCCACCGATCTGGATACTGGGCTCGTCAGGTGCGAGCGCGGGCTTTGCCGCCGAGCGCGGGTTCGGTTACAGCTTTGCCAGTCATTTCAGTCCGATGGATCCGAATGCCGCACTGGCGGCGTATCGGGACGGGTTCATCCCGTCACCGGCATTTGCCCGACCGCATACGATTCTCGGCGTATCGGTCATCTGTGCCGATACCGAGGCCGAGGCCCGGCATCTGGCCCAGACGGTCGACTTGATGTGGTTGCGTCTACGCAAGGGCGAGTTCGCTGCCCTGCCCTCCCCCGAGGAGGCTGCGGCCTATCCGTACAGTGACTTCGAGCGGGCCGCGGTCGATGAAAACCGCGGACGGCATATCATCGGCGCGCCCGAGCAGGTCGCCGATCAGCTGGCCGATCTGGCCGAGCGTACAGCGGCGTCCGAGCTGATGATCGTATCCAATATCCACGATGCGAACGCGCGTTTGCGCTCTTACGAGCTCGTGGCCGAAGCACTATCGGCCCGGCACAACCGCATGCCACCCCGCAGCAACGCCGGCTGATATGACACACTAATGGCAAGTATCAATTTTTTTAATTCCCGGCCGGATAGACCGAGATGAAACAGACCGCCCGATCGACCGATACGTCGGCCGCCCCCAGGCTCGATGGCCAGCTGTGTTTCGCGCTGTATACCGCCACACACCGCATGACCCGTGCGTATCGCCCGCTTCTGGAAGCGTTGGGGCTGACCTATGTTCAGTACCTGGTGATGCTCGTGCTCTGGGAGCAGGCTCCGCGATCGGTCGGCGAGCTGGGAGAGGCCCTGTTTCTGGATAGCGGTACGCTCACGCCGCTGCTCAAGCGCATGGAAAAGAACGAACTGGTCTCGCGCCGGCGTGACGTCGACGACGAGCGGCGCGTGCTCATCGAGCTGACCGCCAACGGCGATCAGCTGCGCGACAAGGCCCAGGGCGTATCCGACGACGTTCTATGTCGGATCGACATGACCCGCGAGGAAGCCACGGCCCTGCGCCGCGACATCATGGAACTGGTCAAACGCATCGACGAGCACGACGACGCCGCTTACTAGGCGGTTGCCGCTAGTCCGGCAAATGATTGCCCCAGTCTCGGGGTATGTGGGCAAGACGAGGATAGCCGATCGCGGCCAGCGTATCGGCGTCGGCCAGCCACGGCGTATGTCGCCATTTTGCCGGCACCGCCTCAAGCTCGGGCAGCCAGTACAGAACGTATTCGGCCTTCGCGTCATAGCGCTTGGCCTGCGACAGGACATTGAAGCCGTTATCGCGCTTGTCGGTGCCCACACCGGCCACCGTGGCCCAATTGCACCAGTTGCTGGCCACGTCGTAATCGACAAGCTGGGATTCAAACCAGGCCGCTCCCCAGCGCCAGTCCTGAGCCAGGTCCCGGGCGAAGAAGCTGGCCACGTTCTGACGGCCGCGGTTTGACATATAGCCGGTCGCGGCCAGTTCTTTCATATTGGCATCGACAAATGGCATACCGGTGCGCCCGGCTTGCCAGGCCGCGATGGTCGGGCCGTCAGTGGCCGTTGGCCGATCATCGCGGCCGATGATGCCACCGCGAGAGAACAGCTCGGCGTCGACGCGTGCCAGTGTCCAGTGAAAGAACTCGCGCCAACGCAGCTCGAAGACCAACCAATAGGTCGATTGGTTGGCCGTTTGACGGGCTTCGTACAGGCGCACCTGCTCGGCGATACGCCGTGCCGACAGACATCCGCTCGCCAGCCAGGGCGAGAACTTCGACGAATAATCGTCGCCCAGCAGGCCGTTGCGCGTCTGCTTGTAGTCGGCGATGGCATCGGTATCGAAAAGATAGTGGGCAAGGCGTGCCTGGCCGGCCCGCTCACCGCCGCTAAAGCGCGGGTTGGCCGGCAGCCAGGGCCCGACGTCGACAGACTCGAGCGCCAGCTCCGAAACCAGCGTCGATAGCTCGGCGGCCCCGGGCAGCGTTTCGGGTGCCGCCACCGGCACGCGGTTATCGATCGTGCTCTCGATCGTCTTGCGAAACCGGGTGAACGTGGCCGGCACGTCGGCCAGGTCATCGTAGGGCAGATCGGCAAGCCGATAGAGCGTGTTGTCCTCGGTGGTGACCAATGCACACCCGGCGGGCAGCCGCGCGCTCACCCGGCCAAGCTGGGCCGCTTCGTCGGGGGCCCGCTCGATCTCGGCCCAGACCGCGCTGGCCTCGATGAAGGCCGCGATTCGGGGAAGAACCTCCTCGGGCTCACCGCGCACGGTCAGCAGTGTCTGCTGCCTGTCGGCCAGCTGTTGATCGAGATCGATCAGTGCCTGGGCGATGAAACCGCTGCGATGCGGGCCCACGCGAGCGGCCCCGCCGTAGTCGCTGCTCTGCTCGAAGTGCGCATCGATACAGTAGACACAAATCAGGCGATCGACCTGTCCGGCCGCGGCGACGAGCGCCGGGTTGTCGTCCAGGCGCAGATCGTTCTTGAACCAGAGAATACCGCTGCTCATGAGGTCTCACTTGTCTTGTGCGCCGATCGACAGGCCTTGCTGCAATACTTGACCTGGTGCCAGTCGCGGGCCCATTTCCGGCGCCACGTGAACGGCCGGCCACAGTGCACGCAGGTTTTTTCCGGCAGGTCGGCCTTCTTGCGCATCTTGGCCATATCAGCGCGGTGTGGCGGCGGCGCGACGCATGACGATCTCGCCGTGGTGGACATCACCGGTCTCGACGAAGCCCAGTCCGGCATAGAGTCGGCGCGCGCCGTCATTGGTCGGCAACAGACTGATCGTGAGCGCGGCCGCCGGGTCACTGGCATCCACCTCGGCGACGAGCGCGGCCAGCCCGGCCCGGCCGTAGCCACGGCCCTGCCAGCGATAATCGATCATGTAGCGCGGGATGTTGTAGGTGTCACACCACGCCAGATATTCATACATCACGAATCCCATCACGGTCTGGCCGGCCACGATCGCGCGCGGCCGGCAGGCCGGCTCGACATAGGCCTCGGCCAGCGAGTACAGATTGCTGGCCAGATTATCGGCCTGGGCATCGGCCACGCGCAGGGCGATCACGTCCTGCCAGTTGGCCTGGGTCACGGGTACGAGCGTGACGGGCAGACGGGTTGCAGCCGGGTTCTCGCGATCCATGCTCACTCGCTGTCGGCAAAGGCCGAATTATGGAAATCGGCGATCTCGGCAACTTCGGCCATGCCCGGTTCGCGCGGCTCGACGGGCTCGCCGCCGGCCATCACCTCCAACGTGGCCCGGGTGCATCGGGCCAGCGTATCCGGGTTGTAGCCGCCTTCAAGCGCCATGACCAGACGACCGTGGCAGTACGTATCGGCCAGACGCTGGAGGATGCCGGTCAGCGTCGAGTAACCGTCGTACGTCATGGCCATGCACAGCTCGGTGATGTGCGCATCCATGCCCGCAGATACAAGAATCAGGTCGGGTTTGAACCATTCCACCGCCGGCACGAGTATGGTCTCGAACGCCATGATCATCGCTCGGTCACCGGCATCGCCCGGCAAGGGCACATTGACGGTCGTGCCCTCGCCCAGCCCCTCGCCGACCTCATCGAGCTGGCCGGTACCGGGATAGAACGGGGCCGCCCGATGGGTATCGAAGAACATCACGCTGGGATCCGCGGCGAAGATATCCTGGGTCCCGTTGCCGTGATGGGCATCCCAGTCGACGATGAGCACGCGCTCGGCGTCCCAGTGGGCCTGGGCGTGGGCCGCCCCGACGGCGATATTGTTGAAAAGACAGAAACCGCGAGCCCGCACGGCGTTGGCGTGATGCCCGGGTGGGCGACAGATCACGAACGCGCTGTCGCTCTGGCCTTCGAACACGGCGTCCACAGCGGCGATCACGGAACCGGCGGCCACTTCGGCGGCCTCGATGCTGCCGGCGGATATGGCCGTGGTGTCGATATCCAGCCAGGCCTGCTGGCCTTCCAGCTCGTGCAGGCTTTCAATATACGAGGTGGTGTGTACCCGCTGGAGCTGCTCGAGGGTCGCTTTTTCGCCGGGCACGAGACGCACACCGGGAATCGGCTCGGCCCGCAACAGATCGTGAACGGCTGTCACCCGGCCCGGGTGCTCTGGATACGACCATTTGGCCTGCACACCGAGACCCAGCCCGTCGAGAATCCCGCGCACCCGGCTGTTCATGCGCCCGGGTAGAAACGGCTCCTCGGCCTCGGGCCGGTGCTGGAGCATGCGTTCGTCGTAGAATACGAGGACATCCCGATCACCTGTCACAACCATCTCCGTTGTCGACGTGCCCGCTGGCCGTCAGCAGGTGCGTCTCTGTGTCAAAGTCCGGCTATAGCAGATGCTTCATGAACGATCGCTGCCTGCCTCGGCCTGTTTCATGGCAATCAGCGTGTACAGCATGGCCAGCCGTGGCACGGCGATCTCGTAACGCTCGGCCAGCGCACAGACGTTGCCCAGAATGGCCTCGATCTCCAGTGCACGGCCACTGCGCTGATCCAGCGCCATGCTGTTGCGATACGCGTTCATGGTCCGCGTGGCCGCGATGTTCTTGTCGATGGCGTCGGCGGGCAGGGGATGGCCATCAGCGGCCGCCACGGCGGCCACCTCGGCCATCAACGCCCGAATGAGCGTCTCGCCACCCGGCGTATCGAGCATGATGTCGGTATCGGTGCCGTCGGCCAGCACCGAGACCGGGTTGAACGGCGTATTCCACAGGCTCTTGCCCCAGCGCTCGGCCACGATCGACTCGGTGCACTTGGCACGGATGCCGCCGGCATTGAGTAAATCGGCCAGGCGCGTGACGGTCGAGTCGATCCCGCCCGGCCAGTTGCCCAGCGATACACGCCCATAGGCATGATGGTGCAGCCGGCCCGGCGCGGTTTTCGATACCGCCACGAACGCCAGCCCGCTGACCAGACGATGATCGGGCAGGGCCTGGCGAATCGCCGGCTCGATATCGATGCCGTTTTCGATGAGTGCGATGGCCGAATCCGGCCCCAGCCAGGGCGCGATCAGCGCCGCCCGGTCGATGCCCGGCACCACCTTCACGCAGCAGATCACGAAATCCGCGCCCGGCGCCGGCGTATCCGAGGCCGCATGCACGTCAGCCGGCGTGAACGACAGATCCCCCAGCTCGGCCACATCACTGTCGATGGTCAACCCGTGTTCACGCACGAGCTCGGCATCCGAGCGCATGACCAGTTCCACGCGCGCGCCGGCCCGATGCAGAATCGCGCCATAGAAGCCGCCGATCGCCCCGGCGCCGACGATTACAACGCGCGGGGCGCTGTTGTTGGTATCACTCGATGCAGCCATGCTCAGCCTCCCTGCCCGACCAGCGTCATCTCGCGCCCGGCGCCGACGGCGGCCAGGCGGGTTTCATCCGAGCGCTCGCGGATCAGCGGCGTGACCGAGACAAAGCCGTCGCGAATCGCCACGCTGTCGGCACAGGGATCGGTCACGGCCTCTGGATCACGCACGAACGAAAGCCTGTAGTCCGCGCCCTGCCCCGCACGGGCGACCTCGGGCGAACGGATCATCCCGCCGACCTGACGCGTAAAGCGCAGCCCCGCGACGGCATCGGCCGCGCCAAAGGGAAAGTTCACGTTCCAGCAGCAGCCGTGATCGTCGCGCATGGGCCAGAGTGCAGCCACCACTGCCGCCATCCAGGCTTCGGTGACCGAGAAATCGATCTCGCTCGGACCGTTGAACGCTTGGCTCAGGGCAATCGCCGGCAACTCGAAATGGGCCGCGGCCAGGGCCGCGCCCACGGTGCCCGAGTACATGACCGAATCCGAGAGGTTGCCGCCCCAGTTCACCCCGGAAAGCACCAGATCGAAACCGGCTCCGGCCAGCCAGGGCCCGCCGAGGGCCGCCATCACGCAATCGGCCGGCGTGCCACCGACCGCATAACGCCGGCGGCCGTGCTGAGTGATCGGCAAGGTCTCGTGCAGCGACAGCGCCTGGGCTGTGCCGCTGCGATTGCCGGCGGGCGCGAACACCCAGACCTCATCGGCCAGTTGCCGGGCCAGACGCTCGGCCACGGCCAGGCCCGGCGCATCGATACCATCGTCGTTGGTGACGAGAATTCGTGAGAGTTTTTTCATCGGCCTGATTGTGACACGGGGCGCGACTCGCCGCCGGACGTCCTGGCGTGCTATCAATACGCTGACGTATGGCACACCACGCAAGAGCGCCTCTCATGACGAACATCGCATTGGAAAGCGAGCATATCCGGGCCGAGCAGGCCGATCACGTCCTGAATATCACCATCGCCCGGGCCGACAAACGCAATGCGCTGACGGGCGTGATGTACGAGGACATGTCGCGAGCCGTCGACCATGCCCAGGCCAGCGACGAGGTCCGGGTCGTATGCATCAGAAGCGAAGGTGATATGTTCTGTGCCGGCAACGATATCGCCGACTTTGCCGATCGTGATCCGGCCGCCAGCCAGGCCGGCGACGTCGGCCCGGCGCTGACCTTCGTCCAGAAGCTCTCGGCCTGCGACAAGGCCACGGTGATTGCAGTCCAGGGCCAGGCCACGGGCATCGGCACGACCATGCTCCTGCACGCCGATCTGGTGATCGCCGCCGACGACGCCCGATTCTTCACCGCCTTCATCGACCTGGCGCTGGTGCCCGAGGCCGGCTCCAGCCTGCTCATGCCCGCCCGTCTTGGCACACAGAACGCCAATCGGCTGTTGCTGGCCGGCGACGTGCTCGAGGCCGATGAGGCATTGCGTATGGGGCTGGTGGCTTATGTCGTGCCCCGTGACGAACTGGCCACGGCCACCGACACCCTCACGGCCCGCCTGGCCGCCAAATCACCGGCGGCCGTGGCCGCCAGCAAGCAATTGATCCGTCAGGGCATCGACGCGGATCGCGTGAGCCAGCAGATTCAGGCCGAGGCCGCGATCTTCGGCCAGCGGCTGGCCAGCGACGAGGTGAAGACGATCATGAACAAGTTCCTGAAGCGCAAATAGCTCCCGGGGCATGTCGTCACAGGGCACGCCTACAGCCCGGTCAGGCGCGCCCGCACATCGTCGTATTCCCGGGCCAGTCCGGCCACGATATCGGCCACTGGCTCGGTGCGCTGGATATTGCCCACGCCCTGACCGGCGCCCCAGATATCCTTCCAGGCCTTGGTCTTGGACGAGCCACCCGAGCCGAACGACATCGCCGATTTATCCGCCTCGGGCAGATCATCGGGATCCAGCCCGGCGTTCTCGATCGAGCCCCGCAGATAATTGCCGTGCACGCCGGTGAACAGATTGGAATAGACGATATCCGAGGCCGATGAATCCGTGACCATTGTCTTGTAGTCGTCAGCCGCCCCGGCTTCGGCGCTGGCGATGAAGCGCGTGCCCATGTAGACGAAATCAGCCCCCAGCGCGCGGGCCGCCAGAATATGCTCGCCCTTGGTGATCGAGCCGGACATGATCAGCGGCCCGTCCCAGAACTGGCGAATCTCCGAGACCAGCGCGAACGGGCTCAACGTCCCTGCGTGGCCGCCGGCCCCGGCACAGACCACAATCAGCCCGTCGACGCCGGCCTCGATGGCTTTCTCGGCATGGCGCACGCTGATCACATCGTGAAAGACCAGCCCGCCATAGCTGTGCGCGGCAGTGACCACATCGCCCGGCGGGCGCAGGCTGGTGATCATGATCGGCACCTGGTGATCCACACAGGCCTGGACATCGTGCTCGAGTCGATCGTTGGAACCGTGCACGATCTGGTTGACGGCATAGGGCGCGATCAAGCGCTCCGGCTCGGCCTCTCGGGTGGCGGCCAGCGCCTCGTCGATCTGTGTCAGCCAGTCATCCAGCGCAGCCGCCGGACGGGCATTCAATGCGGGAAACGAGCCCACGATGCCGGCACGGCACTGGGCGATCACCAGCTCCGGATTCGACAGGATGAACATCGGGGCGCCGATAACCGGCAACCGCATCTGGGACAACAAACGATCGGCAACGCGCATGGGCTTTCCTTGAAAACGATATCGACCGAGCAGGCAGCGCTGCCCGGCCTGGTGGATCACACCGTTTTACCATACGCCGGCGTATCGACGAGCGCACCCGGCATTTCAGTTGCCGACTGCGTTCAGCGGCGTTGCTCGATCACGTAATCGGTCATGGCCTGGGTGACGCGCCGGCGCCATACCCGTGCCTGCTCGACGCCCAGCCGCTCGCCCAGGCGGGCGTTATCGCGCTGCAGGCGTGATTGCACCAGGGCTGTCTGTGCGTTCTCGAATTGCGTATAGGCCGTGCTGCACGAGGCTTGTGCCGCCAACACGCTCTGCCGGGCCGGCAGAGGCGAGCCCAGCACATAGGGCTGCACGGCCTGGCCCACACAGCCCCAGTAGGTGTCATAGGCCGCTTCGCGGCGGTTGTCGAGCCCGCCGGCACAGCCGGCCAGAGACGTCGACACAACAAGAATGAAAAGGACGATCGCACGCGTGGTCATGCACCGAGTGTAGCGTGTCCGGCTCGTTCAGCCAGCACGCGCGGCCCGTCGGCTAGCCTTCGGGCATTCATGCTCTGCCCCACTCGTCTGTCATGACTCGATTGTTTCCGATTGTTCTGCTGACAGCGGTTCTGCTCGCTGGCTGCAGCCAGCGGCCCGACGACGCCGCGATCACCCGGGCCGTGCAGCAGCAGGTACGCGACGGCCTGTCGGACATCGACACGCTGGCCGATCGTCTGGGCGGGGATTCGGCCGTCAAGATGCTGCGCGCATTCGGCGCGCCGGATCCGGACGAGCTCTACGTCGAGCATCTTGAAGTGCTCGACGCACAGCGCCTGGACAACGGCGATTACACGATGAAGATCCATTACGATCTCGTCACGCCCGATAACAGCCGCGGCATGACCCGCACCATCCAGCTGCGCGCCGTCGCCGACGGCTGGCAGGCGGTGGCGTACGACTGAAATCTTCAGACGTTCGGCGAGTCGTCGTCTTCGTCCTTCTCGCTGTAGCCGTTGTCGTTCTTCTCTTTCTGACTGCCGCGCGTCGGGCGATCGGCATCGTCGTCTTGGGCGTGCTCGCGCTTGGTCTTGTCGTCGTCTGGATCGAATGGCCGGGGCATGGGAACGCTCGTTTCGGGTATACAAGCCGAAATCTATGGCGTGATACGGGCAAAACAACCACGCCGGGCCCGGCGGATTCCCGCGCCCGGCCACAGTCTGTAGGCTTGCCGCTTTGCTCTTGTCTACAGGCGACCTGCTCAATGTCTCGTGTCTATTCTTCTGCCGGCCACGGTGTCTTTCTGTTCGATATGGACGGCACAGTGCTGACCTCGATCGCGGCCGCCGAACGCGTCTGGCATCGCTGGGCATTGGAGCATGGGCTCGACCCGGCCGAGTTTCTGCCCACGATTCACGGCAAGCGCGGAATCGACACAGTGCGCGATTCGGGCGTGACCGGTATCGATATCGAGGCCGAAGCCGCAGCGATCATGGAAGCCGAGATCCATGATGTCGCCGGTATCGAGCCGATCGCCGGCGCGCCGGCGTTCTTGGCCAGCCTGCCGGTCGATCGCTGGGCGATCGTGACATCAGCGCCGCGCCGCCTGGCCCAGGCCCGGATCGCGGCGGCCGGCCTGCCCATGCCGGCCACGCTGATCGCCGGTGACGACGTCACCGAGGGCAAACCCTCTCCCGAACCGTTTCATAAAGGCGCGGCGGCACTGGGGGTGCCCGTGGAATCCTGCCTGATCTTCGAGGACGCCGAGGCCGGTATCGTCGCCGCCGAGGCCAGCGGCGCGGCTGTGCTGGTCGTCACCGCCGGTCATCCGGCACCACTGGCCGCAGCGGCGGATCACGAACAGATCACGGACTACACCCATCTTTCGGCCGAACAGGACGCCAGTGGTGCCTTGCACGTGCGCCGATTCTAGGGCGTGTCGTCATGAGATATGACGTCGCATTGCCCGCTCCGGGCGTATCAGGCAAGGCCCGGAACGCCGCATGGCGCGTCCGCCGCGGGCAACCCTCAAAATATGGCGATGGGTCGGCGGCCAAGCCCCGACAATCCTGCGCCATGGTTGATTTTTAGGGGCTGGCTCACGTGGAACGACCACGCGACGCTCGCAATGCCCGGTCTTGCCGCGGCCTGGCCGCCGATGCGCCGCCTTGTCTCATGACGACACCCCTAGACCGTCAGATTATCCGGCCGGACATCGAGCGCGGCCAGCCGGGCGCTCAGCAGATCGGGAAAGCGCTTGTACCAGGTTGCGTTCAGCGGCGACGGATGCGGCAAAGGATGCAACCGAAAGGCCTCGTCGCGCCCGTCCTCGTCGGCCAGCCAGACCGTCAGAGACGCAGAAAATCGGGTTTCGCTTTGCCAGAACGCCTCGATAGCGTCGCGCTCGGCCTTGGGGCGATCGATCCCGAACCACAGAAACGCCTCGCGGCCCAGCGTGATCAGGTCACGTCCCTGCCAGGCATCGATGAGCAAGGCGCGCATCAGCGGGTGAAAGCGACGCTTGATCTTCATCGACCAGGCTTTGTTGCCGGCCGGCTTGTAGGGCACCGTGTTGACCCAGAAGAAATCGCGTCCGACGCACCGCGAGGTTTCGAAATCCGGCAGTTCGGCGCCGTATAACGCCCGATACAGCGTTTTGCGCACCAGTTGCCCGCCCGCACCGATGAACGGCTCGCCGTAGCGCACTTCGTCCCGGCCCGGGTCACGGCCAAAGAAACCGATACGCGCATCGGCCCACCCCAGGCCGATCACGGGTTCGGCCGGATCGGCCGCGAAGCGCTCGTATACCGACGTATCGATACCCTCGATATCAGCGGCCAGCGCCCGAAACGCGGCTCGCTGGGCGTTGTTCAATGCCACGGCAATGCCTGGAAAACGATGACGAGGGCCGCGAGATTACGCGCGGCCGGGTTCAGGCTCAACGCCGAGTCGCGACGCGAACACTGTCACTCTTACATCAACCAATGATTGATTTATGCCATCGGGCGGCGTAGCGTCGAATCGAACGCTTGGAGGACACGCCGTGACACAACCCCAGACCGATACCCGACATCTGCCCGGCCACTCGGCCATGCTGCCCAGCGGCCCGTGGGCGCCGTTTCTACTGCGTATGCTGCTTGGGGCCATGGATCGCAGCCGCTCGCTGTCGCTGGCCGATCGTCGTCGTCAATACGGGCGTGATTTCACGCTCAAGCTGCCGTTGTTCGGCAAGACGCTGGTGATCAGCGATCCGGACAAGATCCGAACCCTGTTCAAGGCCGATCCGGCAGAGCTTGGCAACATGGAGCCCAATCTCGGCCGGGTCATGGGCCGCGGTTCGCTGTTCGCGCTGTCCGGCGAGCCCCATCGCGCACAGCGCAAGCTGCTGACGCCGGCCTTTCATGGCAATCGTCTGGCCGAATACCGCGAGCTGATGGCCGAAGAAGCCCGGGCCGGCATGGCCCACTGGCCGGAGGGCGAATCCGTGGCCAGCCTGCCGGCCATGAACGACATCACCCTGCGGATCATCCTGCGTACCGTATTCGGTGCCGAGGGCCAGGATCTGGATGCCCTGCGCGAACTGCTGCCTCGGCTGGTCAACCTGGGATCCATTCTCGCCGCCACGCCGATCCCTCGGATCGATCTGTTCGGCTATGCGCCGTGGGGACGTTTCCACCGCATGCGCGCGGAGTACGACGCCATCGTCAATCGGCTGATCGAGAATGCCCGCGCCGACGGGGCCTACGAGCACCGCAGCGATATCCTGTCGATGTTGCTGGGCGCTCGCTACGACGACGGCGCGCCCATGAGCGATCGCGAGATTGCCGACGAGCTCGTCACTCTGCTCACCGCGGGTCACGAAACCACGGCCACCACGCTGGCCTGGGCGGTCGAGCGTCTACGCCGGCATCCCGAGTTCATGGATCGCCTGGTGGCCAGCCTCGATGCCGGAGAGACCGATCTGCTGGATGCGTTCATCAACGAGGTCCAGCGCACGCGCCCGGTCATCGCGTTCACATTCCGAAAGGTTCTGGCCGATTCCTACACCATCGGGCCGTGGCGGGCGCCCAGGGGCATGCACATCATGATCGCGATCGATCTCGTGCAGACCGACGCCGATCTGTTTCCCGAGCCGATGCGCTTCAATCCGGACCGTTTCGTCGGCGTACGGCCCGACCCGTATCAGCTCATCCCGTTTGGCGGTGGCGTGCGGCGCTGTATCGGGGCCGCGTTCGCGCATATGGAGCTGCAAGTGGTCTTGAAAACGCTTCTGTCCGAGCACCGACTGCAGCCCACCACAGACAAGGGGGAAGGCTCTCATTCACGCGGCGTGGCCTTTGCCCCGGCCCAGGGCGGCCAGATCGTGCGCTACCCGCGCCAGGCGCCCGCTGTGGCTGCCTAGATCGCCCGGCGGGTCGCAAGGCCCTGCTTGAGCGCCCGGCGCAGGGCGTCGGTCATCCGGTCTGGTCGTCGCTGCGGGAGCGCCCGGCCGGGGCGGCCGACTGATCGCGACGCCCGCGCGGCGCGTCACCGGGCCCATGGCCGGGCTCGCGCTGGCGCCGGCTGTCTTGGTAGGCCTGCCAGGCCGAACGGCCGGCTTTCTTGAGCCGGTCGCGGTTGTGCGGATCCGATAGCCACCGCCGGGCCTGATCGATCACGAGATGCTTGATCATGTTTCTGCCTCTTTCTGTTCAACGGGCACGGCCACCTCGTTGCGCCGCAGAAACGGCAACGTCCACGGCGGATCGTAGAACCAGGCAATCGCCTGACCGGTGGTCTCCCATCGGCTATCGGCCAGCGTCTGCGTCAACTGGGCGATATGCGTATTGACCGCGTCCTCGCCGCGGCTGCCGGAAAAACGCGACACGGCATAGGTTTGGCTCGGTACTTCATGCAGGGTGACCGTGTCGCTGGTCGGCTTGGGGGCTGTCGCCATCGTCAGCCGGCCGGGTAGAAAGAAACGGATCCGCCAGCCGCGATCGGTCGCCGTCTGGGCCACGGGGGCGGTCATCTCGATCTTTTTCGAGGACTGCGCCACGGGCGCGGTCATGGCCATCTCTTCGCCGGCCTGATTGTCACCGAAAATATAGCCGGCCAGCCGCTTGAACCCCTGTTTGCGGGCTTTTTCAACCGTGGCGGCCTGAACCACCGTATCGGCGGCCAGGCGCGGGGCGTAGTCACGAATCTCGAGGTCCCTGACCTGATCGACGACCGTGTAGTCCGGCGTTTCGGTGCCACCGCGATAGCCGAATACCGAACAGCCGGCCAGTAATAGACTGGAAGCTACGCCGAGCGCTACGCCGAGCCAGATTTTGGTTGTTCTTGTCATGACGATGCCCGTATCCATTACTGTCGAAATGCTAGCAAACCGCTGCCAACGCCCGCTGAAAGCAAGCCGGCCCCACAAGCGCTATCCGTAGCGATACGCGCTATCACGTCCCTCTTGACGTGGCACACTTCAGGTCCTGCCCAACAATGAACACCACGCCATGAATCAGGCTGACAAGGAACGTATCGTCTGGGCCGCACTCAGCGCGGGGGCCGTGATCGGCGCCAGCATGGTCGCGCGCAAGGGCGCAGACCGTGCCTGGCGCCAGCTGCGCGGCGACGCTCCGCCTCAGGATGTCGCCGAGCCGGCCAACCGCTGGCGTGATCTCATTCTGTGGGCCGGTGCCAGTGGCCTGTCGGTGGCACTCGCACGGTTCGTGGCCCAGGGGGTTGTCAGCAAGCTCTGGCGCAAGCGGCTCGGTCGGCGACCGCCGGGAGCGTAGCGCCGCGCCGGCACGGTATCGGGCGCATGATCCACCCGGTGCCACATCCTAGCCGGTCGATTGCATTCCGGCCGTGGCCGATTGCTGGGGCACCTTGCGCAGCCTGGAGATGTCGTAGCCGGTCTGTCGCACGCGCTCGACCAGGCCCGCGTAGGCATCGTCGCTGATCTGCGGCGTAATCGCCATGATCCAGACGAAATCCCGGCGCTCGCGGGCCACGATGGTCGTCTGGTAGTCGGCGTCCACGTAAGACACGACGAACTGCATCTTGATCGGCCAGATGAACTGCATCGCCCAGACCGCGTTGCCGGTATCGGGCACCACGAAGCCCGTGGGGTTCATCGTCTTGTGCTCGCCGTCGGGGCCATCCTTTCTGAACGTGAAGGTGACATCGATCCGATCGTTGCCGTTGCGCCGATAGCGCTCGATCGAGTGGTGGGCGGTCTTCGTGATCCGGGGCGGAATATGCGCGATGACATACCAGTCGCGCATATAGCGGTCCAGGTCCACGTGGTCGGCGCGGGGGAAAGACCGATCCGGCGCGATGCTCGCCGCCGAGAAACCGAACGAGCGATTCATGAACGAGACCATGCGCGTGTTCCATGCAGGGCCAGCCAGACGGCCGACCTGAGATCGATCTCCCGACTATGCGCCCTGCCCGCCCCGCCCGGCTATCCGTCGGATCACCGACCGATGACGACTGCTCGTCAGAACGCGTACTTGGCCGAAAACTGCAGCCGGTCGAGATTGCCTTCGGTGCCCGACTCGACCTCGCGCTCGGCGTAGATGTACTCGCCGCCGAACGACAGCGGCGTGATCGGGTTCCAGATCAGGTTCACGTGAAAGCTCGAAGCGCTTTTCGTGGCTGCATCGCGCGGGCCGAAATCGGTGCGCCCGTTGTTGTCGACCTGCAGCGTGCCCAGCACGACATTCGAGCGCCATTTCGGCGACCAGACGTGCTGGTAGGCCAGATACCCCGAGGCATAGGAAATCGTCTCGACGTTGCCCTCGGCGTCGATCGTGCCGGCCGGGATCAGGCCCAGTGCCACGTAGCGGCCCAGGCCGTCGCCGTAGGTCGAGAAGAAGCGCAGATCATCGCCGTTGTCGCCGACCTTGAGGCGGCCCGACAGGCGAAAGCCGTAGCCGACCGCGGCATCCTCATCGAAACGCTCGCCGGTCACCGGGTTATCGATGCCTTCGTTACTCACCCGGCGCACGATGCCGCCAAAGCCGACATGCCCCAGGCGATGCTCGATGCGATAGTCGGCCACCAGATCGGGCCAGCTCTCTTCCTGTAGCGTGGCGGTCGTGCCCACGCCGGTGTCACGATCGAAGAATTCCTCGGTCACGCTCGGGTTTTCCAGCGCGATTGCAAAATTGTTCTTCGTATAGCGGATCTGGGTCTGGCGAATCAGGCTGATGGATTCAGCCGGGCCGATCTGGTCCAGCGTTTCCGGTGTCGCCGAGGTATCCATGAACGTGGAGTCGGTCTGGCCGAACAGCCAGGTCTTGTCGAGTTCGAAGATGGCATCGCGCAGGCGCATGCCGTATGAGCCCGTCGTGGCCTCGTTGGCATCATCGCCGAAGAAGTCGAACTCGACGTAGCCCTCGATCTCGTGGCCGCCGAGACGGGTATTGGTCAGCAGATTGATGCGTGTCCAGCGGGCCGAGAAATCGGTGGCCTCCGAGCCTGGCCCCTGGCCCACGTTCACACGCGACGGGGTATAGAGCTCGCGCTGTCGATCCGTGGAATCGCCGGTGCTGAAATTGCTGAAGTTGGCGTTGACCTTGACATACCCGCCGATGTCCGCGGTCGTATGCTCGCCGATACTGAACTGCAGCGGGTCATCGTCTTCAGCGCCCGCGAGATCGGTCTCGTCACTCAGCAGTTCCCTGGCCACCGGTTCCGGCGAGAAATCGGCGAGTTGTGCCTGTGTAAGGACCTGTCTCTCGGCGGGGCGCTCTGTTTCGGCAGCGACCGTCGGCTTGTCAACGCCCGATCGCTGGCGCGCTTTCGACACGGCCTGCCGATTGCCGTCCTCGGGCAACGTCAATCCCGCGGCCTGGATGATCCGTTCCAGTCGCTTGACCCGCTCCTCGAGCGCCTCGGTGTCGGTTTCGGCCATGGCCGTACCCGTCAAACCGGCCATGCCGATGAACAATACCGATGTCGTGCGCGGGATCAGCCGCATAAATCGCTCTCCGAAGAATCGCCATGATCTTTTGGCAGGCGGCACGGTATAAGAGCGTTATCAGTCATGCACTTAGACAAAAGTACGTCATAACATACTTGCATGAAGCATGCACATGGTCATGGCTTATGTCGTTTCCTTCGTCGGCCAACAGAGAAACTGGTCCGACGGGCTTGATACCGTCATGACATCGGCCGCCCTTTTCTGAATAAGCCATGACGTCGGCTCGTTTCGGGCCGGTCGCCAGCTTGATCCCCTCGGCGGGCTCACCGGCCTGACCGGCACGCCTGCCGCGCATCACGTGGCGATGCACCTGTCCTGCGCCGGCCTCTCAAAACGGCAAGCCCTAGAACGTCAATCGGAGCCCGGCGTTCAGATTCACTTCGTGGGTATCGCTGTCGTAGTCGGCCTGTGCCGTGCCCGATGGGGCCACATCGGCTTGTTCCGGGGCACGGCGCGAGATATAGCGGTAGCGAGCGGCGGTGAAGATATGAACATGCGGGGCCAGCAGATAGTCCAGGCTCAGCTCGGCACGCGCCAGCGGCGCGTTGTCGCTCGATACGGTCTGCCCTGCAAAGCCCGGCGCCTGGATATCCAGCGTCTGCTCATTGGCGAAGGTCGAGGCGCCCAGCAGATCGATGCTGGCAATCAGGTTATGCACGATACCGATATCGACCATCACCCCGCCGCCCAGAAAGTGTGTGTCGTAATCGCGGCTGTAATCGATGCCGTAGCGGATATCCCGCTGCCAGTGCTGATAGCCATAGCTCAGGTAGGGCGTGATCAATACCCGGTTCGAGGCCGCGGCAGAAAAACCGAGCTGGCCGTAGGTCGAGACGAGATCATTGTCGCTGTCACGATCGTTGCGCGGCGTGTCGGGTCCGGATCGATCTTGGTCTGTCTCGCCGAAACTGTAGGCCGCACCGACCTCGAAAAACAGACCGTTATCGAACAGCCAGCCACCGCTGGCTCGGAGCTGAGGCAACCCGCCCGTGTCGTGCTCGCGACGCCCGGCAATCGCCTCGTCATGATCCAGATAGCTGGCCCCGCCGGCCAGCGAGACCTGTCGGTGCAGCTCGACGAGCGCCGGATCGGCCCCCTCGGGCGACAGCTCCGCGGCGGGCGCCACCGTGATCAGCAGACATGACATCGCCAGCCCGCCCCCCCAGCGTGGGCGTATCCGCATTCCCATCGTTTCCCCTGCTTTGCCAGACACCGCACAATCGCGGTCGGTCAGGCTTTATCCCTTGAACGAGGTCCTCAGATTGCATATGGCTTGTAACGCTTTCATGACACCTTGCGTGTCGTAGACGCCCGCTGTGCCCCCCATGTCGAACAGCCCAGCACCGGATATCCTGGACTTCGAGCGGTTCATGGCCGCGGTCGATCTGTCACAGACCGAGATCTGTCGTGCGCTGTATCACGCCAACCCACAGACCATCCGCATCAAGAAAGAGCGGGTGGCGGTGCGCAATCTGGC
Organism: Lysobacterales bacterium; assembly: GCA_002715985.1. GTDB lineage: Bacteria > Pseudomonadota > Gammaproteobacteria > Nevskiales > Salinisphaeraceae > Salinisphaera. The sequence goes on along the minus strand of PBAO01000032.1, from coordinate 7,092 downwards.
GCGCGTGATCGATGCCACCCTGCGTCTGGCCAATCGGCGCGGGTTTGCGGCCATGAGCATGCGCGCGCTGTGTCGCGAGGCCGGCCTGTCCATGGGCGGGCTGTATGCCATGATCCAGAACAAGGACGATCTGGTCGGGCTGATCCAGAGCCATGGCTTCATGCTCACCCGCCAGATCCTGGGTGATTTCACCCACGGCATCACCGAGCCGCTGGCCCGGCTGGACGCGGCGGTGACCAGCCATCTGTTTCTGACCGAAGCCATGCGCCCCTGGTTCTATTTCTCGTACATGGAGGCACGACATCTGCCGGCCGCGCACCGCGCCGATGCGGTGGCCATCGAGCGCGAAACCGAGGATCTGTTTCACGACATCATCATCGACGGTATCCACGCGGGCCAGTTCGCGCCCGTGGATGCACGCCTGACAGCCTCGATGACCAAGGCCATGCTGCAGGACTGGTACCTCAAACGCGGCAAGTACCGGGCACAGAACACCAGCGTATCGCGCTACGGGGCCCATCTGCGCGCCCTGCTGCGCGCGCATCTGGGCGTGGAAATCCCCGATCAGGCGACCGACAGATAACGCTCCTGGGTCGCGGTATCATTACGCAGCGCAGCGGCCTCGGCCTCATGAACCACACGGCCCTTCTCCAGAATATAGGCGCGATCGGCGTGGGCCAGTGCAAAATGCACGGACTGGTCGGTGAACACGATCGTGGTGGTTTCGGCCAAGGCATCGATCAGCGCACCGATCGTCTTGACGATCACCGGCGCCAGGCCTTCATTGGGCTCGTCGAGCAAGAGCAGCCTGGGCTCGGTCATCAACGCCCGGGCCACCGCCAGCATCTGTTGCTGGCCACCGGAGAGCGTGGCCCCGTCCTGCTGGGCACGTTCGGCCAGCATCGGATACTGATCGAAGATCCGCTCGATCGACCAGCTGGGCTTGGTGCCGCGCCGGGGCGGGCGCTGGGCCACCTCCAGGTTTTCACGCACGGTCAGGCCGGGGAATATGCGTCGATCCTCGGGCACCAGAGCGATACCCGCGCGGGCGATACGATGTGGCGGCCGCCCCTGGATCGCCTCGCCCTGAAACACGATGCGCCCGCTACGCGGTGGCGTGAGCCCCATGATGGATTTGAGCGTGGTGGACTTGCCGGCCCCGTTTCGCCCGAGAAGACACACCGTTTCCCCGGCCGCTACCGTCAAGGACACCCCCTGTAGCGCATGGCTTTCGCCGTAGTAGGTCTGGATATCGTCGACTTCGAGCATCATGTCGTCTCGTCTGCCTCGTCTGCCTCGTCGGTGTCGCCGAGATACGCCCGTCGCACCTCGGGATGAACACGAACTTCCTCGGGCGTGCCCAGCACCAGACGCTCGCCGCGGTGCATCACCAGTATTCGATCGGCCAGGCCGAAAACCACGGCCATATCATGCTCGGTGATCAAAAACGTGAACTCGCCGCTGTCGGCCAGGCGACGGATGAGCGCGGTCACGCGCTGGGTCTCATCCGGCGTCATGCCGGCAGTGGGTTCATCGAGCAACACCAGGCGCGGCCGGGTCGCCAATACCATGGCGAGCTCCAGCAGCCGCTTGTCGCCGTAGCTGATGGTCGCCGCGCGACGCTCGGCCAGATGCGCGATCGATAACCGCTCGACAAGCGCGGCGGCCTCATCCTGCACGCCCCGCGCCCGGGAGGCGATATTCCACCAGCGCCGCGCCGTGCCACGCCGCGCCGAGACCGCCACCTCCACGTTCTCGCGCACACTCATCTCGGGAAAGATATTGTTGATCTGGAACGAGCGCGAAATCCCGGCCCGACTGATGCGGTGCGGGGCCAGGCCGGTGATCGAGCGGCCTTCGAAGACCAGCTCGCCCTCGCTGGGCGTCATGCGGCCGGAAATCATGTTGTAGAGCGTGGTCTTGCCGGCCCCATTGGGCCCGATGATGGCCACGGTCTCGCGCGCGGCCACGTCGAGATCGATCCCCGAGACCGCGGCCACGCCGCCAAAACGCTTGGCCAGGCCCCGGATCGAGAGAATCGGTGTATCCGTCGTATTCATGAGCGGTCCCCCGTGCGACGGGTCAGCCAGGCCAGTGCCGTACCGAACACCCCGCGCCGAAAGAACATCACCATCAGCGCCAGCAAGACGCCCAGCACCAGCATCCAGGCCTCGGTGAAACCCGTGATCCAGGTCTCCAGCAACACGAACAGGGCCGCGCCCACGAATGGGCCCAGGAAATAGCCGGTACCGCCCAGAATCGCCATCAGGACCGGCTCGGCCGACATCGACCAGTGCAGCATTTCCGGGCTCGCCACCCGCAAGAACGGCGCCATCAGGCCGCCGGCCAACCCGGCGAACGCCCCGGCCACGGTGAACGCAGCCAACCGATAGGCCCGCACGTTGAGTCCGCAGAAAGCCACCCGTTCCGGGTTCTGGGCAATTGCGCGCAGTACCTGGCCGAACGAGCTGCGACAGATCAGATACAACAGCGCAGCGGCCACGATCACGACACCCAGCACGACGTGGTAATAGACAGCCGGATCATCCAGTACCCAGCCCACCCCCGGGGCGAAATCGGTGAGCATGAAGCCGGCGATGCCGTCGCTACCGTTGGTGACCGAGCGCCATTGATAAGCCACGCCGAAGACCATCATGCCGAAGGCCAGCGTGAGCATGGCGAAATAGACCTCATCCAGACGCACGCTCAGAAAGCCGATGACCAGCGCCAGCGCGGCCCCCGCCACTGCCGACACCGCAAGGCAGGCAATCAACGGCCATTGCAGATGCAACAGCACCAGGGCGGTGGCATACGCGCCAACGCCATAGAACGCGGCATGCCCGAAACTCAGCATGCCGGCATAGCCGAACACCAGGTTGAAGCTGGCGGCCAGCAGGCCAAGGATCACCACCTCGGTGGCGATGAAGATATAGAAATACGGCGCCACCCACGGCACGGCCACCAGGCCGGCCAGCACGGCAGCTGCGCCCACCACGCCGAGCGCCCTCATCAATACACGTGACATGACACGCGCCCCCTAATCCGTTTTCTGGCCCATCAAGCCATGCGGCTTGACGAGCAGTACCAGGGCCATGCCGATGAACGGCAGGATGAGATTGATCTCGGGCAGATAGCGCCCGCCAAAGCCGTGGATCACGCCCAGCGCCAGCGCCCCGATCAGCGCACCGGGGAAACTGCCCAGGCCGCCGATGACCACCACGATGAACGACTCGATGATGATCTTGTCGCCCATGCCCGGATCAATGGCCCGCATGGGCGCGGCCACGACGCCGCCCACCGCGGCCAGCCAGGCCCCCAGTGCAAACGCACCGGTCACCACGGCCCGGGTGTTGATGCCCAGCGAGGCCGCCATGTCGCCGTCGAGGCTGGCCGCGCGCATGATCCGCCCGATGCGGCTGCGATTGAACAACAACCACAGTCCCGCCAGCAGGGCCAGCCCCACGCCGATCACGAACAGGTTATAGACTGGATAGCGCAGCCCGCCCGGCAGGGTCAGCGTGCCCGCCAGCAGCGCCGGCGGGTCGATCACATGAATCCCGCTGCCCCAGATCAGACGTGTTGATTCGTTGATGATCAAAAGCAGCGCGAAGGTCAGCAGCAGGCTGTCGGTGATCTCGCGCCCGTAGATGAAGCGCAGCAACAGCCGGTCGATGACAATCGCCAGCCCCGCCACACCCAGCGGGGCCACGACGAGCGCCACCCAGAACGGCAGCCCCAGCAGGCCAATGAGCGTGAACGCCAGATACGCGCCCAGCATGTAAAGCGCGCCGTGGGCGAAATTGATGATGTTGAGTACGCCGAAGACGATGTTCAGCCCGACCGCGATCACGAACAGAAGCAGCCCGATATCCAGACTGTTCAGGGCGGCGGTAGCGAATCCGCTCATATCTGTTTCCCCTGTATAGCGCTCGTGCCGACCGACCGACCGTCACGAGCGCGGCCCGACATGGCTAGAGCGAACAACCGGTCTGGCTGACCGGCGGCGTGACATCGGCCCCGTCGAAGACATGAACATCAGTCAGCGAGCGGATATCAAAACGTGTGTCCATGGGGCCCGAGCGGCCCCAGGTCGGGCCGACCAGCGTTTGATGATCCCCTGCGCGAAAGACCACGTCGCCCATGGGCGTGGCGACCGACAGCCCCGACAAGGCTCGGGCGATCGCCGTGCCGTCGGTGCTGCCGGCTTTTTCGATCGCGGTCTTGTAGGCATGAACCGCGGCATACGCGCCTTCGGCGTTGTAGCTGGGCGGTTTGCCATAACGCTTGGCATACGCCGAGACGAAGCGCTTGTTCATGGGGTTGTCGTAGGCATCGAACCAGTATCGCGTGCCCAGCCATACGTCTTCGGGCATCTGGTCGCCCAGGGCAGTGAGCACCTCGGTGGCCGCGCCCACGGTGAACATGACCGTCAGATCCTGGTCGAAAAAGCCCAGGTCGGTGGCCTGGCGCACGAAGTTGACGAGATCCCCGCCCCAGAGCGAGATCAGCACGCCGTCGGGCTTGGCGGCCATGACCGCGTTGATGAAGGGCGTGAACTCTTCGGCGCCGAAACGCGGAAAGGCAGTCGTTTCCAGTAGCGTCACCTCGGGATTGGCCTTCTTGAGCGCCGCCCCGAAGAAATCCCAGGACTGACGGCCGAACGCGTAATCCGGGCCGATCGTGGTCCAGCGCCTGGCCCCGCTCTCGGCGGCGATCCGGGCCGCCCCGCGCATGTTCTGCTGGATGTTCACGCTGATGCGATAGACATAGGGGTTACACATGGCCCCGGTGACATCAGGCGTGGCTGCATGGGTGATGATCAGCGGCTTCTTCAGCCGCGGTACGGTGGCCACCACGCCCTGGGCCACGCCCGAGCTGTCCAGCCCCATCAACGCATCCACGCGCTCTTGATAGACCAGCTTGCGCAGCGCCTGGATGGCGGTACCGGCGTTGCCCTGGCTGTCCTCGATCTTGTAAGCCAGCGGGCGGCCCATCACGCCGCCGGCGGCGTTGATCTCGTCCACGGCCAGCTGCATGCCTTCCTCGGCGAACTGGCCGTAGCCGGCCGCACTGCCCGAGCGGATATACGCAGCCCCCAGCGTGATCGGCTCCTCGGCCGCCTGCGCCAGGCCGCACGCGGCCAGGCCAAGCACGGTGGCGGCCACACAGGCCGCCCGGCGGAATCGTTGATGGGCCATGATGTTCTCCTCGTTTCGCGATCTATCGCGTTGTCGTTATCTGATTCAGCCGGCGCCATCGCCGGTCACAGCGTGTCTCGCAGCACGTTCTTTTTGATCTTTCCGGTCGCGGTCTTGGGTAATTCACAGAAGACCACGCGCTTGGGCGCCTTGAAGTGGGCCAGGCGCGCGCGGCAATAGTCGATCAGCGTCTCGGCATCGAGTGTGGTGTCCACGGCCAGCGTCACGAACGCACAGGGCACCTCGCCCCAGGTCTCGTCCGGGGCGGCCACCACCGCGGCCTCGGCGATCGCCGGGTGGTCATAGAGCACGTCCTCGATCTCCAGGCTGGAGATGTTCTCGCCGCCGGAGATGATGATGTCCTTAGCCCGATCCTTGATCTCGACGTAGCCATCGGGATGACAGACCGCCAGATCGCCGGTATGAAACCAGCCGTCGGCAAACGCCTCGGCGGTCTTGGCCGGATTGTCCAGATAGCCGGCCATCACGGTGTGTCCGCGGATACAGATCTCGCCGATCGTGACGCCGTCGGCGGGCACCGCGGCACCATTCACATCATGCACCGCGATATCCTCGATGGCGTAATTGGCCACGCCCTGGCGCGCCATGCGCGCGGCCAGGGCCTCGGTATCCAGTGCTTTCCAGTCGGGCTGCCAGACACAGAGCGCCGACGGGCCATAGGTTTCGGTCAGGCCATAGAGGTGGGTGATCGCAAAACCGATGCTCTGGGCCTTGCGGATCACAGCTGCCGGCGGTGCCGCCCCGCCGAGCGCGAATATCGCGGTCTGGCTCAGCCGCTTGTTGGCCGCATCAAAGGCCCCGATCAGCGTATTGAGCACGATGGGCGCCCCGCACAGATGGGTAACGCCGTGTGTCTCGATCTCGTCGTAAATACGCTCGGCGTCGATGGCCGGCAGGCAGACATGCGTGGCCCCCATCGCGGTCACCGACCACACATAGCCCCAGCCGTCGCAATGAAACATCGGCAGGGTCCAGAGATAGACCGAGGACTGCGTCATCTCGAAGGCCAGGGCGTTGCTCATGGCGGCCAGATACCCGCCGCGATGGTGATACACCACGCCCTTGGGATCCCCCGTGGTGCCCGAGGTATACGACAACGTCAGCGGCGCCCATTCATCGGTCGGCGTGAGCGGAGCGAAATCATCGTGACCGGCGCTCAGCAGTGTCTCGTACGTCTGGCCGAGCTCGGGCGTGTCGTAGCCGGCGTTGGTCATCCAGACCAGCGCCGGCGGCGTGGCCATCCGGGCACAGGCATCAAGCACCGTCGGGGCGAACACCGTGTCCACGAGCACGCTGCGTGCCCGGCCGTGGCCCAGGATGAAGGCAATCGTGGCGGCGTCCAGACGCGTGTTGATCGGGTTCATCACGGCCCCCGCCATGGGAATGCCATAGCGGGCTTCCAGCATCTCGTGGCGATTACGCGACAGCACGGCCACCGTGTCGCCGCATGTCACGCCGCGCGCGGACAGCCCGGCGGCCAGTGCTCGTGCCCTCTGCTCGAACCGGCGATAGGTCAGGCGCGTTTCGCCATCGATGATCGCGGTCTTGTCAGGATAGATCCGTGCCGAACGTTTGAGAAACGATATGGGCGAGAGCGGCGCGTGGTTGGCCGCATTCGGTGCAAGCGATGACCAGTCGGCCTGTGTCATGACGTTCGACCCGGCCAGTGCCAGAAATCCGTGCCCTCGGCCATCAGCGTCCTGGAAAAGACCATCTTGTGGACTTCCGAAGCGCCGTCCACCAACCGGGCCTGGCGGGCATAGCGATAGATCCACTCCAGCACCGTGTCCTTGGAATAGCCGCGCGCGCCATTGAGCTGGATGGCCGTATCCACGGCCTTGTGCAGCGTTTCCGAGACGTTGACCTTGGCCAT
>PBAO01000031.1 GCA_002715985.1 Lysobacterales bacterium | reverse complement strand
GGGTCTGGACCGAGCCGGCCTGGGTCAGCCCGGTCTGCAGGACAGAAAAGATATCGGTTTGGCTCATGAAACGACAGAGATTGTAATCACGAGTGCATGGTAGGGCCTGTTGCCGTTTCATACGAGCGCCGCGTTGGCGCCCAAAATTTGGCCAGGCAAGGCGCGAGCCGCGGCTCTGGCTGTGCCACGATCAAGGTGAGCCAGCGGTATGGCCAAATTTTGGGCCCAACCCTTCGGGACAAGCGCTGTTTTACGGCAATCCAGCGTTCTAGCCCACTTGCGCAGAACGACATGCTAAGTGGGCTACGCCTCGTCTTGCCGTAAAACAGCGCTTGGCGCGGACTCGTATGAAACGGCAACAGGTCCTACGCCAGCATCCGGCGTGTGGCGATGGCCCGGTGTTCATCCGGGGCCCAGCAGCGTCAGCCAGGCCAGATTGTAGCTCGCGTGCACGCCGATCACGGGGCCAAGCCGGCCGCAGCGATCATAGAGCCAGCCCAGCACGAGCGAGGGCAGAAACACCAGCGCGACAGCCATGCTGTCACGCATTACGACATGGCCGGCGGCGAACCCCACGCTGGCCAGGGCGTTGGCCGCGCCGATCGGCCCGACGTGTGCAAGCCGCAGCGTTCGATTCCGAGCCAGCAGGCTCTGCAGGCCGCCACGGAAGACGATCTCCTCGATGACCGGCGCAGCCACCACGCCCATGATCAGACTCGAAAGCGCTGGCCAGTGGGGCTGCCATATGGCCCAGCCGGTCATGATCGCCATCAACGGGCCGAGCGGTGTGAGCCCAAGAGCCACCCACAGTGGCCAGCCCAGCGACAGACGCGCGTCGTGAGGCAAACTAAACGAGGCCCGGCCTGTTACGACGCACCACGAGCACGCCGGCGGCCAGCACACACAGCACCAGCCAAACCGGATCGAAGGGCTGGCCCGGCATCATCGTGCAGCCGCCGCCCGAGCCGCCCGCGTCGTCGTCATCGCGATCCGTGGCCGAGCTGTCGCCAGCCTGCGGTTGCGACACGGCCGGCCGAGCAAACGCCCGGACATATTGCCCGCGGGCCGTACCGACGATCGGGGCAGTTCGGATATCCGGGCAGCGCACGCCATCGGCCAGCTGCCAGCCGATATCGCGCAGCGCGCAGCTGGCCAGCCCCAACCCGTTCAGGACACTGGTCTCGACCGATTCGAAGGGTTCCATGATCTGGTCGGGCTCGACCGCCGCCGACCAGTGTGAAATCGAGCTGCCCGGCAGGACGACTTCGGGCGCATAAAGCCGGATTCGGCCCTCGCGTCGGCCGGCCGTCACAAAGTTCGTCGTCGCGGCATTGGTCATCGACGAGGACCAGACCACGAACGGCGCATCGTCGAGCGCATCCGCTCGTCGCTCTACCCGCAGTTCCGGGAATCGCGGCTGTCCCGTTAGAGCCAGATCCTGGGCGTACCGGCCGAACACGCTGGGAAACCGCCGGCCGTTTCGGAACACCGGGTATGCGCCCTGTTGCAGATCACCGGCGTCGGTCAGCGCAATGATCGCCTGAAAGCCCATACCGTGAATCAGCTCGTGCACGACACTGCCCACGAAATCGATCTGATTGTTGCCGGGCGCCCCACGCAATCCGTAGTACCAGGTGGCACCGCGCAGGCAGTCATTGCCAGCGACGTCGAGCCTGCCGTTCATGAACAGCCGGACATCGGCGCCTTGTGCCAGACGCTGGCCAGCGAGCGCGTTGGCCAGCGCCAGCGGATAGACCACATCACGCCGCGGCGCGCCCGGGAAATTCGCGGTGTAATTCGTCGCGCCCCCGAGCCCCAGCGTGGCCGAATTGCGCGTGCAGACCAGATCCGGATGATCGCTATCGACACGGGCATCGATACGAATCGGCACCGGGCTGACCAGCCGCGATGTCACGATACGCACGGCGTAACGCAGCGCGATACGGCGCTGTGCGCCCAGCGTGGTGCCGGGATTGCCATCGACGGGGGCCACGCGACGCGTATTGGACAGCCCCGTGCCACTGCCCGCATCGAGATTGCGTATCACGAAATCCGCCGCCGACGCGCCCGGTATCAGGCCCATCAGCAAGAGCACGGCCAGGACGCGCTGCATGGTTGCGATCATCCGCTGGTCCTCTTTGTAATCGCCCGATCGATCAGTGATCGGCGCATGCCGCCCGGCCGCGCTCGGCCGCCACGAGACGCCCGTCGTCGCAACGCAGCACAGACAGATGCATGGACGCGGCCGGCCCGACGCGCAGCATGTGGACGCCTTCGGGGGTCGTCCATGGCTGATACCGGTCGGCCTCGGCGCGCTGGGCAGGCTCATCGGTTGTGTCGTCGGCGACCTCGCGGGCCCCGGTCGGCGCCGGGGTCGGGGTTGTGGCCGTGCCCGGGCCGTCACGCCGGACTCGCTGTTGCGGCGCATCGCCGGGCGGAGCCGCCCAGGCCGCGAGTGAGACCAGTACGCCGGTCAGAGCCAGCCCTGCGCGGAATATCTTATCTCGTGCCATCGTCATCGCCCCTGTCACCGATCGATCCGAGCACCGGGTTTTCTTGTTTCTAGCATCGTCGGCCCGCGCCCGGAATACATCGATGGGCGTATGATCCAGACCAAAGCCCCATCCGTTGTCGCCAATGTCCGATATCGCCTGGCGCCCGCTCCTTGAGGAACTCGTCGCCACACGCACCATCAGCAGCGATGATCCCGCGCTGGACTGTGGCAATCGCCCGGCCGTCGAGGCTTTGGCCGCGCGGCTGGCGCAAGCCGGGTTCGAGTGTCGAATCCAGCCGTTACCGGAGCGTGACGACAAGGCCAATCTGATCGCTACCAAGGGCCGCGGCGCGCCCGGTGAGGGCCTGGCCCTGGCCGGCCATATCGATACCGTGCCGTTCGATGCCGAGGGCTGGGACAGTGATCCGTTCGTGCTCACCGAGCGCAACGACCGGCTCTATGGTCTGGGCAGCACCGATATGAAAGGCTTTCTGGCGCTGGCTGCCGAGGCGGCAAGCCGGGTTGACGCCCAACGGCTCACCCGCCCCTTGAGCCTGATCGTCTCCGCCGATGAAGAATGCGGCATGGACGGCGCCCGGGCGCTGACCGATATGGCCGCACCGGCGCGCCACTGTGTGATCGGCGAGCCAACGGCGCTGGTGCCCATCCGCCGTCACAAGGGTATTTTCATGGAGCGCATCGAGACCCGCGGCGCCTCGGGCCATTCGAGCAACCCGGCCCATGGCGCCAACGCCATCGAGGCCATGCACCGGGCGACATCGGCGGTTCGTGCCCTGCGCGACGAACTCATCGAGCGCCAGCGCGTGGCCGGTTTTCCGGTGCCGCACGCCACACTGAATCTCGGCGCGATCCGCGGCGGCGATGCCGCCAATCGCATCCCGGCCCAGTGCCGGCTGGATATCGATCTGCGTTTTCTGCCGGACATGACGATCGATGCCCTGCGCGCTGAACTGCACGAGCGTGTGCGCGCAGCCTTGTCCGACAGCGATTGCACGGTGGCCTTCACCCCGCTGTTCGACGGTACGCCGGCCTTCGAGACCGCCGGCGATACCGAGATCGTCGCTGCCTGCGAGGAACTGACCGGGCACAGCGCGCAGAGCGTGGATTTCGGCACCGAGGGCGCCTATTACAACGCCATGGGCATGCAGACGGTGGTCATGGGCCCGGGCGATATCGCGCTGGCTCACCAGCCCAATGAATATCTGGCACTCGACCAGATCGGGCCGGCCCAGCGGATTCTCGCCGGGCTGATCCGGCGTTTCTGCATGGATTGATCCGGCCTCGCGCGCCTGCCCATCGCCCCGGGCGAGCGCATTTGATCTAATACGCGGATGCGCGATTGCTCTGATATCTCCGACGACAACGGACTGGTGGCTGCCCTGCGCGCCTCGGCCCCCTATGTGCATGCCCATCGCGGGCGCACGTTCGTCATCCACCTGCCCGGCGAGGCGGCAGCCTCGGATCGGTTCGCCGATCTGATCTATGACATCGCCCTGCTGCATTCACTGGGCGTGAAGATCGTGCTGGTCTTCGGGGCCCGGCCCCAGATCGATGCGGCCATGGCCGCGGCAGATATTGCGCCGAACTTCGTCGCCGGCGTGCGCGTGACCGATGGTGCCGCTCTGGCCTGTGTGCGACAGGCCGTGGGCAGCCTGCAGATGTCGATCGAGGCCCATCTGTCGACGAGCCTGGCCAGCACGCCGATGGGCGGCGCCCGGATTGCGACCGTCAGCGGCAATCTGGTCACCGCGCGCCCGGTGGGCGTGGCGGGCGGCGTGGATCACGGCCATACCGGCGAGATACGACGCATCGATACGGCCAGCCTGGCCGCCCATCTGAGCCGCGGGCATATCGTGTTGCTCTCGTGTATCGGCTACTCGCCCTCGGGCGAGATCTTCAACCTCGTGGCCGAGGACGTGGCCGCGGCCACGGCTACCGAGCTGGCAGCAGACAAGTTCGTGTTGCTGCACCCCGGCAACGCCATGCATGCGCGTCTGGCCCGCTCGGCGCCGGGCCTGTCGGTCGAGGGCGCGCGCACGCTGCTGGATGCCCCCGACAGCGGGTTGTCGGTACCGGATCGGGCACGGCTGGCGGCAGCGATCGCGGCTTGTCAGACCGGCGTGGAGCGCGCGCATCTGGTCTCGTTCGAGGCCGACGGCGCGCTGCTGCGCGAGCTGTACTCCCGAGATGGTATCGGCACGATGGTGGCCGCGGATTCCTATGATGCGATTCGTACCGCGCGGCCCGAGGATCTGGGCGGCGTGCTGGCCCTGATCGAGCCGTTGGCGGCCGCGGGCTTGCTGGTGGCGCGCTCGCGCGAGGCCATCGAACTGGATATCGAGCGCTATATCGTCATGGCGCGCGACGGGCTGATCACGGCCTGTTGTGCGCTCATGCCCTATGCCGAGGAAGCGATCGGCGAACTGGCCTGCGTGGCCGTGCACCCGGATTATCGGGGCGGGCATCGTGCGGCCGATCTGCTGGCCGAGGTCGAGCGTCGTGCCCAGGCCCAGGGCCTGGCCCGGTTATTCGTGCTGACCACCAAGGCCCCGCACTGGTTCATCGAACACGGCTTCGTGGCCTCCTCGATCGAGGCACTGCCCCTGGCCAAGCGCGCGCTCTATAACTATCAGCGCAACTCGGCGGTGCTGATCAAGCCGCTGGCGCCGGCATGAGCCGGCCGAACTCGAACAAAGGCCACGTGCCGCGCGTGTTCATCCCCGGCCCGATCACCGTGGGCACGCCGCTGACGCTACCCGACGACAAGCGCCATCACCTGGCCACGGTGCTGCGCAAGCGGGTCGGCGATGCGCTGGTGGTCTTCAACGGCGACGGTTTCGAATATACGGCCACCCTGTCGCGCGTCGATCGCAAACAGGCCGAGGCGGCCATAAACGCCCAAGAGGCACCCGGCCGGGAATCGCCGGTTGCAATCACGCTTGTTCAGGCCATCGCCCGCGGCGATCGCATGGATTTCGCGCTGGCCAAGGCCGTGGAGCTGGGCGTGACCCGTATCGAGCCGGTCTTTGCCGAGCGAGGCCAGGTCAAGCTGGCCGGCGAGCGTCTGGCCAAGAAAACCGATCACTGGCAGCGCGTGATCGAATCCGCGGCCGAACAGTCGGCCCGGCTGATCTGCCCGGCACTGGCCGAGCCGTGCACCCTGGCCGATCGAATCGCCTCGCCCATCAACGCCGATATCGGCCTGATGCTGGCTCCGAGGGCGCAAACCGGCCTGGCGGGCATCGCACGCCAATCGTCGGCCGCCCTGCTCATCGGCCCGGAATCCGGCCTGTCGGATCGCGAGATCGAGCAGGCGGCAGCCGCCGGCTGGCAGGGCGTGCGCCTCGGCCCGCGCGTTCTACGTACCGAAACCGCCGGCATGGCCGCCCTGGCCGCATTGCAGAGTCTGTGGGGGGATCTGGCCGGGTGAGGCTGGAGCACATCAAGGAAAAGATCGCCATGCTGCGGGGGCATTGATTCTCGCCGCGGCCAGCGCACGATCCATTCTCCGCGGGCTGTTCGGCCATTACGATACGGCCCGTATCGCAGAACTGGCCCCGGCGATCTATGCGCTGCTGATCACCGTGCTAGCTGCGATCTTGATCGCCGGGTCTTTGCGGAGGGTTGCGATGATCTGGATTCCAATCGCCGCGATCACGAGCGTGGCCCCGTTTTCGGCTATGCCTGCTACGAGTGGTATCGCACGCACTAGGGCCGGCCGCCGGTTGCGTGCGCTACCATGCACGCCATCAATCGACCGGCAACGACGCAAGTCGTTAAGGACACATAGGCCATGGCTCATTCGCTTGGCGTTGTGATGGATCCCATCGAGGACATCACCCCTTACAAGGACACCACCCTGGCCCTGCTTCTCGAGGCCCAGCGGCGCGGCTACACCATCCACTACTTCACCATGAGCGACCTGTTCGTGGCTGACGGCGTGGGCTACGGCAATGCACGCACGCTCTCGGTGGCCGACGATAACGACCACTGGTTCGACTACACCAGCGAGTCGCAGATCGTGCGCTTGGCGGATCTGGATACGATCCTCATGCGCAAGGATCCGCCGTTCGATACCGAGTACATCTACGCCACCTATATCCTGGAGCTGGCCGAAAACGAAGGCACGCTCGTGGTCAATCGCTGTGATGCGTTGCGTGACGTCAACGAAAAGATGGCCATCAACCGCTTTGCCCATCTTTGCGGGCCCACGCTGGTCGCGCGTCGCGCCGATGCCTTCAAGCGTTTCATCGCCCAACATCACGACGTAGTTCTCAAGCCGCTGGACGGCATGGGCGGCTCGCGCATCTTTCGGGTGACCGAGGGCAACGACAACACCAGCGTGATTCTGGAAGTGCTCACCGAGCACGCCACCCACTACGCCATGGCCCAGGCTTATCTGCCCGAGATCAAGGACGGCGACAAACGCGTGCTGCTGGTCGACGGCGAGCCGGTCGGCTATGCCCTGGCGCGCGTGCCGGCCGAGGGCGAGCTGCGCGGCAACCTAGCCGCCGGCGGGCACGGCGTGGGACGCGAGCTCACCGAGGGGGATCTGAAGATCGCCCGCGAGGTCGGCCCCTATGTGCGCGACAAGGGTCTGTTGTTCGTGGGCCTGGATGTCATCGGCGACAAGCTCACCGAAATCAACGTCACCAGCCCGACGTGCGTGCGCGAGCTCGAGGCCCAGTTCGATATCAATATCTGCGCCAGGCTCTTCGATGCCATCGAGAAACGCCTGCACTGATCGCCGGGATGGCTGCATGCCGGTTTGCCGAGCCGCCCGCGGCATCGGATAATCACGGCATGCAGAACATGCAATTCAAGAATCAGTTCCTGATCGCCATGCCGGGACAGGTCGGCGGCGATTTCTCTCGCAGCGTGACCCTGCTGGCCGATCACAACGATGACGGCGCGATGGGGCTTGTCATCAACAAGCCCAGCGATCTCGCTCTCGTCGACATGCTCGGCCAGCTCGACATCGAGGCCCATGTAGATCGCGACATGCCGGTCTACTGGGGCGGGCCGGTTCAAACCGAGCGCGGCTTCGTGCTGCACACCGACGAAGGCGAGTGGGAATCGACGCTGCATATCGAGGGTCATCTGGCGATCACCACCTCGCGCGATATTCTGGAGGCCATCGGTAACGGCTTCGGCCCCAGCGCGTACCTGATCACCCTGGGTTACGCCGGCTGGGGGGCGGGCCAGCTGGAAAACGAGATCCTGGCCAACAGCTGGCTGACCGCCCCATCCAAGTCGGCGATCATCTTCCAGTCGCCGGCCGAACGACGCTGGGCCGATGCCACTGGCCTGCTGGGGCTCGAGGCATATCAGCTCTCCGGGGCGGCCGGGCATGCCTGATGCGGCCCATGATCTGGCTCTCGGCTTTGACTACGGCAAACGCCGTATGGGCATCGCCGTGGGCAATGCCGTGGTCGGTACCGCCAAGGCGCTGGTCGCACTCGAACATATCGCCGGCCAGCCTGACTGGCAGCGCCTGGATGCGCTGGTTGATGAATGGCGGGTCGATGTCTTCATCGTCGGCCTGCCCCTGGACGTCGACGGCACCAGCCAGAAGATGACCAACCGGGCACGCAATTTTTCCGAGGAACTGTGGGGCCGCTATAAACTGCCGGTTCGCCTGATCGACGAGCGTTATTCGACCATCGAGGCCCGCGAACGCCTGGCCGCGGCCCGGGCCTCGGGCAGCCGCGGCAAGCGCCTGGCCAAGGGCGACTCCGACGCCATGGCGGCCCAGGTGATTCTCGAACGCTGGCTACAGAACGACCCAGAGGACACAACATGAACGATGCATCGACCACCACGTTCGACGCCGACGCCGCGCTGGCCGCCCTCACCGCTCAGCTGGCCCCGATCGTCGCCGACAATCCGGACGCCGTCATCGTTGGCGTCGAGACCGGCGGCGCATGGATCGCCGAGCGTCTGCACGCACACTTCGGCCTCGACAGCCCGTTATGCACTATCAACATCAGCTTCTATCGCGATGATTTTTCGATGGTGGGCCTGCACCCGAGCGTGGGGCCCAGCCATATACCGGCCGATATCGACCACAAGACCGTCATTCTGATCGACGACGTGCTCTACACCGGGCGCACCGTCCGGGCCGCTCTCAACGAGCTGTTCGACTACGGCCGGCCGGCGATCGTGCGTCTGGGTGTGCTCGTCGATCGGGGCTGTCGCGAGCTGCCTTTCGCCGCAGACGCCACCGGCCTGAATCTCGATGTGGCCAGCGACCGTCAGATCAAGCTCACCGGCCCCGAGCCCCTGCAGCTCGTGCTGCGCTGATACCGACCGCCCCCGTTTACGCATGAGCGATATTCAACTCGACGACGCCGGCCGTCTGCGCCACCTGATCACCACCGAGGGCCTGTCGGCGGATCTGATCACCCGGATTCTCGACACGGCCGAATCCTTCGTGCCCGAGATCGGCGCGCCGGCCAAGAAAGTCCCGCTGCTGCGCGGGCGCACCGTGTTCAATCTGTTCTTCGAGAACTCCACGCGCACCCGAACCACCTTCGAACTCGCCGCCAAGCGGCTGTCGGCCGATGTGATCAACATGGATGTGGCCACGTCGTCGCGTAGCAAGGGTGAGGACGATCTCGACACGCTGTTCACCCTGCAGGCGATGGGCGCAGACATATTCGTCATCCGTCATCCGGACAGCGGCGCCGCTGCTCGATTTGCCGAGCACGCCGGGCCCGGCGTGGCCATCATCAACGCCGGGGATGGCAGCCATGCGCATCCGACCCAGGCCTTGCTGGATGTCTTCACGATTCGTCGTCATCGCCCGGATTTCGACAACCTCTCGGTGGCCATCGTGGGGGACGTGGCTCATTCCCGGGTCGCTCATTCCACGATCCATGCGCTCAAGACACTGGGTACGACGGATATCCGTGTCGTCGGCCCCGAGGCGTTCTTGCCGGCGACTCCGGCCGCGCTCGGCGTGACGGCCACCACCGATATCGCAGCCGGGCTGGCCGATGCCGATATCGTGATGGGCCTGCGTATCCAGCGCGAGCGGATCGACGGCGACGTGCTCGGCGATATCGCCGATTATCATCGCGACTTCGGCCTGACCGAGGCCAACCTCGCCCATGCCGAGCCCGAGGCGTTGATCATGCACCCCGGCCCGATCAATCGCGGCGTCGAGATCACGCCCGAAGTGGCCTACTCCAAACAGTCGTTGATACTCGAACAGGTGCGCAACGGCATCGGCATTCGTATGGCCGTAATGGCAATGATCGCCGGCCAGCCGGCCGCCGCCGAACATGCCCGATCGTCATGATCGACGAGGTGTTCTTCGAGAAAGCCGTCTGCAAATAACGCCAGTAAACGCGAATAAAAAAGAAAGTAATCCGCAGATGAACGCCGATTGAAAGACAGGTGATGAATATCGTGTCTAATCGATCTTTAATTTTAGCCCATCATCTTTTTCATCTGCGGCCATCGGCGACCATCTGCGGATAAATGCCTGTATTCATTCGCGGACGAATTGTCTTTTATACCAACGGCGGCTCGTCGGCCAGGCCACGGTCGTCCGGGTGATCGGGTTCGTGGGCTTCCTGAAACCTTTCGACGCGGGCGGCCAGTTTTTCGGCCCCCTTCACGCGCGCCACGTGATAGATGGCATCACCGGCGTGAGCCAGTGGCAAGTAGGTGCGGCCGATTACGATACCGGCGTGCTCGGCGGTGACCGCGACCTCGGTCTGGCCGAACGGGTCGGCCACGTAGGCCAGCACCTGTTCTTTTTCCACGTACTGGCCCAGCTCGACCAGCATCCGCAGGATGCCGGACTCGGGCGCGCGCTCCCAGGACGAGTCCTCGGCCACCACCGGGGCGGCGGCCTTTTTGGCGTTGCGCCGCTCGCTGAGCATTCCCAGATGACGCATGACGCCCACCACGCCGCGCACGCCGGCCCGGATCGAGAACTCATCGAACCGTAGGGCTTCGCCAGCCTCGTAAAGCAACAGCGGCACGCCCTTTCGATCGGCGTATTCGCGCAGACTGCCTTGACGCAGGGGCGCGTCGATCAGCAGCGGGCAGCCGAACGCATCGGCCATCGCACGTACCGTGTCCTGTGACAGATCGGCCCGAATCTGGGGCAGGTTCGAGCGGTGCACCGCACCGGTGTGCAGATCGATGCCGTAATCGGATTTCATCACGATTTCGTCGATGAACACCTTGGCCAGGCGCCCGGCCACCGAACCACTGCTGCTGCCCGGGAACGAGCGATTCAGATCGCGCCGATCCGGCAGATAGCGCGAATTGCGCAGAAAGCCGTGGACGTTGACGATCGGCACCGCGATGACGGTGCCCGTGAGCCGCCTCAACTGGCGCAGACGCAGCACGCGCCGGATGATTTCCACACCGTTGAGTTCGTCGCCGTGGACCGCGGCCGACAGAAACAGCACCGGGCCGGGCTTTTTGCTGCGGATGACGGTGACCGGCATCGTCAGCTTGGTATGGGTATACAGATCGGCGACCGGAATATCGATCGTCGTGCTCTGCCCGCGGGCGACTTCCTGCCCGGCGATCTCGATCGTCTCGGCGTCGCGGCTTCCGGGGTTCTCGTCACTCATCGCCTATCCTTCGTGGGCAGGGCCCACATACGAAAACGGCGACACGAGACGCGTGTCGCCGTGAGCCACTATAGCGAGGCTGGCTTGGGGCCTGTTGTGCGTTTCATGCGCGCACCGCGTTCGTCGAGAATCCGCAGTGTGTCCTGCGAGTCGCTGCGTCGTGGCGTGCCACGAGCAAGACTCGCCAGCGGCCGGGCCCCCTCTTCAATCTTTATGGGCCGAAGGGACCAGCGCCCTGAAATTGACGATGCATCGGCAATACAGCGTTCTGGCCCACTGGCGCAGAATGACACGCCAGGTGGGCGACGCCTCGTCTTGTCGCCCATCGTCACAACAAGGAGCGCTTGGCACGGGCTTGCATGAAACGCACAACAGGCCTTACGGCTCAGCCGGCCCCGCGCGTGCGCGTCTTGCCGCGCTTGGAGTGATTTTCGATGAAGCTGATGATCTGGCCGGCCACATCCTTACCGGTCGCCCCCTCGATGCCTTCCAGGCCGGGCGAGGAATTGACCTCCATGACCACCGGCCCGTGGTTGGAGCGCAGCAGATCCACGCCGGCCACGTTCAGGCCCATGATCCTGGCCGCACGCACGGCCGTGGAGCGCTCTTCCGGGGTGATCTTGACCACGCTGGCCGACCCGCCGCGATGCAGATTCGAGCGGAACTCGCCGTCCTTGCCCTGGCGCTTCATCGAGGCCACGACCTTGTCGCCGATGACGAAACAGCGGATATCCGCGCCCTTGGCCTCCTTGACGTATTCCTGAACCAGGAAATGCGCATCCAGCCCGCGGAAGGCATCGATCACCGACTCGGCCGCCCCCCGGGTTTCGGTGAGCACCACACCCTTGCCCTGCGTACCCTCGGTCAGCTTGATGACATACGAATTGCCGCCGACCAGATCCAGCAGATCGTCGGTATCGTCGGGGCTGTGGGCAAAGCCGGTCACCGGCAGCCCGATCCCCTTGCGCGAGAGCAACTGCATGGAGCGCAGCTTGTCGCGGGATCTGGAGATCGCCACCGATTCGTTGACCGGGTACACGCCGATGATCTCGAACTGGCGCAGCACCGCCGTGGCATAGAACGTCACCGAGGCCCCGATACGCGGGATGACCGCGTCGATGTTCTCCAGCTTCTTGCCCTTGTAGTGAATCTCGGGCGCGTGCGGCACGATGTTCATGTAGCAGCGCAACGGATCCACCACCGACACCTCGTGGCCGCGCGCCTTGCCGGCTTCGATCAGCCGCCGCGTCGAGTAGAGCTGTCGGTTTCGCGACATGATGGCGATATGCATGATCGAACCCCCGGGTTCGTTGCCGAAGACGCGCTCCGGCGAGTTGAGTCGCGGGCCGGCGGCGCTATCGCACGCCGCGGCGGCCCATCAGGAAAGAAGCACTCGGATCCACCTGCAGACCGGCCATGGCCGTGCGTCCGACAAGCATCCGAAACAGCATTGTATCGCGCGCCGTGAGCGTGATCTCGACCGTCCATCGGCGATCCGCCAGACCCAGCTCGGTGGCGATGACAAAACGCCACTCTCGATGGCCCCCCGAGTCGCGCACGCTGCGCTCGTCGACCACCGGAGCCTGGCACCACACCACGGTTTGGGTATCGCCCTGCAACGGATGCACCCCGAAACGCGCGATCTTTTCGCCGTGCTCGTAGTCGGCGTCCAGGGCAAAGGTATGCAGCGCCGAGGTGCGCGCGCCGGTATCGATCTTGGCCTTGACGGCTTCGATACCCAGGCCCGGCAGGCTCACCCATTCACGCCAGCCGATCAGCGGGAGGTCATTGCTCATGATCGTTTCATCGTCCAGTCCGGGCGCCAGCTTACCCGCTTGATCGCTCAACGATACGGCTCGTCCGGATATCCGGCGTCGGCGTCATCGGCCCCGGGCGTATCGGCCAGACCCAGCGACGGGCCGTCGACCGCCTCGGCCTGTTCGCCGGCGGCGCGTTGGCTGGCCAGCTTGATGTTCAGGCGCAACTCGTTGGCCGAGTCGGCATGGCGCAGCGCTTCGGTCAGATCAATCGTGCCGGCCTCATAGAGCCGGAACAGATGCTGGTCGAAGGTCTGCATGCCCTGCTCGGTGCCGCGAGCCATCGCCTCACGCAGTTCGACCAGACGCCCTCGCAGGATCAGATCACTGACCAGCGGTGTGGCCAGCAGCATTTCCAGCGCGGCCACGCGTCCTCCGGTGGCTCGGCGCACCAGGCGCTGACTGACCACGCCCTGCAGGTTCAGCGACAGATCCATCAATCGCTGGGCGCGCTCGGCCTCGTCGAACAGGTTGAGCACGCGATCGATGGCCTGACTGGCGTTGTTGGCATGCAGGCTGGCCAGCACCAGATGCCCGGTCTCGGCGAAATTGAGCGCGTGCTCCATCGTCTCGCGCGAGCGCACCTCGCCGACCAGAATGACGTCCGGGGCCTGGCGCAGCGTGTTCTGAAGTGCGGCCGTCCAGCTCTGGGTGTCCACGCCGATCTCGCGCTGGGTCACGATCGAGGCCGCGTGTTCGTGCACGAACTCGATCGGGTCTTCCAGCGTGATGATGTGCCCGGCCGCGTGGCGGTTGCGATGGCCCAGCATGGCGGCCAGCGAGGTCGATTTCCCCGAGCCGGTCGCGCCGACGAACAGCACCAGCCCGCGCTGGGCCATGACCAGCTCGGCCAGCGTCTCCGGCAGGTCGAGATCGGCCAGCGTGGGGATCTCGGTGTTAATGACCCGTATCACCGCCCCGGCATGCCCACGCTGGACGAACGCCGATACCCGGAACCGCCCGGCGGCGCCGGCGATGGCGAACTGCGCTTCCTGTGTTTCGGCAAAGAGCGCACGCTGGGCCTGGCTCATCGACGCCGCGACCAGGCGCTCGGCCTGCTCGGCGCCCAGTGCGCGCTCCATGAGCGCAACCAGGCGGCCGTCCTTCTTGATCGCCGGGGCGAACCCCGCGGTGATGAACAGATCCGAGCCACCCTCACTCACCAGACGTTCGAGCAGCACGGTCAAGAGCTTGTCGGCCTGTTCGGCGTTCACGAGAGCGCGTCCTTCTGCACGGCATAACGTCGGGCCTGGTCCCGGCCCACGATGCCGCGCCGCACCAGGTCGGCCAGGCACTGGTCCAGTGTCTGCATGCCGTGCGCCTGCCCGGTCTGGATCGCCGAATACATCTGCGCAGTCTTGCCGTCGCGGATCAGGTTTCGGATGGCCGGCGTGCCGCGCATGATCTCGTGGGCAGCCACGCGCCCGCCGCCGGGTTTTTTCAACAGGGTCTGGGAGATCACCGCCGCCAGCGATTCCGAGAGCATGGCGCGCACCATGTCCTTCTCGCCGCCGGGAAAGACATCGATCACCCGATCGATGGTCTTGGCCGCTGAGACAGTATGCAGCGTGCCGAAGACCAGATGCCCGGTTTCGGCCGCCGTGAGCGCCAGGCGGATGGTTTCCAGATCGCGCAGTTCGCCCACCAGAATCGTGTCCGGATCCTCGCGCAGCGCGCTGCGCAGGGCCGCGGCAAACGAGTGCGTGTCACGGGCGACCTCACGCTGGTTGATCAGGCAACGATGCGAGGCATGCACGAACTCGATGGGATCCTCGATGGTCAGGATATGGCCCAGCTCGTGCTGATTCTTGTGATCGATCATCGCAGCCAGCGTGGTCGATTTGCCCGACCCCGTGGGCCCCGTGACCAGCACCAGCCCGCGGGCCAGGCCGGCGATATCGGCAAAGCTGTCGGGGGCGTCCAGCTCGGCCAGCGAAAGCACGTCTGCCGGGATGGTACGAAACACCGCCGCCGAGCCCCGATTCTGCTGGAACGCGTTGACCCGAAACCGCGCCAGGCCCGAAATCTCGAAAGAGAAATCCGTTTCCCAGTGCTCGTCGAAATCCCGGCGCTGACGATCGTTCATGATTTCGGTGATCAGCGCGAAGACCTCTTTTTCGGCCATCGCCGGCAGATTGATCCGCCGGATATCGCCATCGACGCGAATCATGGGCGGCAAACCCGCCGACAAGTGCAGATCCGAGGCCGATTGCTTGACCGCAAAGGCCAGCAGCTGCGCGATATCCATGTCTCCCCCTGTCGATGATGGCCGCCGGATGACGAACCTCGCCCTGGCATGCGTTATCCTAGCGGCTTGCCCTCATCTGCGTGCAAAGCGATGGCCGAGACCTCCGATACCGATATCGACGTGGCCGCCCGCCTGTCCACGGTACGCGATCAGATCGCGGCCGCGGCCCGAGCCAGCGCGCGTGCGCCGGATACGATCACGTTGGTGGCCATCAGCAAGAAGAAACCGGCCCCCATGATCGAGACCGCACTGGCCGCCGGCCAGCGCGATTTCGGCGAGAACTACCTCCAGGATGCGCTGGGCAAGATCGACGCCCTGGCCGAGGCCGAGCCGGCACCGATATGGCACTTCGTCGGCGATATCCAGTCCAACAAGACCCGCGATATCGCCGCCCGCTTCGCCTGGGCCCATGCCGTCGATCGCTTGAAGATCGCGCGGCGCCTGTCCGAGCAGCGCCCGGACGACATGCCGGCGCTGAATATCTGTATTCAGGTCAATATCGATGACGAGCACAGCAAGTCCGGGGTCGCGCCGCAAGACGTGCCCGAACTGGCGGCCCGGATCGCCGAATTGCCCGGTGTGCGCCTGCGCGGCCTGATGGCCATTCCGGCCTACAGCGACGATTTCGAAGCCCAGCGCAAGCCGTTCGCGCGCCTGCGTGCCATCCAGGCCGATCTGTTGGCCCGCGGCTTTGAAGTCGACACCCTCTCGATGGGCATGACCGCCGATATCGATGCCGCGATCGCCGAAGGTGCCACCCACGTGCGCGTGGGCACCGCGATCTTCGGCGCGCGCGACAGTTGAGCCATTTTCCTCCGCCCGTGACAGACCTATGAGCAACAACGAACAACAAAAGCGCGCCGCCGCCGAGGCCGCCTATGAATACGTCGTCGAAGGCGAGTATCTGGG